>NZ_JBFBJK010000010.1:0-320785 GCF_040686095.1 Streptomyces sp. NPDC086554
CTGGCGTTGACTTTTGGCACGCTGTTGAGTTCTCAAGGAACGGACGCTTCCTTTGTACTCACCCTCTCGGGCTTTCCTCCGGGCGCTTCCCTTCGGTGTTTCGTTCTTGCGTTTCCGACTCTATCAGACTCTTTCGTGTCCGATTTCCCCGGTGCCTTTCAGGTTTCCGCTCCGGCCTCTCGGCCCTTCGCGTTTCCCTTTCCGGCGGTTCCGACTTTATCAGAAGTTTTCCGCCGGACTGACCGGCTCGGATTTTCCGATTTATCGGGAGTGGCTTCTTGCCTTGATGAAATTCAAGAAGCAGGCAGATGTTAACTGCCGCCGCTGGACTTGTCCAGTTCTAGGCAACTGTTTGAATCTACCTCCCCAGGCCTCCCGTGTCAACGGTTTTCTTGGGGCGTCGAGGAGACTAGCAGGTCAGCGGGGTCGTACGCACATCAGGCGGCAGTGGGAACCGCGGCGCTGCGTTCTGTGGGGTCCAGGTCTCCGGTGGCACCGGCCCGTGCCGCTCTGCCGCCCAGGAGATAGACGTACGCAAGGAATGCCAGTTCAGCGGCGATTCCGATGGCTATGCGGGCCCAGGTCGGCAGGCCGGAAGGGGTGACGAAGCCTTCGATGGCGCCCGAGACGAAGAGGACCAGGGCCAGGCCGACCGCCATGCCCAGGGCTGCTCGGCCTTCCTCTGCCAGTGCCGTGCGGCGCGTTCGAGGGCCCGGGTCGATGAGGGTCCAGCCGAGGCGCAGGCCGGTACCGGCGGCTACGAAGACGGCGGTCAGTTCCAGGAGGCCGTGCGGCAGGACGAGGCCGAGGAAGGTGTCCAGGCGGCCCGCGGAAGACATCAGGCCGATGCCCATGCCCAGGTTGAGCATGTTCTGGAAGAGGATCCAGATGACCGGGAAGCAGAGGAAGCCGCCCAGGACCAGGCACATCGCCGCTGCCTGGGCGTTGTTCGTCCAGACCTGGGCGGCGAAGGATGCCGCGGGGTGGCTCGAGTAGTACGTCTCGTACTCGCCGCCGGGGCGGGTGAGCTCGCGCAGCTCTCCGGGGGCAGCGATGGAGGACTGGACCTCGGGGTGTGTGGCGATCCACCAGCCGATGACGGCGGCGAGGAGCGTCGAGAGGAGTGCCGTGGGGACCCACCAGTGGCGGCTGCGGTAGACCGCTGCCGGGAAACCGTGGGTCAGGAAGTGGGTCGCGTCGCGCCAGGAGGCACGTCGGGTGCCCGTCACCGCGCTGCGCGCGCGTGCCACCAGGTGTGTGAGGCGGCCGGTGAGCTGTGGGTCCGGGGCGCCGGACTGGATGAGGGAGAGGTGGGTGGCGGTGCGTTGGTAGAGGGCGACGAGTTCGTCGGTCTCGGCTCCGTTGAGGCGGCGCTGGCGGCGCAGCAGGGCGTCGAGACGGTCCCACTCGGCTCGGTGGGCGGACACGAAGACGTCGAGGTCCATCAGGTGGCTGCTCCTCGTACTGCGGCGCGATGCTGCCTCAGCTTGGCAGACTGGCCATTCCTAGGGCAGGGCAGGGAAGGGCGGCTGGCGTGAGTGAGCTTGTGACGGGCGAGGCGGTGGCGCTGGAGCTGCGCCCGGCGAAGCTGCCGAGCCGGGCGCTCGCCGTACTGATCGACCTGGTGGTGGCCTGGGCGGTCTATCTGGGGGTGACCGTGGCGATCGTCGCCTCTACATCCTCGTTGGACGACGCGGCGGCCGCGGCGATCGCTGTCGCCACCTTCGTACTGATCCTGGTCGGTGGGCCGATTGCCGTGGAGACGCTCAGTCATGGGCGGTCGCTGGGGAAGATGGCGTGCGGGCTTCGGGTGGTGCGGGACGACGGGGGGCCCATTCGCTTTCGGCACGCGTTGGTGCGGGGTGCTGTCGGGGTCGTCGAGATTCTGCTGACGTTCGGGGTCGTCGCGTGTATCGCCTCGCTGGTGTCGGCGCGTGGGCGCCGCCTTGGGGATGTGTTCGCGGGGACGCTCGTCGTGCGGGAGCGGGTGCCTGCGGGGCGCGCGGCCTTTGTGCCTCCGCCGCCGCCCTGGCTTGCGGGGAGGTTCTCCGGGCTCGATCTGTCCGGGGTGCCCGAGGGGCTCTGGCTCGCCATTCGGCAATACCTGACGCGGATGGGGCAGTTGGATCCGCAGGTGGGGTGGGCGATGGCGGAGCGGCTTGCCGGGGATCTCGCGGCGCGGACGGGGGCGCCGGCTCCGCAGGGGGTTCCGCCGGCCGCGTACTTGGCCGCCGTGGTGCAGGAGCGGCAGGCTCGTGATGCCCGGCGGGCGTTCGGCGGGGGTGCGGCGGCCTCTCCGGGGCATGCCCGGCCGGAGGGCGCTGCGGGGTACCCGGGCAGTGTCGTGCCGCCGGTCGCCGTCTCTCCCCCGGCTCCCGCGTCTTACCCGGCATACCCGGCTCAACCGACTTCCGTGGCCCATCCGGTAGTTGGGCACGAGCCTCGCAGTGCGCCTCGCCCCGCCGGGCAGGAAGGTGCTGAGGGGACGCCTCCGAGCACGGGGTTCGTGCCGCCCGCGTAGGGCGAGGTCAGGCGAACGTCGAGGGCGGGGTTTCGAGGTTCTCGAGCTCGATGCCTGGGGCGGAGAGGACTACGTCGCCGGTGATGTGTACGGCGTGCTGTTCGCCGGTGTCCAGGGCTGTGACCTGGTATTCGTCCACGGTCAGGGGGCCGTTGTCAGTGGGGTGTGCTTCGCTTTTCAGCAGGGCCCAGGACTGGTCGAGGGTGCGGGGGGCGAGGACCGGGTCGGTGAAGGCGACGAGGCGGACGCGGGTCGCGGGGGAAGCGGGGGTGAGGCGCAGGAGGCGTGTGGTCGCGACGAGGAAAGCGGGGGATGTGCCGGTGAAGGCGTGGGCGGGGGCGTTGTCCTCGGTGGCATGGGCGCCGGTGGCGTCGGTGCGGACCCAGGTGACGCCGTCGATCGCGGCGGCGCGGATCTGCCAGTCACCTGCGTGGAGTTCGAGGCGGATGGGGCGGCCTAGTTCGTCGAGGGCGAGGTCGACGGAGCCGGTGTGCTCGCCTGACGGGGCGATCCGCTGGGAGACGTAGCGCCAGCCGGAGGGGCCGGGGGCGCAGTGGAAGTGTTCCTCACCGAGGGGGGTGTGGTCGTGCGGGTCGTGAAGCGAATAGTGGCCGCGGGGCATGGGGGTTCGGTCCTCGTCGGGGGCTGAGTTCTTGGCCGGGGCCAAGCCGGGGCAGTGCTGTTGGCTGTCGACACCATGGTGGCAGTGGCGGGGCTGGGGGCGGGGGCGGCCCTGATGCGGGCTGGGCTGAGGCGGCTGGGGCGGGGCTCAGCTAGGGCGAGCCGGGCTGGGGCGAGCTGGGCCCAGCTTGAACGGCTGAGCTGGGGCTGGGCTGGGTGCTGGCTGGCTTGGGCGCTGGGGCGGGCTGAGCTGCAACGGGCTCGTCTGCGCTGTGGCTGGGGGGAGTTGAGCTGCAACGGGCTGGTCTGCCCTGCGGCTGGGGGGAGCTGAGCTGCAACGGGCTCGTCTGCCCTGCGGCTCGGGAGAGCTGAGCTGCAACGGGCTCGTCTGCCCTGCGGCTCGGGAGAGCTGAGCTGCAACGGGCTCGTCTGCCCTGCGGCTCGGGGGCGGAACGTGGCGGGTCGTGCGGCGGGTCCCGCCCAGTGCGGGCTGCTCCCTGACCTGCCTCCGCCCCGCCTACCCTTGGTCTGGCTCGGCGGGCCTCGGACCAGTCTCCGGCCGTGCCTGGCGCAGGCCGGTTCCAGGACGGGCATCCGGCCTCTCGTGCGCCGACCGGTTTGCCCTTGCCCACCACTGTCCCGCAGAGCCCGCAAAGGCCGCAGAGCCCGCAGCGGCGGCCGTCCGCCCGCCCTGCCGACAGGCCGCCTCGGCCACCGCCCGAGGAATCCCGCCAGCTCCCGGGGATCCGGGGTGCTGTGGGATGGCGATGCGGTCGGCCCGGCCGTCTCACGGGCGCAGGCTCCCGGGGGTGGGCAGCCGCGTGGCCAGGCGGGCTGGTTGGCGACCCCCGACGTCTCGCTAGCGCCGGGCCAGGCTCCCGGGGGGCCACCCGCGTGACCAGGCGGGCTGGTCGGCGAGCCCCGCCGGTTCGCTAGCGCCGGGCGCAAGCTCCCCCGGGGGAAACCTGCGTGACCAGGCGGGCCAGCCAGCCAGCCCCGACGTCTCGCTAGCGCCGGGCACAGGCCCCCCGGGGTGGGCAGCCACGTGACCAGGCGGGCCGGCCGACGAGCCCCGCCGGTTCGGTGGCGCATGCGCCCAGGGCACGCAGCCCGAGTGACGGCTGGCCCGCCCCCCCCCGACCTTCACGGGCCCAGACCCACAGCAGGACGGCGCATGCATCGGCCCGTGGCCAAGCAGCCCGACCGGCGGCGCCCACAGGCCCACCCGACCAAGCGGCCCCACCGCAGACCCACCCGACCCAGCGGCGCGCCCACAGGCCCACCCAGCCCAGCAGCGCACCCCACCCGACCAAGCGGCCCAAACGGGCGCAGGCCCCCGCCCGTTTGGGCGAGGGCCTGCTGATGAGCGTGGGTGCCGGGCAGAGGCCCGGGCCGGCTCGGTCAGTAGCGGTAGTGGTCGGGCTTGTAGGGGCCTTCGACCTCTACGCCGATGTACGCGGCCTGCTCGGGGCGGAGCGTCGTGAGCTTTACGCCGAGCGCGTCCAGGTGGAGGCGGGCGACCTTCTCGTCGAGGTGCTTGGGGAGCACGTAGACGTCGGTCGGGTACTCCTCCTGCTTGGTGAACAGCTCGATCTGGGCCAGGGTCTGGTCCGCGAAGGAGTTGGACATCACGAAGGACGGGTGGCCCGTCGCGTTGCCCAGGTTCAGCAGGCGGCCCTCGGAGAGGACGATGAGGACCTTGCCGTCGGGGAACGTCCAGGTGTGGACCTGCGGCTTGACCTCGTCCTTGACGATGCCGGGGATCTTGGCGAGGCCGGCCATGTCGATCTCGTTGTCGAAGTGGCCGATGTTGCCGACGATCGCCTGGTGCTTCATCTTGGCCATGTCCGAGGCCATGATGATGTCCTTGTTGCCGGTCGTGGTGACGAAGATGTCGACCTTGTCGACGACCTCGTCCAGCGTCGCGACCTGGTAGCCGTCCATCGCCGCCTGGAGGGCGCAGATCGGGTCGACCTCGGTGACGATCACGCGAGCGCCCTGGCCGCGCAGGGACTCGGCGCAGCCCTTGCCGACGTCGCCATAGCCGCAGACCAGAGCGGTCTTGCCGCCGATCAGGACGTCCGTGGCGCGGTTGATGCCGTCGATCAGGGAGTGGCGGCAGCCGTACTTGTTGTCGAACTTCGACTTCGTCACGGCGTCGTTCACGTTGATCGCCGGGAAGAGGAGGGTGCCGTCTCGGTGCATCTCGTACAGGCGGTGGACGCCGGTCGTGGTCTCCTCCGTCACGCCGCGGATCTCCGAGGCGAGCTGGGTCCACTTCTGCGAGCCGTCGGTGATGGTGCGGTTGAGCAGCTGCAGGATGACGCGGTGCTCGTCCGACTCGGCGGTGTCCTCGGACGGGACCTTGCCGGCCTTCTCGTACTCGACGCCCTTGTGGACCAGGAGCGTGGCGTCGCCGCCGTCGTCCAGGATCATGTTCGGGCCGCCGGTGGGGGTGTTCGGCCAGGTCAGCGCCTGCTCCGTGCACCACCAGTACTCCTCCAGGGTCTCGCCCTTCCAGGCGAAGACCGGGATGCCCTGGGGGTCGTCCGGGGTGCCGTTCGGGCCGACTGCGATGGCCGCGGCCGCGTGGTCCTGGGTGGAGAAGATGTTGCAGGAGACCCAGCGGACCTCGGCGCCCAGGGCGACCAGGGTCTCGATGAGGACGGCGGTCTGCACGGTCATGTGCAGCGAACCCATGATGCGGGCGCCGGCCAGCGGCTGGGCGGCGGCGAATTCCTTGCGGATCGACATCAGGCCGGGCATCTCGTGCTCGGCGAGAGTGATCTCCTTGCGGCCGAACTCGGCGAGGGAGAGGTCGGCGACCTTGAAGTCCTGGCCGTTGATGAGGCTCGTCATGAAGAGCTGCTCCTCGTGGATTGGTCGAGGGTGGGCATGGCTGACCTGCGGCGATAGGCACGGGGGTGCACCAACGCGCACAGCGCAGTCCGTCGGAGGCCCTCTCTCCCTCGGCCGGTCCGTGCAGGCACCGCCCGACCGCCATCAGCAGCGACGTCTGGCTCGGTCACAAAGCTACACCGATTGGCCCAGCGAGCCCCAGCCCGCCTTCGGACACGCGAGGAGCGGGGGACGACTGGATGACGACCAGCGAGCGGTCGGCGAACGGCCAGCAGAAAGGCGGCGGATGAGCCGCCACATGGGTGGCGGACGAGCGGCCGACGAGCGGCGGATCACCAACGGATGAGCTGCGGATGAGTTGCGGATGGGCCTTGCAAGCACCTCAGCAAGGGCGACAGACCCGAACAATAAGGGACTTTTGCTCTTTGGAACCTGCGCCCACGTGTTGCACGATGCCTTGAGATCGGGAACATTTGCGCGATCTTGTTTGACGAAGGCGTTAGGCGTTAGGCGTTAGGAGATCCACGTGAACCATCCGGCCGATCCCCTCATAGGCGGTGGCGACGGCGAGCGGAAGCGGCAGAAGCTCAAGCTGCTCGCGGTGACCGCCTGTCCGACCGGTATCGCTCACACGTACATGGCCGCGGAGAAGCTCTCGCAGGCCGCGGAGAGCCTCGGCATCGACATGAAGGTGGAGACGCAGGGCTCCATCGGGGCCGAGAATGTCTTGACTGACAACGATGTCAGGGAGGCCGACGGCATCATCATCGCGGCCGACAAGGACGTCGACCGCGGCCGGTTCGTGGGCAAGCGCGTGCTGTCCGTCGGCGTCTCCGAAGGCATCAGCAACCCCGAGCGGCTGATCGAGCGGGTGCAGAGCGCTCCGGTGCACGGGGCCGGTGGCGGCGGTGGCGCCGCCGATCCGATCACGAGCGGAGGTGGCGGCGGCAAGGAGCGCAGCGTCGCCTACAAGGCGCTGATGAACGGCGTCTCGTACATGATCCCGTTCGTCGTGGTCGGTGGTCTGCTGATCGCCATCTCGCTCTCGCTCGGCGGTCACACCGACCCGCAGGGCGGGCTCGTCATCCCCGACGACTCGTTCTGGAAGCACGTCAACGACATCGGCGTCATCGGCTTCACGCTGATGGTGCCGATCCTCTCCGGCTATATCGCGTACGCGATCGGGGACCGGCCCGCCCTTGTGCCGGGCATGATCGGCGGCTGGATCGCCAACACCGGTGAGCTGTACGACTCGAAGGCGGGCGCGGGCTTCATCGGGGCCATCGTGACCGGCTTCCTCGCCGGCTATCTGGTGCTGTGGATCAAGAAAGTCAAGGTCCCGAAGTTCGCTCAGCCGATCATGCCGATCATCGTGATCCCCATCGTCGCGACCACGGCAATCGGTCTTTTCTTCATCTACGTCATCGGCAAACCCATCTCGTGGGTCTTCGAGCATCTGACCGACTGGCTCAGCGGCATGACGGGGACCAGCGCGATTCTGCTCGGCGCGATCCTGGGGCTCATGATCGCGTTCGACATGGGCGGTCCGGTCAACAAGACGGCGTTCCTCTTCGGTGCCGGGCTCATCGCGACCGGCAACCAGACCGTCATGGGCATGTGTGCCGCGGCGATTCCGGTCATGCCGCTCGGGCAGGGTCTCGCCACACTGATCCGCAAGCGCCTCTATACCGAGCAGGAGCGGGAGACCGGCTTCGCCGCCTTGTTCATGGGCTTGTTCGGGATCTCTGAGGGTGCGATCCCCTTCGCCGCCGCGCGGCCCGCGCAGGTCATCCCGGCGAACATGCTCGGTGGCGCCGTCGCCGGTGCGATCGCGGGGCTCGCGGGCGTCGAGGACGCGGTGCCGCACGGCGGGCCGATCGTGGCGGTCCTGGGTGCCGTCGGCGGCGTACCGATGTTCTTCGTCGCGGTCGCCATCGGCACCGTCGTCACCGCGCTGACCACGGTCGCACTGGTCGACCTCAGCGAGCGCAAGCGGCGCGGGGCCTCGCTCCTGGACGTGCCGGGCGGTCCCGAGCCGGTTCTCGCGGGCGTCGGGGCGGAGGCCGTCTCTGCGAGTGGCTCCGGAGCGACCCTGCAGAAGGCCCCGGCCGCGTCGGCGCAGACCGCCCCCAAGGCCGCCCCCAAGGACGCCACGGACGAGGTCCTCTCCGGCTATCTCACCGAGCAGACCGTGAAGGTCCAGCTGGCGTCGGCGGACAAGGAGTCGGCGATCCGCGAGATGGCGGAGCTCCTCGCCACCACCGGCAAGGTCGCCGACATCGATGAGCTCGTGCGGACCGCGCTGCGCCGCGAGGCCCAGGGCACCACCGGGCTCGGCGAGGAGATCGCCATCCCGCACGCCAAGACCGATGCGGTGACCTCGCCGATCGTCGGGTTCGCCCGGTCGTCGGAGGGCATCGAGTGGGGCGCCCTCGACGGTACGAAGGCCAAGCTGATCTTCATGATCTCCGTGCCGGAGGCGGCTGCGGGCGACGAGCATCTGCGGATTCTCGCGCTGCTCTCGCGGAAGCTGATGGACACCGGCTTCCGGGCACGGCTCGAGGCGGCGCCGGACGATGCGGCGATCCTCGATGTGCTGCGTGAGGTTCGGTAAGTCGCGGCAGTACGTCGATGGGGCCCCGCACCTTGGAAGGTGCGGGGCCCCATCGGCGTACGTACTCAGAAGCAGACCAGCAACCGCACGGCTACTTCGCCGGGTTGGTGCCCTTCGCCGCTGCCGTCTCGCTGTAGATGTCCGGCTCCAGGTAGATCACGCGGGCGATCGGGACCGCCTCGCGGATGCGCTCCTCGGCGGCGTTGATCGCGGCGGCCACCTCGGCGGCCGTGTCGTCGTGCTGCACCGCGATCTTGGCGGCGACGAGGAGCTCCTCGGGGCCGAGGTGCAGCGTGCGCATGTGGATGACGCGGGTGACGGTGTCGCCGTCGACCAGGGCCTTCTCGATCTTCTCGACCTCTTCCGTGCCCGCGGACTCGCCCAGGAGCAGCGACTTCGTCTCCGCGGCCAGGATGATCGCGATCAGGATGAGCAGGACGCCGATGCAGAGCGTGCCGATGCCGTCCCAGACGCCGTCGCCCGTCGCGAGCGCGAGGCTGACGCCGACGAGGGCCAGGATCAGGCCGACCAGCGCGCCCAGGTCCTCCAGGAGCACGACCGGCAGCTCGGGGGCCTTCGCGCGGCGGACGAACTGCGTCCAGGTGAGGTTGCCGCGCGTGTGGTTCGACTCCTTGATGGCCGTACGGAAGGAGAAGCTCTCGGCGATGATCGCGAACACCAGGACGCCGACCGGCCAGTACCAGGCCTCGATCTCGTGCGGGTGCTTGATCTTCTCGTAGCCCTCGTAGATCGCGAACATGCCGCCGACCGAGAAGAGCACGATGGAGACCAGGAACGCGTAGATGTAGCGCTCGCGGCCGTAGCCGAAGGGGTGCTGCGGCGTCGCCTCGCGCTGCGCCTTCTTGCCGCCGAGGAGCAGCAGCCCCTGGTTGCCCGAGTCCGCCAGCGAGTGCACGCTCTCGGCGAGCATCGACGACGAGCCACTGAAGAGGAACGCGACGAACTTCGCCACCGCGATCGCGAGGTTCGCGGCGAGTGCCGCGACAATCGCCTTTGTTCCGCCTGACGCGCTCATGTGTGCCCGTTGTCCCTTCGACTGCGTACGTTCATCGTCCACCGCTGTCCGGACGCGGCTTTGCCCGTCCTTTGCGGTGGGTCATTGTTGCAGCACGGGCGACTCGTGGTGTGTCAGGCCACCACAGTGGCACGGAAGAGGGTGCCGACTCCGGACACTTCGGCCTTTTCGCCCGCGGGGACGAACACGGACTCCCCCGGGCCGACTTGTCCGGCCTCGTCCACCCGGACCGAGCCCGCGACGCAGAGCAGGATCTGCGGGGTGCCTGCGGTGAGGTCGTGCCGCGCGCCGCCTTCGGGCAGCACGAAGCGGGAGAGGCGGAACTCGTCGATCGGGGTGTCGTAGACCTCTTCGCCGTCGGGCGAGGCCTCCGGGCGCAGGACGCCGGTATCGGTCGCCTCGAAGCGGACGATGCGCAGGAGTTCGGGCACGTCGACGTGCTTGGGGGTCAGGCCGCAGCGCAGCACGTTGTCCGAGTTGGCCATGATCTCGACGCCGAGTCCTTCGAGGTAGGCGTGCGGGACTCCGGCGCCGAGGAACAGGGCCTCGCCGGGCTGAAGTTGGACGTAATTGAGGAGCATCGCGGCGATGACGCCCGGGTCGCCGGGGTAGTGGTGCGCGATTCCCCCGTACGGGGCGTAAGTGCCGCCCAGGTGCTCGGCCGCGGCGGTGACCTCGGCGACGGTCGCGGCCATCTGCTCGGGGTCGGCGCTCAGCACGGCCGTCAGGACCTCGCGCAGGGCGGCCTCTTCGGGCTTGGCGTGCAGCAGATCGACGTACGGCTTGAGGGAGTCGACGCCCAGACCGGCAAGCAGATCCGCGGCCTCGACGGGGTCACGGAAGCCGCACAGGCCGTCGAACTCCGTGAGCGCGCAGATCAGTTCGGGCTTGTGGTTGGCGTCCTTGTAGTTGCGGTGCGGGGCGTCGACCGGGACGCCGCGGCGCTCCTCGTCCTCGTAGCCCTCCTTCGCCTGCTCCAGGTCGGGGTGCACCTGGAGAGAGAGCGGGGCGCCCGCGGCGAGGATCTTGAGGAGGAAGGGCAGGCGCGGGCCGAACTTGGCGACCGCCGCCCTGCCGAGCTCGCGCTCCGGGTCCTCGTCGATCACCTCGTTGAGCGGGCCGCGCCCGGTGCGCGAGGGCGCGCCCGGGTGGGCGCCCATCCACATCTCGGCCTGCGGCTCGCCGGTCGGCTCGACGCCGATGAGCTCCGCGATGGCGGTGGTGGAACCCCAGGCGTAGGGGCGGATGGTGTTGGTGAGGCGGTCCACGGAGGGGTTCTCCCTTACGTACGTACGCGATGCGAGGTCTCAGGTCATGACCGGGCTGTGGTCATGATCGGTCCCTCGGGGCGAGCGCCAGGTAAACGGCGGCGAAATCCGTGACGGCGATCAGCTCCGCGAGGGACTCCAATTCGTCGCCGGTCTCCGGCTCGAGCTCGCTGATCGCGATGTCGTGGCCGTGGGCGAGCTCGCGTGCGGCGGGCGCGGCGGTGAGGCCGTCCGACGGGCGGTCGCGGAGCAGGACGACGCGGGCGCGCAGGGACGGGGCGTCCTCGACGCGGTCGCGGAAGAAGTCGTCGCCGTCGGCGCTCGGGGCGAGGCTGCCCGCGAGCAGGGCGCCGTGCGCGGGCAGCGCCTCGGGGAGCTGCGCGGCGAGCGCCGGGTGTCCTGCGAGCTCGGCGAGCGTGGCGGCGAAGCGGCGGCCCGCGGGGCCCGCGAGCCCGCCCTCGGTCCAGATCAGCGGGAGGGCCTCGGCGAGCTCGGCGGCGAGGGTCTTGGCGGGATTGCTGTACGTCGCGATGGCGGGGCCGCAGAGCTCCGCCATCTGGTCGAGGCGGTCGGCGATCTTCTCCAGGGTCTCGACGGGGGCGGTGATCAGGCCCGTGCGGTCCAGGAGGATCAGGAGGGGGGTGAGCAGGGCCCACAGGGTGGCGGGAGTGGAGGCCGCGGCCTCGTCCTCCAGGCGGCGCGCCTCGTACGACTCGGAGGCCCGCTCGCCGTCGTGCGGGGCCTCGAATTCTCCGTACGGGGATGTCGCCATCGGGACGGTGAGGCCGTGCGTGCCCTCGACGCCCTCCGCCAGCGGGGAGCGGGCGGGGGCCACGGCAACGACCGTGCAGCCGCGGCGGTAGGCCTGCTCGGCGAGGAGCGAGAGGCCCGGTTCCGTGCCGTCCGGGGTGGTGATGAGCAGCAGGTCCACGGAGCCCGCCCAGCCGGGCAGCGCCCAGCGCAGGGCGCCCGCGGCGGGGGCTACGCCCGTGGGGGCGAGGCGGATCACGGGGCAGCCGGCGCCCGCGAGCGTGCCGAGCAGGTCGGCCACGCAGGTGGCTGCGGTTCCGGGGCCCGCGATCAGGATCGAACGGGGGCGGCCGTCGGGCTTGAGCTGTGTGAGTCCGGCCTCGGTCGCGTGCCGGACCGCGGTGCGGACGCGGGCGCCCGCCTCCGCGGCGCCGCGGAGCAGGCCGCGGCGGTCGGCCACGGCGAGTGCCTCTGGGGCGTCTAGCAGCGATTCGTCGAGCATGGGGGGTCAGGCCTCCGATCGCCGGGTTCGGGTCCCTGCGGGTGCTGCGGGCGGTTTGTTACGCCGGGCGGCGGGCCTCGTCCACGAGGAGGACGGGGATGCCGTCGCGGACCGGGTACGCGAGGCCGCAGTCCTTGGCGTCCGCCGTGCAGAGCAGCTCCGTGTCCGCCTCCTTGAGGGGGGCGTGGCAGGCCGGGCAGGCGAGGATCTCCAGGAGGCCGGCTTCGAGCGGCATGGGGTGGGTCCCTTCGGGTGCGGGTGGGGTGGGGGATGTGGCCTGGTCAGCGTACCGCTGGCGCTGGCCGGGGGCCTGGGCTTGTGCTCGGTCGGGGCTTCGCCCCGGGCCCCCTTCGGTGGGACGACGGTCGTTGTCCGTCTGCCGGCCGGTGGGCACAAACGCGGCGGGCCGGGGGTGGGAAGGTGCGGCCCCCGAACGCCTGCCCACAAAGGCGGCGGCGTGTCAGCCGCGGATGATGGCCAGGGCCTCGTCCCGCGTCTTCGTCATCGTTGCCTCGTCCCGCGCCTCGACGTTCAGGCGGAGGAGCGGCTCCGTGTTGGAGGCTCGGACGTTGAACCACCAGTCGGTGGCCGTCACCGTGAGGCCGTCGAGCTCGTCGAACGTGACGCCCTCCTGGCCTTCGTACGTCGACTTGATCGCGGCGAGGCGGGCCGTCTGGTCGTCGACCGTGGAGTTGATCTCTCCGGAGCCCGCATAGCGGTCGTACTGGGCGACCAGGGCCGACAGCGGGCCGTCCTGGCCGCCGAGCGCGGCGAGGACGTGGAGCGCGGCGAGCATGCCCGTGTCCGCGTTCCAGAAGTCGCGGAAGTAGTAGTGCGCCGAGTGCTCGCCGCCGAAGATGGCGCCCGTCTTGGCCATCTCCTCCTTGATGAAGGAGTGCCCCACGCGCGTACGGACCGGCGAGCCGCCGTTCTCCCGCACGACCTCGGGGACCGACCAGGAGGTGATGAGGTTGTGGATGACGGTGCCCTTGCCGCCGTTGCGCGCGAGTTCACGCGCGGCGACCAGGGCGGTGATCGCCGACGGGGAGACCGGGTCGCCGCTCTCGTCGACCACGAAGCAGCGGTCCGCGTCGCCGTCGAAGGCGATGCCGAGGTCGGCACCCTCCTCGCGCACCCGCTTCTGCAGGTCCACGATGTTCTTCGGGTCGAGGGGGTTGGCCTCGTGGTTGGGGAACGTGCCGTCCAGCTCGAAGTACATCGGTACGAGCGTGAGCGGCAGGCCTTCGAAGACCGTGGGGACCGTGTGCCCGCCCATGCCGTTGCCCGCGTCAACGACGACCTTGAGCGGGCGGATGGACGTCAGGTCCACCAGGCCGCGCAGATGCGCCGCGTAGTCCCTGAGGGTGTCCCGCTCGGTGAGCGTGCCGGGCGTGGCCGCGGGCTCCGGGGCGCCGGTCTCCGTCCAGCCCTCCACCAGGGCACGGATGTCGGCGAGGCCGGTGTCCTGGCCGACCGGGGCGGCACCCGCGCGGCACATCTTGATGCCGTTGTACTGCGCCGGGTTGTGCGAGGCTGTGAACATCGCGCCCGGCAGGTTCAGCGCCCCCGACGCGTAGTACAGCTGGTCCGTCGAGCAGAGGCCGATCTCCGTGACGTCCACGCCGAGCCCCGCGGCCCCGCGAGCGAAGGCCCGCGAGAGGCCCGGCGACGAGGGGCGCATGTCGTGCCCGGTCACGATCGCGTCCGCGCCCGTCACCTTCGCGAAGGCCGCCCCGAACAGCTCGGCCAGTGACTCGTCCCACTGGTCCGGGACGACCCCGCGCACGTCGTACGCCTTCACGATCTGGGACAGATCAGCAGTCACGGCCAACCCTCTCTGCAGGTTCTGCGAGTTCAGCGGTCTCGGAAGTATGCGGCGAGCGCTCGTCGGTCACGAAGCACCCGTCGGTCACCCCAAACTACCCGCAACGGCTGACAACCAGCTGTGAGTGGGTCGAGCCGGTGTTCACGGCAGCATCCACCGATGTCACGGCAGCATCCAGCCGAGCACCGCCGTGCTCTGTCCCACCACGATCAGGCACATCACGAGCAACAGGCCGATGCTCCATGGCAGTACCTTGCGCAGCAGGTCGCCTTCCTTGCCCGCGAGCCCGACCGCCGCGCACGCGATCGTCAGGTTCTGCGGGGAGATCATCTTGCCGAGCACACCGCCCGAACTGTTGGCGGCAGCGAGCAGCTCGGGCGAGAGCCCGGACTGCTGAGCGGCCGTCACCTGGAGTGCACCGAAGAGCGCGTTGGCCGAGGTGTCCGAGCCGGAGACGGCCACGCCGAACCAGCCGAGCACCGGCGAGAGGAAAGCGAGTCCCGCGCCCGCCGCCGCGACGAAGTGGCCGATGGTGGCGGCCTGCCCGGACAGGTTCATCACGTATGCGAGGGCTAGCACGGAGGTCACGGTGAGGATCGCGAACCGCAGTTCGCGGACCGTCGCCAGCCATTCCTTCACGGCCACGCGCGCGTGCACCCCGATGACGGCCGCCGTGCCCACTCCGGCGAGCAGCACGAGGGTGCCGCCCGTCGCCACCAGTGGCAGCGAGAAGAGGTTGCCGCCGACGGGGTCGCCGTCCGGGTTGCCGACGTTCAGGAAGGGCCAGTCGAAGGTCCGCGTCGCCTTCACCAACAGGTCCTTCACGGGCGGGATCTGGGCGATGGAGAAGATGGCGACGATGAGCGCGTACGGGGCGTAGGCGCGCAGGATCTCGGGGCGCGGGTCGTCCTGGTCCAGGTCCTCGCTGCGTACGCCCGTGAGGACCGCGGCGCGTACGGGTTCCGCCGCGGCCTTGCGCGCGCTGGGCACGGCCACGAGGGCGCCCGCGCCTGCGAGCGCCGCCCCGATGTCGGCCAGTTGGGCGGAGACGTAGTTGGACGCGGCGAACTGCGCGGCGGCGAAGGCGACTCCGCACACCAGGGCGGGCACCCAGGTCTCGCGCAGGCCGCGCCGGCCGTCCACCAGACCGACCAGGAGCAGCGGCACCACCAGGGCGAGCAGCGGCGTCTGGCGGCCGACGACGGTGGCGACGGTGTCCAGCGGGAGCCCGGTGACCTGGGCGAGCGTCACCACAGGCGTGCCCATGGCGCCGAAGGCCACGGGCGCGGTGTTGGCCACGAGGGCGACGACGGCGGCCTTCACGGGGTCGAAGCCGAGCGCCACCAGCATCACCGCGCAGATCGCGACGGGCGCCCCGAAGCCGGCGAGTGCCTCCAGGAGCGCCCCGAAGCAGAAGGCGATGACGAGGGCCTGGATGCGGGGATCGTCGGAGAGCCGTCCGAAGGAGCGGCGCAGGATGTCGAAGTGCCGGGTGCGCACCGTCATCCGGTACACCCACAGGGCGTTGACGACGATCCACAGGATGGGGAAGAGGCCGAAGAGGGCCCCTTGCGCGGCGCTGGAGGCGGTCTGGCCGAGCGGCATGCCGTACGCGAGCCAGGCGACCAGGGCGGCGACGCCGAGTCCGATGAGGCCCGCGTGATGGGCCTTCATGCGGACGGCGCCGAGCAGGACGAGGACGGTGAGGAGGGGCAGGGTCGCGATGAGGGCGGACAGACCGAGCGAGTCGGCCACGGGCTCCAGTTGCTGCACGTACACGGGCGGCTCCCCGGCTTCCGTGATGCGGAAAGCGATCTCTCACGAATGGGGGAATGCTCGTGTCGACGCCATGGGCACGTCAATGGCCCGTGCACGAGAATTTGTTCAGCAATAAACGAGAGGGGTCTACGGAGACAGCGATCTGCAGAGAGGCTGTCTACGGAGAGGGGCCTACAGAGAGGCGCGCTCAGGAATCCGGCGAGCGCAGCACCCGGAGGTGGCCGCGGCGTGCGACCTCCATCGGGTCCGCCGCGCGCGGGCCCGAACCACCGGCCTCCGCGGCGCGCTCCTGCGGCCGCGCGGCCTCGCGCACCGCGTTGGCGAGCGCTTCGAGATCGTCACCGCTGGGGCGGGCCGGACCCGAGGCGTCGGCGAGGCGGACGACCTCCCAGCCGCGGGGCGCGGTGAGGCGCTCGGAGTGCTCGGCACACAGGTCGTAGCAGTGGGGTTCGGCGTAGGTGGCGAGGGGGCCGAGGACCGCGGTCGAGTCGGCGTAGACGTACGTCAGCGTCGCGACGGCAGGACGGCCGCAAGCGGTGCGCGAACAGCGACGTACAGGGCTCACGATGTTGGACGGTACCGCACTCTTGAGCGGGCCGCGACGACTCTCCCCGAGGTCACCCCACCGTGTCGCGCTGTGATCCCCGACACTACGCGATCTTGAGGCGCCTCGCTGACCTGCGGTGACGCCTGGGGCCACCGGGGCGCGTGGTGTTGAATCCGGTCACCACTTGGTTCATTTCCCGTCATTCATCGCGAGATCGACGGTCCGGGAGAGATACGGAATCGGGCTCAAGCCTGGCTGGAACGGTCATCGGGCGACATGGGGTGCGCCGTTCGGAAGCGGCGCGGACGCCGGGCGGAAGCTGTGCGGAAACGGCGATCTCGAGGACTACTCTTCGTCAGTGATGGACGACCCCGTACAGCCCCGTTCCGCAGAGCCGAGGCCCCGCCGCCGCGACCGCCACGGCAGGGGCATGCGCGGCCCCGTGGCGCCGCCCCAGGTGCCGCTCTCGGCCAGCCGCGCCGAGGTCTTCACCGACCTCGTGCAGGACTCCGTGGAGCGGCTCGAGCGGCGGTGGCCGCAGCTGAGCGACATCGACTTCCTGGTGCTCGAGGTGCCGCCCCTGGGCGGGGATGACGGCGAATGGAGCGACGAGGCCGTGCCGCTGGGAGGCACGATCGAGGCCGCCGAGGGGCGGCCCGCCCGCGTCGTCATCTACCGGCGGCCCGTCGAGATCCGCACCAAGGGGCGGGAAGAGCGGGCCGCGCTCGTCCACGAAGTGGTGGTCGAGCAGGTCGCCGAGTTGCTCGGGCTCTCGCCCGAGTCGGTGGACCCGCGGTACGGGGAGGACTGAGGGGCCCGCCCCGCACCCGCCTCCCCCGCACCACCCGCGAGAAGCTACTTCTGCAACACCGTCAGGTCCTGCTCCGACTTCGGCACCGACACCATGCCCCGGTCGTCCGGCAGGGTCTGGATCGTGAAGCCGGGGACGCCGTCCTCCGGGATCTCCAGCATGCGCGAGCCGTAGACCTCGGCGCCCGACAGGGGTTCCACCGTGAGGGCGTACGCGCCCTTGAGCCCGGCCGGGGCGGGGGGCTTGATGCCCAGGGTCGTGCCGCCCTTGACCGTGTACGTCTTCGTGGCCGACCTGCCGCCCTCGGTGCCCGCCGACGCCGTGACCCGCACCTTGGCCGTCTTGCCCGGGGCGACCAGCGACAGCGTGGAGCCCTTGGAGCGGTTGTCGGCCACCGTCGCGCGCGTCCCCACCGCGCTCGTCCCCGGGATGAACGCCGTCTCCTGGTCGGATCCCTTGCCGCGGACGACCCGTAGGCCCGCCACCACCGGTACCGCGTCCTCGGTCGGCGTGAGGACCAGGGAGCCCGCCTCGCCCTTGGTGACGTCACCGAGGTCCACGGCGGTCGTCATGCCGGACTTGACGTGCAGGGTGGCGTGTCCTGCCGGGCTGATCGAGCCGGTGGGCGAGGCCAGCTGGACCTTCAGGTCCGCGTCGTCGGTACCGGGCGCGAAGGCCACCAGACGTACCGAAGTGGCGTCCTTGGGGATGCCGGGCAGGACCACACGGCCCGCGGGGTCGGCGGACGCGGGCAGCCAGTCGCCGCCGAGCTTGTCGTCCGACGACTGCACGGCGGCCGCGACCCGGCCGCTGCGCGCGGTGACGTGCAGCGTGAGGTTCGTCTGCTCCTTGGGGATGAGCGTGGAGAGCAGCACCGGGACGCTTCCGTGCGGCTGGACCTGGATCGACTCCCCCACCTCGGACTTGATGGGGCCGTCCGGGCCGTACAGCTCGATGTCGACGACGGCCGCCGAGTCGTCCGGGTTGGTCAGGTGGACGTAGTCGCTGCGGTCCTTGGCGGTGCTCGCGCCGGGGAACCAGAAGTCCGTGTCGGGAGCGGTGCAGTTGGCGCCCTGGACACCGCGGCCGCTGCCCGCCGCGTACGTGGTGGTCTGCTGGACGGTCCAGCCGGGGGCGAGCCTGCCGTGGGCAGTGCCGATGAGCGCCGGCGACTCTGCCCCGGACTTCTCGGCGGCGACGGGCTCGCCCGGCTTCTTCGGGGTCAGGAACGGCTTGACGGCCTTCTTCTTGTCCTGCTCGTCGCCCTTGACGGCGGCTTCCGTCAACGCCCGGGTGGCGGGCAGCAGTTCCGCCTTGCCCGCCTCTTCGGAGCCCTCCGACTTCGGCGTGAACGCCGTGTACGACGTCTCGGCGAGGTCCGACGAACTGGGCACCGGGCAGAGCAGGCTGGTGCGCTCGACGGGCAGCCGGGCGGCCGCCCGGCCACCCTCGTCGGCCGAGTCGTCGGGCACGGTGGCCGCGGCGAATCCGGTGACGGCGGCCAGCGCGACAACGGCGGCGATCAGGGACTGGGTGGTGCGATTCACTGCTGGCTCCCGTCGGGGCGCTCGCTGTCGGGGCTGTGCGGCGGCTGCGGGGGCAGTGGCGGCATCGGGGGCTGCTGCTGCCCGTACGTCGCGTCGTACGGCTGCTCGTACTGCTCGGCGCCGCCCTGCGCACCTCCGTAGGCGTACGGGTCGTACTGGCTCCCCTGGTAGGGGTCGGCCTGATAGCCGGACTGGTCGTACGAGCCCGCCGGGTACTGCGCGCCCTGGTACTGCTGCTCGCCGCCCTCGTACGTGCCGTAGTCGGCGCCCGCGTGAGCCGGGGCCTCCCACTCCTCGTACGACTGCGACTGCTGCTGCTGCGGAACGGAGGCGAGGGCCTCCTCCGAAGGAGGAGGCGGCGGAGGGGGAGGCGTGCCCGCGCCCTCCGGCACTGCGCCCTCCTGGGCGGCCTGTTCGGCCGCGGCCTGCTCGTTCTGGGCCCGCAGCCTGCGCGCCCTGCGCCCCTCGCCGTCGACGGGCTGGGCCGGGATGACGGGCTCTTCGGGGAGGTCGTCGTCCACGTCACGGCGGCGGCCCGGCAGCGCGAGCACCACCAGGACGACGGCCATCGCGCCCTGCGCCCACAGCCATCCGGTGTGGCCCGCCGACCCTTCGTAGGTGACGTCAACGCGGCCACCGGTGGCGGGCAGTTCGAAGCCCTGCGCCCAGCCGTCCAGCGTGGTCCTGGTCAGCGGGCGGCCGTCCAGGGTCGCCGTCCAGCCCTCGTCGGCCGCGTCGGCGATCCGCAGGGTGCGGCCCTCATCGCCGGCCGGGATGTTCGTGTGCAGCTCGACCGGGCCCGCCGCCACCGGCAGGGGGTCGCCGGTCTCGGACACGATCGCCGCGCGCGCGACCTGCCGGTCGACGCGCCACAGGGCGCTGCCGTCCTCCTGGCTGAGCCGGGTGAGGCCGGGCGTCGCGTCCAGGACGCGGCTCATCTGGCGGGGCGCTCCGTCGCGTACGAGGACGTAGCGCACGGCGAAGCCGCCGAGCTGGTCGGCCTGGTCGGCTCCGGAGCCCGCAACGAGGCGGGCGACGATCTTGTCGAGGTGCTTGTTCGAGCCGTCGGCCTCGGCCAGTTCGGCGTCGCCCAGCCGGGAGCCCGATCCCCGGACGAGCGAGTACGAGACCTGGCCCGCCGACGCGCTGTCCATGACGAGCGTGCGGGCCTGGTCCTGCGTGCCGCTCTCCTCGGCGACGAACGCGGGCACCTGCACCGGGTCACGTCGCTCCAGGGGTTCGTCGGCGCCGCGGATCATCCACCCGGCGGCGACGAGCAGCGGCCCGGCGGCCGCCGCGAACGCGATCAGGACGGCGACCGGCTGGCGCCAGCCGAAGCTCTGCTCGGCGACACGCGTGCGTGCACCGTCGGCGCCGAGCGCGGCGGCGGCAAGGAGCGCGATGCCGTAGCCCAGAGTCGCCGGTCCGGCCCAGGCCGAGCCGTTCGAAAGGGCGGCGAAGACCAGCGCGACCAGCGCGACGACCCACGCGGTGCGGACCGCCAGCTGCCGCTCGGTGCGCAGCAGCGCGGCCAGAGCGGCGAGCACGATGCCGATGAGCAGCAGCCCGTCCACGGTCCCGGGGCCGCCGGGGCTGCCCCCGAGCAGGTCGAGCGCGCTCGCGGAGCCCGTGCCGAACTCGAGGCCCGCCTCGCGGAAGAAGCCGAAGGGCAGCAGCGAGAGCGACCAGGGGGCGAGGATCAGGAGCGGGGTGCCGAGCGCGGCGAGGAAGCGCAGTCCGTAGGCGGTGATGTCGCCGCGGCGGACCACGAGAAGTGCGAGGCCGAGCACCAGGGCGATCGGCCACACGATCGGCGTGAAGGCGGTGGCGAGCGTCAGGAGCAGTGCGTACGCCCACGTGGCCCGCCAGCTCCCGCGCGTGCCCGCCGAGGAGGCGAGGCCGCTGGCGGCGACGCCCGCGCGCGCCATGAGCGGCAGCAGGATCGCGAGGACGGCGGTGCCGATGCGGCCGCCCGCGAGCGCGCCCGTGGCGGCCGGCAGGAAGGCGTAGGCGACCGAGGCCCAGGCGCGAAGCAGGCGCGACTCGACCAGCGGCCGGGACGCGAAGTACGCGGCGAACCCGGCCAGCGGCACCGAGCCGACGAGGAGCACCGTGACGGCGAGCCCGGTGGACCCGAACAGCAGCGTGGAGAGCCCCGCGACGAGCGCGAGATACGGCGGCGCGGGCTGGGTGCCGCCGGTGCCCACGGGATGCCAGGCGTCCAGATAGCGCGACCAGAGCCCGGAGGCGTCCGCGGGCGCGGGCAGCAGTGCGCCGCCCGCGAGCGCTCCGCTGCCGAGGAGTTGGCGGCAGGCGATGAGCGAGGCGAAGAGCAGCACTACGAAGAGCATCGGTCCCGGCTTGCGGGCGATGCGCTTGAGGCGTGCGAACTGCTCGACCTCCAGGAAGTCGGCGTCGTCCCCGCCGGGACCGGACTCGACGGCGCCGTGCCGGCCCGCACCGGTGACGGCCTCGGGGTCGGAGCGGCCGACGATGTTGCCCGCGACCTGTTCGACGGTGGCGCGCACGGTGGCGCCCGGCGGCGGGAAGAGCGGCCGCATCTCGGCCGCTTCGACCACCGGCTTGCCGCGCTTCTTACGGGCGCTGACGATCCGTCCGGGCCGAAGGAGCGTCCCCAGGAGACCCGCGACCTCGTCGACCGCCTGCCCGGGGACCTTCCCGACCAGATACGCGACGGTGCGAAGCACCGTGCCCACCACGAGCCGGAACAGCACCCAGGGCAGCACGGCCGTACGAGCGTTGACCAGCAGCGCGTACGAGGCGCCCGCCTTGTCCACGCGGTGCGGCGACGTCGACGTACGCCCGACGCAGTCGACGGTGCGGCGCTCGCGCGACGAGGCCTCCGCGTGCCGTACGACGGCGTCGGGGGCGACGAGGACGCGGTGCCCCGCGGCCTGGGCGCGCCAGCACAGGTCGACGTCGTCCCGCATCAGCGGAAGACGGCGGTCGAAGCCGCCGAGCTGGTCGAAGACGTCGCGCCGGATCAGCATGCCGGCCGTGGACACCGAAAGGACGGGCTGTACGTGGTCGTGCTGGCCCTGGTCCTGTTCGCGGCGGTCGATGCCGGTCCAGCGGCGGCCGCTGTTGGCGATGGAGACGCCGACTTCGAGGAGCTGTCTGCGGTCGTACCAGCCGCGCAGCTTGGGGCCGACGATCGCGACGTCCTTGCCGACCTCGCGTTCGTTCTCCACGACGCGGAGCAGTTCGGCGAGCGCGCCGGGCTCGGGCGCGCAGTCGTCGTGCAGCAGCCACAGCCACTGCTCGGGCTCACCGTGCGGCAGTTCCGGCAGGTCGTAGGCGTCGTCGCGCCAGGACCGGCTGACCGGGTCCCAGCCGCTGGGGCGCTTCAGGTAGGGCAGCTCTTCCGGGGTCAGCACGTCGGCGGTGCGGTTCGCCTCGTCGACGGCGGTGCCGAAGCCGGAGCGCCGGGCCAGATGCAGGACGCGGTCGGGGCCGAGTGCCTCGGTGACGAGGCGGGCGGAGTCGTCCGCGCTGCCGGTGTCTGCGGCCACGGCGTTCTGCACCGGACGCTCCTGGCCGAGCAGCCCGGCGAGGGCGTCGGGCAGCCAGCGGGCGCCGTCGTGGGAGACGATCACGGCGGTGACAACGTGCCGCGGGAACTCAGGTGCGGCAGCGTCGTGGTGACTGGCTGCCGAATGGCTGTGCACGGACATCGAGGTACGGGCCCCGGTTCGATGGACTGCGGTGGACGCCTGCGCTTCATGGGGGCGCCGGGGCGTCTCGGACGGGGCCCCACACTAACGGCTGGCATCACAACGGCCCGCCGCCTGTGGATAACCCACGGGCGACGGGCCGTTCCTTACGTAGGGGTGTGTGCCGTTTGGTCGGGCGGAATCTGCCGGCGTTCAGACTGCGGCCTTCTTCAGGCGGCGGCGTTCGCGCTCCGACAGGCCGCCCCAGATGCCGAATCGCTCGTCGTTGGCGAGTGCGTACTCGAGGCATTCGGAGCGGACCTCACAGGCGAGGCAGACCTTCTTGGCCTCGCGCGTGGAGCCGCCCTTCTCGGGGAAGAAGGATTCGGGATCGGTCTGGGCGCACAGTGCGCGCTCCTGCCAGCCGAGTTCCTCGTCCGCGTCCTCGACCAGCAGTTCCTGAACCAGCTCGGTCATGTGCGCCCCTCGTCTGTACGTGCGTCCCCGTGGTGCTGCCGTTACCGATTTCGGCTGAACGACACGAGTGAAATTACAAGTGTGCCGATCCGGGCCAGTCAAGCCGAGATCTGCTATTGGGTCCCTTATTCACTCTGCGGAACCAAGGCTATGCGGAAAGTGTTCAAATCGGCATAAACCCTGACACTTGCCGGTGACCCATCCCGAGGCGCCCCGCGACCGCCTCCCACCAGGGAAGGACGCCGCGGAGATCGGTCCCGTTGCAACCGGTCCACCGAAGCGAAGGGGATCACATTCGGGTCACGGGATCACGACGGGGTTTACGCGCCGGTTGAAGCGCGATGTGTCCCGTGCGCCGGATGCACAAACCTTTCACCACGGAGAGCAACCGGATGAGGTGAAACATATCCCACATAGCGGACAGCGAGTTGACAGAGAAGGTGTGAGCCGCTGTTCTGGTGGGCATGCTCGCAAACTTGGCACTCTCGACGACCCGCAGCAGCGGGCTCCTCGGTGCTGCCCACGCGCGCTGTCGCTGTTCCTGTTCCAGCTGTTGAGCCTTCCGCTTCCAGCTGTTGAACCGCTCGAAACGCGCCACTCCGTAGAGCCGTTTCCAGAGCTTCACCGCTTTCGACGCTTCCACCGCTTCCCTTCCGCGACACCCCAGCACTCACGTTGAGGAACCACCGCACGATGAACAGCGACAGCGACCTCCAGATCGCCGGCGACATCCTCGAAGTCACCCACCTCCTGCAGCCCGCCCGGGAACACCCGGCGACCGTGGCCGAGTTCGTGGGCCTGGCCCGCACCATCGCGGCCGACCGCGCGCAGTGGGCCCACCTGGTCGAGTACGACGCGACCAGCCGCTGGTACCACCGCCTGCGCACCGGGCCCGGCTACGAGGTCTGGCTGCTCTCCTGGGTGCCGGGACAGGGCAGCGGGCTGCACGACCACGGCCGCTCATCCGGCGTACTGACCGTTCTCGACGGCGAGCTGACGGAGCGTACGGAACGCGGGCAGCGCGCGCTCGGCGCGGGCGCCCAGCGGGTGTTCGCGCCCGGCTACGTACACGAAGTCGTGAACGACTCCCTGGAACCCGCCGTCAGCCTGCACATCTACTACCCCGGCCTGACCGACATGCCGATGCACGCGGCGCAGTGCGGCGAGACGGCCACTGCTCCGGTGGCCGGAGATGTCGTGACCGCCTGACGCGGTGTCGTACCCGCCTGACATGCTTGGCCCCATGCGCATTGTGGTACTGGCCGGCGGTATCGGCGGCGCCCGTTTCCTTCGCGGGCTCAAGAAGGCCGCGCCTGACGCGGACGTCACAGTCATCGGCAACACCGGTGACGACATTCACCTGTTCGGTCTGAAGGTCTGCCCCGACCTCGACACCGTGATGTACACGCTGGGCGGCGGCATCAATGAGGAACAGGGCTGGGGCCGCACCGACGAGACGTTCAAGGTCAAGGAAGAGCTCGCGGCCTACGGAGTCGGGCCCGAGTGGTTCGGGCTCGGCGACCGGGACTTCGCCACGCACATCGTGCGGACGCAGATGCTCGGCGCCGGATTCCCGCTCAGCGCCGTCACCGAAGCGCTGTGCGAGCGGTGGCAGCCCGGAGTGCGGCTGATCCCGATGTCCGACGACCGCGTCGAGACGCATGTCGCCGTCACGGTCGACGGCGAGCAGAAGGCCGTGCACTTCCAGGAGTACTGGGTACGCCTTCGGGCCTCCGTTGACGCGCACGCCGTCGTGCCGGTCGGCGCGGACCAGGCCAAGCCCGCGCCCGGTGTCCTCGAAGCCATCGCCGAGGCCGACGTCGTGCTCTTCCCGCCGTCCAACCCCGTGGTGAGTGTCGGGACGATCCTCGCCGTTCCCGGGATCCGTGAGGCCATCGCGGAGGCGGGCGTGCCCGTCGTCGGGCTCTCCCCCATCGTCGGGGACGCGCCCGTGCGGGGCATGGCCGACAAGGTGCTCACGGCCGTGGGCGTGGAGACGACGGCCGCCGCGGTCGCCGAGCACTACGGCTCGGGGCTGCTCGACGGCTGGCTCGTCGACACCGTGGACGAGGGCTCCGTGGAGCGGGTCGAGTCGGCGGGCATCCGCTGCCGGGCCATTCCGCTGATGATGACCGACATCGACGCGACCGCCGAGATGGCGCGGGCCGCGCTCGACCTCGCGGAGGCGGTGCGCGCGTGAGCTCATTCCGTGTCTGGGCTCTTCCCGGCCTTCCCGAAGTGCGGCAGGGGGACGACATCGCCAAACTCATCGTCGCCGCCGAGCCGGGGCTCGCCGACGGGGACGTACTCCTGGTCACCTCGAAGATCGTGAGCAAGGCCGAGGGGCGGATCGTCGAGGCCGCGGACCGCGAGGCGGCCATCGACAGCGAGACGGTGCGGGTGGTCGCGCGGCGCGGGACCCTGCGCATCGTCGAGAACCGGCAGGGCCTCGTGATGGCCGCCGCCGGTGTCGACGCCTCCAACACCCCTTCCGGGACCGTGCTGTTGCTGCCCGAGGACCCCGACGCCTCGGCCCGCGCCGTGCGCGACGGTGTGCGGGACGCGCTGGGCGTGGACGTCGGTGTCGTCGTCACCGACACCTTCGGGCGGCCCTGGCGGTCCGGGCTCACCGATGTCGCCATCGGGGCGGCGGGCGTGCGGGTCCTCGACGACCTGCGGGGCGGTGTGGACGCGTACGGCAATCCGCTGAGCGCGACCGTCGTCGCCACCGCGGACGAGCTCGCCGCCGCCGGGGATCTGGCCAAGGGGAAGGCCGGCGGGCTGCCGGTCGCGGTGGTCCGCGGCCTTCCGCACGTCGTGGGCGAGAGCGGTGAGGGGGCCCGTGCCATGGTGCGGAGCTCGCGTGACGACATGTTCCGGCTCGGTACGTCCGAGGCCGTGCGGGAAGCGGTGACGCAGCGGCGGACCGTGCGGGAGTTCACCGACGAGGAGGTAGATCCGGGGGCCGTGCGGCGGGCCGTGGCAGCCGCCGTGACCGCGCCCGCGCCGCATCACACGACGCCGTGGCGGTTCGTGCTGCTCGAGTCCGAGGAGTCGCGGGCGCGGCTGCTCGACGCGATGCGGGAGGCGTGGATCGCCGATCTGGAGCGGGACGGGAAGTCCTCGGAGTCCATCGCGAAGCGGGTGCGGCGGGGGGATGTGCTGCGCAAGGCGCCCTATCTGGTGGTGCCTTGTTTGGTTATGGACGGCTCGCATACGTATGGGGATGCGAGGCGCGACGCTGCCGAGCGGGAGATGTTCGTGGTCGCCGCGGGGGCCGGGGTGCAGAACTTTCTTGTGGCGTTGGCCGGGGAGCGGCTGGGGTCGGCTTGGGTTTCGTCGACGATGTTCTGCCGGGATGTTGTACGGGACGTTCTTGGGCTGCCGGGGTCTTGGGATCCGATGGGGGCCGTTGCTGTGGGGCATCCTGCGGGTGAGCCTGCGGCTCGGGCTTCGCGGGATGTGGGGGACTTCGTCGAGGTGCGGTGACTTGCCTCTGTTCCTCGACTGCGGGCTCGTGGGGGCTTGTCGCGCAGTTCCCCGCGCCCCTTACGGGGCGCCCCCGCTCGCCCCGTTTCAGAGCTTGGCGATGTTGCCCACCCGCATGCGTGGCTCCCTGCGCGGTGGTGTCCTGCCGCTCAGGAGGATCAGGCGGGCCGCCCTGTGGCGTTGGCCCGCGTACGGCTCCAGGAGGGTCAGCATCGCCTCGTCGTCCGCTCTGCGGTCGCCCGCGAGGGCGTAGCCGATGATGCCGGGCAGGTGGAGGTCGCCGACCGTCACGGCGTCGGGGGCGCCGTTGCTGCGCTGGACCGTTTCCGCCGAGGTCCAGGGGCCGATGCCCGGGATCAGTTCCAGGCGGGCCCGGGCCTGCGGCGGTTCCATCGCCGCCGCCTCCTCCAGGCGGGCCGCCACGCGCGCCGCACGCAGGATCGTCGACGCGCGCTTGTTGTCCACGCCCGCCCTGTGCCACTCCCAGGACGGGATCAGCGTCCAGGTCCTCGGGTCCGGCATGACGTGCAGGCGGAGTTCGGGGGGCGTCGGGCCCGGGGCCGGTTCGCCGTACTTGCGGACCAGCAGGCGCCAGGCTCGGTACGCCTCGTCCGTCGTGACCTTCTGCTCCAGGATCGACGGGATCAGGGATTCCATGACCAGGCCCGTGCGGGTCAGGCGGAGGCCGGGGCGGCGGTGCGCTGTTGCTGCGAGCAGGCGGTGGCGGGGGGTGAAGTCTTGCGGGGCGTCCGACTCGCCGAGGAGGTGCGGGAGTCGGTCCAGGAGCCAGTCGGCGCCCGGGCCCCAGGCCTCCGCCTCCGCCGTGCCCGCGCGGAGGGCCACCCTCAGGGTGCCGGGGCCGACCGGGGTGCGGGTCGCCCGCCAGGCCGAGCCGTCCGGTGTCGTACGGAACGTGGGGTCCGCGGGGCCTCTTCGGAGCGGGCCCAGGGTCAGGCCCAGGTCCAGGGGGTAGGGCGGGGTCCAGGTGCGGGTCCTGGCCGCCGTTGCCTGGCGGGGGACGCCGGACGGGATCGTCGTTTCGCCGCCGCGCACTGTGGTGCGGGTGGGGCGGGGGGCGAAACGGGAGGACATCTGTACGAGGGTAGGGGCTTTTTTGTCCCCTACCCCGCCCCTTCCCGAAAACCGGCTGGCGCCGGGGCCCTGCGTACCGGAAATCACCGGCTTCGCCGAGTTCGTCCTCAAACGCCGGACGGGCTGAAAACCTCGCCGGGCCCGGGCTGAAAGACAGCTACTGATCCGACGAGAACCGCACCGCCCCCGCCGGCAGGCTCGCCCCGCACCACACCCGTACACCGTCCCGGAGTTCGTTGTCGGCGCCGACGTCCGCGCCGTCGCCGATCACCGCACCCGCCAGGACCGCGCGGGCGCCGATCTTCGCGCCCGCGCCGATCAGGGAGTCCGTGACGACCGCGTTCGGTTCGATGATCGCGCCGGACAGGACCGTGCTGCCGTCCACGCGGGCGCCCGCGCCGATCACCGCGTTCTCGCCGACGACGGTGCCGCCGGCGAGCTTCGCGTCGGGGGCCACCGTGGCCGACGGCAGGATCAGGCGGTCGCCGCAGCGGCCGGGGACCGCCGGGGAGGGGGCGCGGCCGAGGACCAGGTCCGCCGAGCCGCGTACGAAGGCCTGGGGGGTGCCCAGGTCCAGCCAGTATGTGGAGTCGACCATGCCCTGGAGGTGGGCGCCGGAGGCCAGCAGGTCGGGGAACGTCTCGCGTTCGACCGAGACCGGGCGGCCCTCGGGGATCGTGTCGATGACCGAGCGGCGGAACACGTACGCGCCCGCGTTGATCTGGTCGGTGACGATCTCCTCGGGGGTTTGGGGCTTCTCCAGGAAGGCCGTCACGCGGCCCGTCGGGTCCGTGGGGACCAGGCCGTACGCGCGGGGGTCGTCGACCTTCGTGAGGTGGAGGGAGACGTCCGCGCCCGAATCCTCGTGGGTCGCCACGAGGGCACGGATGTCCAGGCCCGTGAGGATGTCGCCGTTGAAGATCAGGACCGGTTCGTCCGGTCCGGAGTGGAGGCGGGACGCCACATTGCGGATGGCACCGCCCGTGCCGAGGGGTTCGGTCTCCGTGACGTACTCGATGTGGAGGCCGAGGGCCGAGCCGTCGCCGAAGTACGGCTCGAAGACCTCGGCGAGGTAGGAGGTCGCCAGGACGATGTGCTCCACGCCCGCCGCGCGGGCCCGCGCCAGCTGGTGGGTGAGGAACGGGACGCCCGCCGCCGGAACCATCGGTTTGGGAGTGTGCACCGTGAGCGGACGCAGCCGGGTGCCCTTGCCGCCGACCAGGAGGATCGCTTCTGTCACCTGTCGTCTCTGCTTCCTGCTGGGGCCGGCCGAACTTGAGTCGCGGCCGGCCAGTGTATGCAGATGGCTTTGCAGATCGTGCAGTGCGCTGTGCAGGTCGTGCGGTGTGCTCTGTGGTATCGGACGCGCGCTGGGCGCCGGCCTCAGCGGCCTTGGTAGCGGGCCGAGGTGGACCGGGCGGTGCCCAGCTTCTTGTACAGGCGACTTCCGGGGCATTCCGTGGCGAAGCCGTCACGGTGCCCGGAGATCACATGGAGCCGGACGTTCCTGCCTTTCCTGTACAGATTTCCACCGCCGGACTTCAGGTATGTCGTTCCGCGCGGGTTCGCGCCGTACAGGCCGAGCTTCCAAGCGGTCAGCCGGGCGACGGCCTTCACGGCGGCCTTCGCCGGTGTGGACCTGCCGAAGGAGCCGAGCACGGCGATGCCCATGCTGTTGGTGTTGAAACCGAGAGTGTGGGCCCCGAGGACCGGCTTTGCCACACCTCCGGCACGTCCTTCGTAGATGTTTCCGCACTTGTCGACGGCGAAGTTGTAGCCGAAGTCACGCCAGCCGCTGCTCTTGACGTGGTAGCGGTAGATACTGCGCAGGACGGATCCGGCCTGTGAGCAGCGGTAGTTGTTGCCCGACGCGCTGTGGTGCACGAAGGCCGCCTTCACGGATTTCGTGTACGCGAAGTCCTTCTCACGGAGCTTCTCGTTCGCGCCCCAGCCCTTGCGCGTGATGATGCGCGGCCGTGGCCCGATATGGGGCCTGGCCTTACCTTCCGCTTCCTCCGCGCCGCCGTGCGCGGCGATCAGATCGGACTCCGTCTCCTTCTTGCCGAGCGCCGGGATGACGTCGGCGCCGAGCGGGACGAGGTCGGCGTTGACCGCGGACGCGGCGGCGGTCTCGGCGGTCAGGGGCGTGCCGCGGGGGACCCCGGCCGGGGAGCCCTGCGGGGGCGGTTCGGCGCCGGGGGCGACGAGTTCGAGGCGCAGGCCCTTGGGGAGCGGGGACTCCGAGGGCGGGGCGGCCGCAGCCCGGTGCTGCGACTCCTCGGAACCCGGCTGTTCGGAACCCTCCGCCCGTACGCGGATCTCGACGCCGTCCGAGTCGCCGACCCACAGCGGTGCCGTGGAGCCGCGGACCTTGCCCGAGATGCGTTCGGCGGTGTCGGGGTCGGCGGCGTGCTCGTGGTTGTGGGTCTCCAGATCCTGCCAGGCGGACCAGGTGCCGGTGCCGGACGCGCGGCTGCGGACCTGGACGCTGCCGTGCAGTTCGGCGTCCGGGTCGTCCCAGACGACGCCGACGAGGGAGAAGGGACGGACCGTGCGCCGGAGCAGGCCCTGCTCGCGGGATGGCCCCGCGCGCAGCGCCCGTTCGGAGTCGAGTGGGGTGAGCCGGAGGGACTGGGTGCTGCCGGGGACCGCGCCCGAGGCCGATTCCGCGGCCGGGACCGATACCGCGTTCGGGGTCGCCGCGCGGGCGCCGGACGACGGCAGGGTGAGGGGAAGGGCCAGGGCGGCCGCGCACGTGACACCGATCGAGGAAGCAAGAAATCCACGCATACGTCTGATAGTTGGCATATCCGGATACTTCTGTCCATCGGGGAACTGACGGACCGTCGGCTCGACTCGGCCGAACCGGTGGCCCGCACTCCCCCGCCGCCCCGGGCGGCGCGCGGCCACCCGCGTACCCTTGCGCGCGTGAACGCCACCGACCGCACCCCTGCCGACCTGCTGCGATCCGCGCTCGCCGCGGACCCGGGCCGCCCGCTGATCACCTTCTACGACGACGCCACGGGCGAGCGCGTCGAACTGTCCGTGGCCACCTTCGCCAATTGGGTGGCCAAGACCGCCAATCTGCTCCAGGGCGATCTCGCCGCCGAGCCCGGCGACCGGCTCGCGCTGCTGCTTCCCGCGCACTGGCAGACGGCCGTCTGGCTGCTCGCCTGTTCGTCCGTGGGAGTCGTCGCGGATGTCGGCGGGGATCCGGCCGAGGCGGACCTCGTCGTGAGCGGGCCCGACTCTCTGGAGGCGGCGCGCGCCTGCTCCGGGGAGCGCGTGGCCCTCGCGCTGCGGCCGCTCGGCGGGCGCTTCCCGCAGCCGCCCGCGGGCTTCGCCGACTACGCGGTCGAGGTGCCGAGCCAGGGCGACCGCTTCGCACCGTACGCGCCCGTGGATCCGGACGAGCCCGCCCTCGCCGTCTCGGGCGCCGGGGAGCTGACGGGTGCCGAGCTGGTGGAGCGGGCCCGCGCCGACGCCGCCGCGCGGGGGCTCGCGCCGGGCTCCCGGCTGCTCTCCGGTCTGTCGTACGACACTTGGGAGGGCCTGAGCTCCGGTCTGTACGCCCCGCTCGCGGCCGGCGGCTCCGTGGTGCTCTGCCGCCACCTGGACCAGCTCGCCGACGGCGGCCTCGCCAAGCGGACCGAGGACGAGCGGGTGACCGACACCCTGGCGAGCGGGTGACCGACACCGTCGGGTCACCCGTCGCCCGTTCGGCCCACCCCTGCCCCTGGCCCGCAGGCCACGGGCGCCGCGCCGGTCCATGGTCGTAAGAGCGCAGCATGCACCGACGTCGCTATGAGGGGTGGACGCACACGTGACCGACACCGCAGGCATGCCCTCCGGACCGGATCGCCCGGCCCCGGACGGCGCCCCGCCTGAGCCGAAGGCCACGTACGCACCCGGAGCGGGCTCGAGCCCCACGGGTGCGGGCGTCGCCCGGCGCAGACGGCGCAGGCGGCGGTGGCTGCGCTGGACGGCGATCGGCGCCGCCACGGTCGTGCTCGGCACGGCCGGCGCCGGCTGGGCGGTCTACAACAAGCTCGACGGCAACATCACCAAGGACACCGACGCCGCCGCCGAGCTCGCGCGCTACGAGAAGGAGCGCCCGACCCCGCTGGTGCACGACGCGCAGAACATCCTGCTCATCGGCTCCGACACCCGGGCGGGCCGCGGCAACAAGAAGTACGGCCGCGATCGGGGCACCCAGCGCTCGGACACCACGATCCTGCTGCACCTGGCGGCCGACCGGCAGAGCGCGACCGCGGTGTCGATCCCGCGCGACGTGATGGTGGACATCCCCAGGTGCCGCCGCCCCGACGGGTCGCGGACGCAGGCCCAGTTCCAGCAGTTCAACTGGGCTTACGAGATCGGCGGGACGGCCTGCACGATCCGTACGATCGAGAAACTGACCCGGATCCGGATCGACCACCACATGGTGATTGATTTCGTCGGATTCAAGGACATGGTCGAGGCGGTCGACGGCGTGGAGGTCTGCCTCAAGGGCCCGATCAAGGACAAGGACGCCAAGGTGAAGCTGGCCGCGGGCCGGCAGACCCTCAACGGCGAGCAGGCGCTGGGCTATGTGCGGGCCCGCAAAAGCGTCGGCAACGGCAGCGACACCGACCGGATGGACCGTCAGCAGCAGTTCCTCGCGGCGCTCGTCAACAAAGTGCGGAGCAATGACGTCCTGCTCAACCCCGCCAAGTTGTATCCGGTTCTCGACGCGGCGACCTCCGCGGTGACGACGGACCCGGGACTTGCGAGTTTGCGTGGTTTGTACGAACTGGTGCGCGGCATGCGCAACATCCCCACAGAACGGGTGCAGTTCCTCACGGTGCCCCGGCGCTCGTATGTCTACGACGCCAATCGCGACGAACTCGTCGAGCCCGCGGCCGACGAACTCTTCACGCGCCTTCGCACCGACGCGCCCCTTCAGGTGTCGCGCAAGAAACCGGCCCAGGCGGTGCGCGAGGACGCCGAGGACTCGTCGGAAGACTCCTCGGAGGACTCGTCGGAAGACTCAAGCGACGAGAAGCCGGACGACCCTTCGCATACGCCGGGTCCCGCACCCACATTCCGGGGCAACACGGCTGCCGGAACGGCCTGTAAGTAAAGCCATCCCCAAAGGGAAGACCCCCCGCATCAAGAAATGGGGCGGATTGCCCAGTTGTAGGGGAGTGGAATTTGTCACCGGCGTCGTTCAGCGCTGAACTGGGCGGATAGTGTGAGCGATCCGGTGCGCCGGGCCCTTGTGGCCGCGCACCGCTGGACGACTGACCGAGCGCCTTCTTGAGGGGGGAAAGGCGCCGCGTGGCCCCGACGGAGGACGCAAACAACCGTGGACGCGCAAGGCCGTGGGCGGGCGGAGAACATCGACCCCGCAGACCAGTGGGTGCTCAACCCGAACACCGGCGATTACGAACTGCGACTGAGCCCTTCCGCAGGGCAGTCGGCGGTGCCCGGACCGCGCAGACCTTCACGGTCGGCGCCCCGTCCGGGAGCGCGCGGCCGCGATGGCCGACGCGACGAGCGCCGTGACGAGCAGCACGGGGTGCCGGGCCAGCGCAGACGGCGGGCTCCGCAGCCTGAGGCCGCGGGCGGCAGGCGCAAGCAGAAGCCGAAGAAGTCCAAGGGCAAGAAGGTCCTGACGTGGACCGGCGGCGTGCTCGCCTTCGTCCTCGTCTCGGGCTGCGCGGGCGCGTACCTCTGGTACCAGCACCTGAACGACAACATCACCTCGATCCCCGACGACGGCGCGGGAACCGGCGGCTTCAGCAAGGACCGGGCCATCAACATCCTGGTGATGGGCACGGACAAGCGCACCGGCAAGGGCAACACCAAATACGGTGACAAGGAGAGCGTCGGTCACGCCGACACGACGATCCTGCTGCACGTCTCCAAGGACCGCACCAACGCGACCGCGTTGAGCATCCCGCGCGACATGATCACCGACATTCCGGACTGCCCGACCACGATGGAGGACGGCAGCAAGAAGACCATCCCGGGCAGTCAGGACGTCCGCTTCAACGAGAGCCTGGGGCAGAGCGAGCGCACGCCCAGCTGCACGATGCGTACGGTCACGAAGATCACCGGGATAGTGCCCGACCACTTCATGGTGGCCGACTTCAACGCGGTCAAGACGCTGTCCAGCGCGGTCGGCGGCGTGGACGTCTGTCTCGCGAAGGATATCGACGACCCGGACTCGCATCTGAAGCTGTCCAAGGGCAAGCACACCATCGAGGGTGAGGACGCGCTCGCCTTCGTCCGTACGCGCCACTCGGTGGGCACGGGCGGCGACTTGAGCCGGATCGAGCTTCAGCAGCAGTTCCTCAGCTCGCTGATGCGCAAGCTCAAGTCGAACGACACGCTCACCAACCCGAAGAAGATGATAAGTCTCGCCGAGGCGGGCACCGATGCACTCTCGGTCGACTCCAAGATCGCGGACATAATGAAACTCCGTGACCTGGGCATGGAGTTGGGCAAGCTCGACATGAAGAATCTGAGCTTCGCGACCGTGCCCGTGGTCGACAACCCGGCGGAGAAGATCACCAAGGCCACGGTCGTCGTGAACGAGGCCAAGGCCGACCCGCTGTTCGCCATGATGCGCGCGGACGAGTCGCTGACCGAGGTGAAGAAGAAGGAGAAGAAGGAGAAGGCCGCGATCGCCGCCCGCCTCAAGGGCAGCAAGGCGGACCCCTCCGAGGTGCGGGTCAACGTCTACAACGGCAGTGGCAAGGCCGGCGCCGCTCAGACAACTCTCGAGTGGCTGCAGAACAGTGAGGGCGTGCTCAAATCCAGCCAGCTCGGCAACGCGCCGTCCGACATGAAGAAGACGACGCTCGAGTACGCGCCCGACCAGGCCGACCAGGCCAGGCGGCTCGCCGACATCATGGGCCTGCCCGGCTCCGCGATGAAGCCCGGCAAGAGCGAGAAGAACGCGCAGGGACTCCCGGCGATCAAGCTGACGCTCGGCGGCGACTTCAAGGGCGCCGGGGTTCCCATCAGTGCACCGTCGAAGGCGCCGGAGGGCATCCAGAAGGTCGAAGCCGACAAAACTGTGTGTGCCAAGTGACCTGAAGCGGCCGTTCTGCGTCTAACACGACGCGGGACGGCCGTACTTGGGGGGCTAGGTGGGGAGGGGCAGGCGATGGGGAGAAGCAGCGTGCGTGGGGAGGGGGCGCGACAACGCGCCCCGCACGCCAGTGATCACGGCTGGGACGACAGCCAGCACGAGGGCGATGAGCCCCCGGACGACGCAGGCCGGCACAAACACCGCCGTGGGGGCGGCGGTGGGAGTGGAGGCGAACCGCCGCGCCGCAGAGGGCGGATACTGCGCTGGTCGGCAACGGTCCTCTCGGTACTGATACTTGGCACGGCCGGCGCCGGATATCTCTATTACCAGCACCTGAACAACAACCTGGAGACCGACGACCTGAACCTCGGCGACGACCGGGCTCCCGAGCCCACGCCGAACGCGGCGGGCCAGACCCCGCTGAACATCCTCCTGATCGGCTCGGACGCGCGGGACTCCAAGGAGAACCAGAAGCTCGGCGGCGCCAAGGAGACCTTCGGGGGCACCCCGCTGGCCGACGTACAGATGCTGCTGCATCTCTCGGCCGACCGCACCAACATGTCGGTCATCAGCATGCCGCGCGACACCCTCATCGACATCCCCAAGTGCACCGATCCGGACGACGGCAAGGTGTACGAGGCGTCGACGCAGCGGACGATGACGAACCAGACGCTCGGCCGCGGCGGCCCCGGCTGCACGGTCGCCACCTGGGAGAAGCTCACCAACATCCACATCGACCACTTCATGGAGGTCGACTTCTCGGGCGTCGTCTCCATGGCCGACGCCATCGGCGGCGTACCGGTCTGCGTGGACGCCAACATCTACTCGCGCGACAACGAGGGCCACGGCTCCGGTCTGAAGCTCGAAAAAGGCACCACGTACATCAAGGGCGAGCAGGCCCTGCAGTGGCTGCGCACCCGCTACGGCTTCGACGGCGGCACCGACATCAGCCGCGCCAAGGCCCAGCACATGTACATGAATGCGCTCGTGCGCGAGCTGCGCGAGAACGCCAATCTGAGCAGCCCCAACAAGCTGCGCAAGCTCGCCGAGACGGCCACGAGCGCGCTCAGGGTCGACGAGGACCTTGGCAGCGTCAAGAGGCTCTACGACCTCAGCAACGAGCTCAAGAAGGTCTCGCCGGAGCGGACCACGATGACGACGATGCCGTTCGAGTACGTCGGTGCGCGTGTCGTCCCCAAGCCGGGCGACGCCGAGCAGCTCTTCCGGCTCGTGCGCGACGACGTCTCACTGGACGGCAAGGGCAAGAAGAAAAAGCCCGCGAAGGAGAAGCTCTCGGACGATCCGGCGGCGCCGGACGACCAGATCGCCGTACAGGTGCAGAACGGCACCCGCAGCGACACCGAGCCGCCGGCGAGCGGACGCGCGTCGACGGTGACGCAGCTGCTCACCGGCAAGGGCTTCACCAAGGCGACGGCCGACACGACGACGGTTCTCGCGGAGGAGAAGACCGTCATCAGGTATCCCAGCGCCGAGCTGGAGGGCGACGCCCAGCGGGTCGCCAAGTCCCTTGGCCTGCCGCTGAGTTCGGTGGAGAAGTCGACGGACGTCTCCGGTGTCGTACTCGTCGTGGGCGCCGACTGGCGGGAGGGGAACACCTACCCCAAGTCGGCCGGGAAGAACGACGACAAGACGCCGGATTCGGCCGACGCGCTCAACGGCTCGGACAAGAAGGCGTGCATGCACGTCGACCCGGACTTCACCTGGAAGTGAGCCCGGCCTCGATGACCCGTCCGGCTGTTCTCACGCTTCGGTGAGGACGGCCGGACGCCGGGACGCGATGACCTTCTTGGCGAGCGAGCGCGGGCTGGTGAGGAAGCCCCAGCCCCACGACATGTGCATCGTCGCCAGCGCCACCGGGATCTGCAGGCGCGCCTTCAGCGGAAGACCCTTGCCCGCGGGCAGCGAGCCCGCCACGATCGCCGCGACATACCCGCCCGGGATCACGAAGCCCCACGGCGTGAGCACCGCACCGGCGACGACGCCCGCCGCGATCGCGCACACGGCGGTCGGCGGCGCGAGGTAGCGCAGGTTGATGGAGCCTTCGTGGTAGCGGGCGACCACGTGCCGCCAGCGGCCGTAGTCCTTGTACTGCTTGGCCAGGGCGCGCACGGAAGGCCGCGGGCGGTACTGCACCTTCAGCTCGGGCGAGAACCAGATGAGCCCGCCGGCCTCCCGGATCCGGAAGTTCAGCTCCCAGTCCTGGGCGCGGATGAACTCTTCGTTGTAGCCGCCCTGCTGCTCAAGGGCCTCACGCCGGAAAACACCCAGATAGACGGTTTCGGCCTTCTGGGCCTCGCCGCCGGTGTGGAAGGCGGCGTTGCCCACGCCGATCTTCGAGGTCATGGCGGCGGCGACCGCGTGTTCCCAGTCGTTCTCGCCCTCGGCGTGCATGATGCCGCCGACGTTCTGCGCGCCGGTCTCCTCAAGGAGGCGGACGGCCGTCGCGATGTAGCCGGGCGACAGGATGCCGTGGCCGTCGACGCGCACCACGATCGGGTGACTCGATGCTTTGATGGCGGCGTTCAGGGCCGCCGGCGTGCGCCCGGTGGGGTTCGGGACCGTCTGGACCCTCGCGCGGTGGCCGGCCGTCTCGGCGACCAGTTCGGCGGCGATCTCGTCCGTACGGTCGGTGGAGGGGCCGAGCGCTACGACGACCTCCATCTCCCCGTCGTAGTCCTGCTCAAGGATCGCGGTCACGGCAGCACGCAGATGCCGTTCCTCGTTGAGCACCGGCATGATCACGGATACGGCAGGAAGCTGCACGTCGGGCGTCGCGTTCATCGGCGCCACGTTACCGCGAATGGGGGACACGGGCGCGCGCCGCCGGGTCACTACCCGGGCCGCAGATCGTATGGGCCTACGGTTCTGGCGTTCCCCGGCCCGTCAGCGGAGGTGTCCCCCTCGTGCCCACACCGCCCCGCCGCTCCCCCAGCCCCTCCTCGCGCGGGCCGCGCCCCCCGCGTCAGGCCGCACCCAGGAAGCGGGCGCCCCGCCCGGCCGTGCGGGGGAAGCGGCCCCGCTGGGCCATGCGGGTGGCGACGGCGCTCTCCGTGACGGTGCTCGCGGCCGCGGGGATCGGGCACGGGGTCGTGTCCAGTCTCGACACCGGGATCGACCGGGTGGACGCCTTCAAGGACATGAAGAACCGGCCGCAGGCGGGCAACGGCATGAACGTGCTGCTCGTCGGCACCGACGGCCGGGACAAGATCACCAAGGCGGAGAAGAAGAAGTACCGGCTCGGCGGTGCGCCCTGCCACTGCACGGACACGATCATGATCGTGCACATCTCCGAGGGCCGGGATCGCGCGAGCGTCGTGAGCCTGCCCCGCGACAGCTACGCGGAGATGCCCGCGCACACCGACCAGATCTCGGGCGACCGCCACAAGGCCCACCCGGTCAAGATGAACGCTGCGTACGCGGAGGGCGGCCCCAATCTCACCGTGCGCACCGTCGAGAAGATGACCAAGGTCAAGATCGACCACTATCTGGAGGTCGACTTCACCAGCTTCATGAAGACCGTGGACGTGCTCGGCGGCGTGGAGATCTGCACGGCGCGCCCGCTGAAGGACTCGTACACCGGACTGAATCTGGCCGTCGGCACGCACAAGCTGAACGGCGGCCAGGCCCTGCAGTACGTCCGCACCCGGCACGTCGACGGCTCATCCGACCTCGGCAGGATGCAGCGCCAGCAGCGGTTCCTCGCCGCGCTGATCTCGAAGGCGACCAGCAGCGGGGTGCTGCTCAATCCCCTCAAGTTCCGCGACGTGAGCAGGACGCTGCTCGGCTCGGTCCGTGCGGACAAGGGGTTCGGTACGAACGAGATGCTGGCCCTGGGCTCGGCGATGCGCGGCTTCTCACCCTCCTCGTCGGAGTTCACGACCGTGCCGCTGCGCAGCAAGGGCGTGAACGTGCCGGGCATCGGCTCCACCCTGAAGTGGGACCCGCGGAAGTCCAGGAAGCTCTTCAAGGCGCTGCGCGAGGACCGCCCCCTCGCCGCGCACAACCCCCGGCGCAAGGCCGCCTTGGTCGGAGTGTCGCCGCAGCAGATCCGGGTGCAGGTCGACAACGCCACCGGCAGGCCGGGCCTGGGCAGGCGGGTCGACAGCGCGCTGCGGTCCACCGGCTTCCGTACGACGCGGGTGCCGGGCAACGCGCCGGGCAAGCCGCTTACGCGCACGGTCGTCGCGTACGACCCGCGCTGGGACCGCTCGGCGAAGTCGCTCGCGGCGGCGCTGCCGGGCTGCCGACTGCGCGCGGTCAAGGGCCAGGGCGCGACCCTGAAGGTCCTGGCGGGCCAGGACTTCAAGAGCGTCAGGCCGGTACGGGCGGAGGACTCCTACCAGGGGGAGTTCGGCGCGGTCACGGGCGACCAGGTGGTGTGCCCGTAAGGACGGCTTCGTTCCCCGCTCAGTCGTCGAGACCCTCCGCGGCGCGGGACTGCCGCAGGTCCTTGATCGCCCGGCGCCGCGCAAGACGGTGCGTACGCCGGATCTGCGCTTCCTGATAGCGCCGCCGGTCCCGCTCGGTCTCCGGCAGGACGGGCGGCACCGTCCGCGGCTTGCCGTCCGCGTCGACGGCGGCGAACACCAGATACGCGGAGCCGACCTGCTGCGCGGGCGTCGACTCGTTCCACCGCTCGGCGAGCACCCGGACCCCCACCTCCATGGACGACCGCCCGGTCCAGTTCACCTGCGCCTTCACATGAACCAGGTCACCGACCCGGACCGGCTCGAGGAAGACCATCTCGTCCATGGACGCGGTGACGGCGGGCCCGCCCGAGTGCCGCCCGGCGACCGCCCCCGCCGCGTCGTCCACCAATTTCATGATCACGCCACCGTGCACCGTTCCGAGGAGGTTGGTGTCGTTGTGGGTCATGATGTGGCTGAGTGTCGTGCGGGACGCCGAAGTCGGCTTGCCCGGAATCTCCGATTCCGGTCCAGGGGCGAGGTCTGTCATGGGCTCCACCCTATGTCTGACGTATGTCCCGGACTCCCCGAGCCGCTTTGCATCAGCTCTGCAACAGCCCTGAACCGAAATCCCGCCCGCCCTGTATGGCGCGCCCCCTCAGACTGCACACTGGGCCACATGAGCGATTGGCCTGACGAGCAGGGCAACGGCCGGGGATACGGCCGTGGCAGCGGGAACGCGCAGCCCGACGGCGCCCGCGTGATGCGGCATGTCCAGCGCGGCGGCGGGGGCCGCCCGGGCCAGCAGTCCGGAGGGGTTCCGCAGCAGCCCGCGTACGACGACGGGTACGGCCAGCGGTACGGCGACGCCCGCGACGACATGTTCGAGCCCCGCGCGCCCCGCCAGGACGCCTACGACAACGGGTACGACAGCGGCTACAACACCGGTCAGGTCTACGGCTCCCCGAACGGAAACGGGAACGGCCGCGGTGACGACGGCTACGGCGGCGACGGAACCCGCGCGCCCCGCCCCGCCCCGAACTGGCGCCGGCGCATCAAGATCGGCTCGCTCACCCTCGTCGTCGTACTGCTCGCGGTCTCCATCGGCACGTACTTCTGGGCCGACTCCAAGCTCAAGCGCGAGGTCGACCTCTCCAAGGTCATCGAGCGCCCCGAGGGCGGCGACGGCACGAACTACCTGATCGTCGGCTCCGACAGCCGCGAGGGCATGTCCGACGAGGACAAGAAGAAGCTCCACACCGGCTCGGCCGAGGGCAAGCGCACGGACTCGATGATGATCCTGCACGTCGCGGACGACGGCGGGAACACGATGATCTCGCTGCCGCGCGACTCGAACGTGACGATCCCCTCCTTCAAGGGTGCCGAGTCCGGCAAGCTCTACCCGAACACCGGCCGCCAGACGAAGCTCAACGCGGCGTACGCGGAGGACGGGCCCGAACTCCTCGTCCGCACCGTCGAGTTCAACACCGGCCTGCGGATCGACCACTACGCCGAGATCGGCTTCGGCGGCTTCGCCAAGATCGTGGACGCGGTCGGCGGCGTCGAGATGGACATCCCCAAGGGTTTCAAGGACCCGAAGTCCGGCGCCGACTTCGAGGCGGGCAAGCAGACCCTCGACGGCCAGGAGGCCCTGGCCTTCGTCCGCACGCGTTACGCCCTGCCGGGCAGCGACCTGGACCGTACGAAGAACCAGCAGAAGTTCCTCGCGGCCCTCGCCAACCAGGCGGCGACCCCGGGCACGGTCATGAACCCCTTCAAGCTCTACCCCACGATGGGCGCGGGCCTGGACACGCTGGTCGTCGACAAGGACATGGGCCTGTTCGACGTGGCGTCCATGTTCTGGGCGATGAAGGGCGTCACGGGCGGCGACGGCAAGTCGATGAACATGCCGCTCGCGGGCTCCACCGGCGGCAACCTCCTGTGGGACAAGGCCAAGGTCAAGCAGATGGTCTCGGAGCTGAACAACGACGAGAAGGTGACGGTCTCGGGCGACTGAGCCTCGATCGGGCCTTTCAGGTATACGTGGAAGGGGCCCCGCCGGTGCATCGGCGGGGCCCCTTCGCGTACCGGCGGACTTGCTTGCACTCCGACTTGTACTCCGAACGCTTCGCCTGCCGCGAAGCCCCGGCTCCCGCGTGTCACGGTGGACTCAACTGCCACCCTGAAGTCCGGAGCAATGCCATGGCAGACCTGCAGGTCGAACTCAACGCCACCGCCGAGGCCGGAGTGCTGGATCAGCCCTCCACGGAGCCCTTCACTGAGCCCTCCGCGGAGCCCTTCACGGAGCCCTCCGCGGAGCTCTTCACGGAGCCCGCCCAACCCGCCATATCCGAGCCCGAAGCCGAGCCCGAAGCCGAGCCCGCGTCAGAGCTGGAAGCCGAGCCGGCGTCAGAACCGGAAGCCGAGCCCGCGTCAGACCCTGACCCCCTGCCGGACCCGCTCCTGCGTGCCCACGCGCTGCTCGCCGCCCACCCCGTCGCCGACGGCTACAGCGGACTGCCCTGGGCACTGCGCGAACTGCCCTGGTGCGACCTGGAGCTCGGCGAAAGCGGGGTGGAGGCCGATGTTCCCCGACTGCGGGCGGGCGGTGTCGGGGCGCAGTTCTGGTCCGCGCACGTCCCGGAGAACCTCAGCAGTGACCGCGCCCTGGGCGTGACCCTCGAACAGCTCGACTTCATCAAGCACGTCGTCGACGACCACCCCGAAGGACTGCGGCTCGCCCGCACCGCGTCCGAGGCGGTCGACGCCCGCTACTGCGGCCGCATCGCCACCCTGATCGGCCCGGCGCGCGCCGCGGCGATCGGCGACTCACTGGCCACGCTGCGGGCGCTGCACGACCTCGGGCTGTGCTCGCTGACGCTGTCCGGCACGTCATGGGCAGGGCCCGACGGCCTGAGCCCGTTCGGCGATGAGGTCGTCCGCGAGCTGAACCGGCTCGGGGTGCTCCCCGAACTCTCCGGAGCGTCGGAGGCCACGGTGCGCCGGGTGCTCACCCTCTCCCGGGCGCCGGCGCTCTTCGTACGCTCCGGGGCCCTGGCCCTGCGCGAGGCCCCCGGGAACCTCTCCGACGGTCTGCTGACCGCGCTCGGCAAGGCCAAGGCCCTGTGCCTGGTGCCGCTGGCGGCCGAGCAGACGGGTTCCTCGATACGAGAGGTCGCGGACCACCTCGATCACGTACGCCGTCTCGCGGGGCCGGAGTGCGTCGGCCTCTCGGGCATGTACGACACGCTGGCCGCGCACCCCGATGGCCTGGCCGACGTCTCGGGCTATCCGTATCTCGTCGCCGAGCTCATCGAGCGCGGCTGGCCGGATGCGGAGCTCGCGATGCTGACCTGGGGCAACGTCCAACGGGCGCTGCGCAGCGCGGACTTCACCGCGCGGGCGGCTCGGGAGCGGCGCCGCCAGACCTCTGGCTGACGCCTTCGCTCTCGCTGATCCGGCAGAGGCAGAAGGGATGCCCTGCCGGATCGGCGTAGACACGGAAGTCGCGTTCGCCGCCGTCGTCGTTCACGTCGAGCGGCTTCGCGCCGATGGCGAGTACGCGCTCCTGGGCGCGCTCGATGTCCTGGAGGGTCGGGCCCGCGTCGAAGTCCAGGTGCAACTGCTGGGAGTTGGTCTCGGCGCGGGGCCAGTCGGGCGGGCGGTGACCGGCCACCCGCTGGAAGCAGATGCGGAGCCCGTCGGGGGTGCGGAGAGCGACCCAGTCCGCGTCGTCGTCCGTGATGGCTCCGTCGAGCAAGTGCCCGTAGAACTCGGCGAGTTGGCGGGGGTCCGGGCAGTCGAGCACGATGCTGCGCATGCGGGCGATGGGAGCCATCGTTCCGTTCCCTCTCAGCAGGCGCAGAGGCAGAAGGGGTGCCCGGCGGGGTCGGCGTACACGCGGAAGCTGCGGGTGCGGTCCTCCGCGTCGAGCACGGTGGCGCCGAGCGCGAGCACCTGCTTCTCGACCGCGTCCAGCTCCGCGGCTTCCACGGTGAGGTCCAGATGGAACTGCTGCGAGCGGTCGGCCGACGGCCACTGCGGCGGGACGTGGCCGGGGGCCTCCTGGAAGGCGAGGGGCGTCCCGTCGTGGCCTTCGAGGTCCACCCAGCCTTCGCCGTCGTCCTTGGGCGTGCCGCCGAGGACGGCGGCGTAGAAGCCGGCGAGGGCGAGGGGGTCGGGACAGTCGAGTACGACGACGCCGAGTTTGGCGAGGGGCATGAGTCTCTCCCGGTTCGAGTGCCGAGTTACCCTTACAGGCTCTCATCAGGTAACGGTTACTCCATACTCCCGCACTGGAGGTAACGTCGCAAGCATGAATGACAGAGCACCCGCTCCCGGCGGTCTCACGCTGGTCCAGGCGCTGGTGAACACACTGGACCTGGAGTCGGGCGCGGACGCGCTGGACACGGCGGAGGGGCGGGCCCCCTTCGGGCTCGCCGCGGGGGCGGAGACGGCGGCGGCGCGGGAGCTGCGGGAGTCCCTGCGGGTGGCGTGCCTGGCCCATGCGGGGCACGGGCCGCATGCGTCCGTGCCGCCGCTCTCCCAACTCCTCGCGGAGGCGCCGCTGTTGGTGACGGTGTCGGTCGAGGACGGCTCGGCGTCACTGACCCCCGCGGAGCCGTCCGCCCTCGCATCGCGGGTGGCCGCGGCCATCGCGGAGGCGGTCGCCGCGGGGACGTGGGGGCGCCTCAAGGCGTGCGAGGCGGCGGACTGCCACTGGGCGTACTACGACCGCAGCCCGGCCGGGCGGAGCCGGTGGTGTGACATGGGGGTGTGCGGGGCTCGGGCGAAGATGCGGGCGTATAGGGCGCGGAAGGCTCCGCCAAGGGGTGCGGGGTAGCGTGGCTCGGTAAATCACCGGCTTCGCCGAGTTCGTCCTCAATCGCCGGACAGGCTGAATACTTCGTCGGCCGGGCTGGAAAATTCCAGCCCGGCCGACGACGTCTTACAGGGAATCCTCAGGCCGCCGGGCGACCCATCGCCCGGTACGTCCAGCCGGCCGCGCGCCACACCAGCGGGTCCAGCGCGTTACGACCGTCCAGGATGACCCGCGCCGACGCGACCTCGCCCAGCGACTCCGCGTCCAGCTCACGGAACTCGCGCCACTCCGTCAGGTGGAGCACCACATCCGCGCCGCGCACCGCGTCCACCGCGGTCTCCGCGTACCCGAGCGTCGGGAAGAGACGACGGGCGTTCGCCATGCCCTTGGGGTCGTACACCGTGACCTGACCGCCCTGAAGGTGGATCTGCCCGGCGACATTCAGTGCGGGCGAGTCACGGACATCGTCCGAGTCGGGCTTGAAGGTGGCGCCGAGGACGGCGACCCGCTTGCCCAGGAAGGACCCGCCCCCCAAGGCCTCGCGCGTCATCTCCACCATCTGCCCGCGCCGCCGCATGTTGATGGAGTCGATCTCACGGAGGAAGGTCAGGGCCTGGTCCGCGCCCAGCTCCCCTGCCCGCGCCATGAACGCCCGGATGTCCTTCGGCAGGCAGCCGCCGCCGAAGCCGATCCCGGCCCGCAGGAACTTCTTGCCGATCCGGTCGTCGTACCCGAGCGCCTCCGCCAGCTTCACCACGTCCCCGCCCGCGGCCTCGCACACCTCGGCCATGGCGTTGATGAAGGAGATCTTCGTGGCGAGGAAGGAGTTGGCGGAGGTCTTCACGAGCTCGGCGGTCGGGAAGTCCGTCACGACGAAGGGCGAGCCCTCGCCGACAGGACCCGCGTACACCTCGCGAAGCAGCTTCTCCGCGTGCGCGCTGCGTACGCCGACCACGATGCGGTCCGGGTGCAGCGTGTCCTGCACGGCGAGGCCCTCCCGCAGGAACTCCGGGTTCCAGGCCAGCTCGGCGTCCGCGCCCACCGGCGCGGCGGCGGACAGCTCGCGCGCGAGCCGGTCCGCGGAGCCGACCGGCACGGTCGACTTGCCGACGACCAGCGCGGGCCGCGTCAGATGCGGGGCGAGCTGCGCGAAGGCGCTGTCCACGTAGCTCATGTCACAGGCGTACTCGCCGTGCTTCTGCGGAGTGTTCACGCAGACGAAGTGGACGTCGCCGAAGTCCGCGACCTCGGCCCAGTCCATGGTGAAACGCAGCCGCCCGCTCGATCCCTCGATCCCGGCGACGTGCTTGCGCAGCAGCTCCTCCAGACCGGGCTCGTACATCGGGACCTCGCCCCGCTGCAGCATTTCGATCTTCTCGGGCACGACATCGAGCCCGAGCACCTCGAAGCCGAGCTCGGCCATGGCCGCGGCGTGCGTGGCGCCGAGATAGCCGGTGCCGATCACGGTGATCTTGAGGGCCATGCGGTGCTCCAGGGGTCTACGGCCGTCAGTGCGCTGCCCGAGCATAGTCGGGCGTCCGACGGGGCACGTTCCCGCCATTGCCACCCACTCGCCACCCGCCTGCCGCCCTTTTACTGCCCCCTGTCAGAAAGCTCACGTATCCGTCCCGTGAGCCGACCACTAAAATTTGGGTTACTTAACGGTAATTAGCGTCCTTGGAGCGTGAGAGACCTTGGCCGGATCGGCTGATTTCGACCTGTACCGCCCGTCCGAGGAGCACGACATGCTCCGCGACGCGATCCGTTCGCTGTCCGAGGCGAAGATCGCCCCGTTCGCCGCGGCCGTCGACGAGGAGGCCCGCTTCCCGCAGGAGGCGCTCGACGCCCTCGTCGCGAACGACCTGCACGCGGTGCACGTACCGGAGAGCTTCGGCGGCGCCGGTGCCGACGCGCTCGCCACGGTCATCGTGATCGAGGAGGTGGCGCGCGTCTGCGCCTCGTCCTCCCTCATCCCCGCAGTGAACAAGCTGGGCTCCCTCCCCGTGATCCTCTCCGGCTCCGAGGAGCTGAAGAAGAAGTACATGACGCCGCTCGCCAAGGGCGAGGGCATGTTCTCGTACTGCCTCTCCGAGCCCGACGCGGGTTCGGACGCGGCCGGCATGAAGACGAAGGCGGTCCGTGACGGGGACGACTGGATCCTCAACGGCGTGAAGCGCTGGATCACCAACGCGGGCGTCTCCGAGTACTACACGGTCATGGCCGTGACCGACCCGACCAAGCGCTCGAAGGGCATCTCCGCCTTCGTCGTCGAGAAGTCGGACGAGGGTGTCTCGTTCGGCGCCCCGGAGAAGAAGCTCGGCATCAAGGGTTCGCCGACCCGCGAGGTCTACTTCGACAACGTTCGCATCCCCGCCGACCGCATGATCGGCGAGGAGGGCACGGGCTTCGCCACGGCGATGAAGACCCTGGACCACACCCGCATCACCATCGCGGCCCAGGCACTCGGCATCGCCCAGGGCGCGCTCGACTACGCCAAGGGGTACGTCAAGGAGCGCAAGCAGTTCGGCAAGCCGATCGCGGACTTCCAGGGCATCCAGTTCATGCTCGCGGACATGGCCATGAAGATCGAGGCGGCCCGTCAGCTGACGTACGCGGCGGCGGCGAAGTCGGAGCGCGGAGACGCGGACCTCACGTTCCAGGGCGCGGCGGCCAAGTGCTTCGCTTCCGATGTCGCCATGGAGGTCACGACGGACGCCGTCCAGCTGCTCGGCGGCTACGGCTACACCCGTGACTACCCGGTCGAGCGGATGATGCGCGACGCGAAGATCACGCAGATTTATGAGGGCACGAACCAGGTCCAGCGGATCGTGATGGCCCGCAACCTCCCCTAGCGCCTGCGCTCTCACCGGCACGCCCAGTCGCCCCCGCCCCCTGTCACCAGGGGGCGGGGGCGATTGCCGTACCCGGCAGGCGACTTGGCAACCACGCGCCACTATGGTGGACCGGTGACGACGACGATCAAGCAGCTCCAAATCACCTTCGACTGCGCGGAACCTGAGCGCGTCGCTCGTTTCTGGTGCGAGGTGTTGGGGTACGTCGTACCGCCGCCACCGGCGGGGTTTGCCACGTGGGACGCTTTCGATCGCTCGCTGCCACCCGAGAGTCAGGGTTCGGCGTTCGCCTGCATCGACCCCTCGGGTGTGGGCCCGCGACTGTTCTTCCAGCGCGTCCCCGAGGGCAAGGTCGTCAAGAATCGGCTGCATCTCGATGTGCGGGTCGGCACCGGGCTCGTGGGCGAAGAGCGCCTGGCCGCGCTTGAGGCCGAGTGCGCACGACTGATCCCGCTCGGCGCGGTACGCGTACAACTACTGCGTGCCGATGGAGTCAACGAGTCGTGCCTCGTGATGCAGGACATCGAGGGCAACGAGTTCTGTCTCGACTGAGACCTCGGGCGGGCTGGAGGGGTTCGGGAATCGGGAAGGCGCGTGGCGCACCCCGTGCGCCCCCCCTTGTGCCAGAACACAACTCTCCCAAAGTAGGTCCCCCACCCCCCCCCATCCGTGACACGTGAAGGCCAGCCCGGAAGATCCGGTCGCCAGACGCTTGACGAGACCGGCACCCATCCCCGAACCGGCCGCGCACCCTCCAGCGATGCGGCGCGCTGCTCCGAACTAGTCCGCACCCGGCGGACAAGCCGGATGACCCGCCGGGTGGTCCCCGTGAGCCCCGCTTCCAGGGCCGCCCGGTCAATTCGCTCCTCGCGGTGGAGGGACGGGTGTCAAGGGTGAAGCGAAGCGCAATCGGCGAAGCCGACGCGCAGCGCAGCGGAGCGCCCTTTACACCCGCCCCGGAACCGCCAAACTCCGGCCAACCGGGCGGCCCCGGCAACAATCAAAGCCACAGCCCCAACAAGCCCCCCCCCACTACAGCTTGACCAACCCACCACCACCGCACCCCAGTTGACCCGAACCACGGGGCGGAACGTCCGGCGTGGGAGACGGGTGAGCCACAGCACTGGGCGATCATGCGTGGCCTACCGGGCCGGCTGCACGGCCGGGGGCCCTGCATCGGGGCCGAGGCAGACCACCACGCCAGGCCGCACCCATCAGCACGCGGGGCGGGCCAAGGGCTACCCCAAGCCCCGGGCGGGGGCGGGCGGGTGGGAGAAAGGCGAGCCGGAGCACGGGACGGTCACGCGTCGACCACCGAGGGGCCGCACGGCCGGGAACCCGGGGCGGTAGCCCCGCATCAGGCCCAGGCAGACCGCCGCACCAGGCGGCACCTATCAGCACGCGGGACGGAGCCAAAGGCTGCCCCAAGCCCCAGGCGGGGGCGGGTGGGTGGGAGAAAGGCGAGGCGCAGCACGGTGCGATCATGCGTTGACTGCTAGGCCCGGCCGCACGGCCAGGCGCTCGGGGCGGTAGCCCCGCATAGGGACTGGGCAGGGCCACGACACCGGGCGGCACCCATCAGCACCCGGGGCGGGGCCAAGGGCTGCCCCAAGCCCGGGCGGGGGCGGGCGGGTGGGAGAGAAAGGCAAGGCGCAGCACGGGGCGCTCAGAAGAGGAGCGAGGCGGGGCACGGGGCCGTTACGCGTCGGCTCCCGGGCCAGCTGCACGGCCGGGAACCCGGGGCGATAGCCCCGCATAGGGACCGGGCAGGGCCGCGACACCGGGCGGCACCCGTCAGCACCCGGGGCAGAACCGAGGCCCGCCCCAAGCCCCGGGCAGGGGCGGGCGGGTGGGAGAGAAAGGCGAGGCGCAGCACGGGGCGGTCAGAAGAGGAGTGAGGTGGAGCACGGGGCGGTCAGACGAGGAGTGAGGTGGAGCACGGGGCCGTTGTGCGTCGGCTGCCGGGCCCCAGCTGCACGGCCGGGGGCTACAGCGCGATAGCCCCGCATCAGGCCCAGGCAGACCGCCGCCGCGCCAGGCGGCGCCAATCGGCACCCCGGGGCAGGGCCCAGGGCCTGCCCGCAGCCCCTGCCCCGCAGGGAAGGCGCCTCGGGGCCCGACCCGGAGCTGCGGGGCGGGCCCAGGCGCGTGTCCATGGAAGGGATCAGTCGTCCAGCTGCTCCAGCGTCGCCACCGACGGGCCCCGGCGGGACTGAACGTCCCGCGCCACATCCTCCGCGGCGCCAAGGACCCGCACCGCGTTCCCCCACGTCAGCTTCGCGAGGTCGCCCCGCGACCAGCCGCGGTCGAGGAGCTCCGCGATCAGGTTCGGATAGCCCGCGACGTCGTCGAGGCCGTCCGGCGTGAACGCCGTGCCGTCGTAGTCGCCGCCGATGCCGATGTGGTCGACGCCCGCCGCCTCACGCATGTGGTCGAGGTGGTCGGCGACCGTGGCGACGGTCGCAAGCGGACGCGGAGTCGACTCCTCGAAGGCCGCGTGGACCTTCATCGCCTCCGGCGTCGTGTCCAGGTGGTGGAAGCCGTGCGCCCGCATGTTCTCGTCGGCCGCCGCCGTCCAGTCCACCGCCGCCTGGAGGACGAACTTCGGGACGAACGTCGCCATGGCCACGCCGCCGTTCGCCGACAGGCCCTCCAGGACGTCGTCCGGGATGTTGCGCGGGTGGTCGCACACCGCCCGCGCAGACGAGTGGGAGAAGATCACCGGCGCCACCGACGTGTCCAGGGCTGCCCGCATCGTCGTCGCCGCCACGTGGGAGAGGTCCACCAGCATGCCGGTGCGGTTCATCTCCCTGACCACCTCGTGGCCGAAGGGCGAGAGGCCTCCCACGCCCGGTTCGTCCGTCGCCGAGTCCGCCCACGCGATGTTGTCGTTGTGGGTCAGCGTCATGTAGCGGACGCCCAGGGTGTGCAACGCCCGCAGCGTGGCCAGGGAGTTGTTGATCGAGTGGCCGCCCTCCGCTCCCATCAGGGATGCGATACGGCCCTCGGCTCGGGCACTCTCCATTTCCGCCGCCGTCAAGGCGCGGGCCAGGTCCGAGGGGTAGCGGGTGAGCAACTGGGCTACGCAGTCGATCTGTTCGAGTGTCGCGCTGACCGCCGCGTCGCCCGCCATGTCCGTACGGACGTACACCGACCAGAACTGCGCGCCGACACCGCCCGCCCGCAGACGGGCGATGTCCGTGTGCAGACTGCCCGTCTGGTCGGACGCGATGTCGAGGCGGTCGATGTCGTAACCCGCCTTCTCGCGCAGCGCCCAGGGCAGGTCGTTGTGGCCGTCGACCACCGGGAACTCGGCGAGGAGGGAATGGGCTTCGGCAAGAGAGGGGGAAGTCATGCCCCTCACTTTCCCGAAGCGAAGCCGAAACCGGAACCCGCGCCCTCGACCTTTGCCCGAAGCCGCTTCCCCTTCTCCGTGGCCTGCTCGTTCAGCTCCTGCTGGAACTCCCGCATACGGGCGAGGAGTTCGGGGTCGTGCGCCGCGAGGATGCGCGCCGCGAGCAGCCCCGCGTTGCGCGCGCCGCCGACCGAGACCGTCGCCACGGGGACGCCCGCCGGCATCTGCACGATGGAGAGCAAGGAGTCCATGCCGTCCAAGTACTTCAACGAAACCGGCACGCCGATCACCGGCAGCGGGGTCACCGAGGCCAGCATGCCCGGCAGGTGTGCCGCGCCGCCCGCGCCCGCGATGATCGCCTTGAGGCCGCGGTCGGCCGCTTCCTCGCCGTACGCGACCATCTCGCGCGGCATGCGGTGCGCGGAGACGACGTCGACCTCGTAGGGGATCTCGAACTCGTCGAGCGCCTTGGCCGCCGCCTCCATGACGGGCCAGTCGGAGTCCGAGCCCATGACGATGCCGACTACGGGGGACACAGGAGACGTGCTCATTCGGTGATGGTTCCTCTGAGATAGCCGGCTGCGTGACGGGCGCGCTCCAGCACGTCGTCCAGGTCGTCGCCGTAGGTGTTGACGTGGCCGACCTTGCGTCCGGGCTTCACGTCCTTGCCATACATGTGGATCTTCAGCTGCGGGTCGCGCGCCATGCAGTGCAGGTACGCCTGGTACATGTCCGGGTAGTCGCCGCCCAGGACATTGGCCATGACCGTCCACTTCGCGCGCGGGCGCGGGTCGCCGAGGGGCAGGTCGAGCACCGCGCGGACGTGGTTGGCGAACTGGGAGGTGATCGCGCCGTCCTGCGTCCAGTGGCCCGAGTTGTGCGGGCGCATCGCCAGTTCGTTGACCAGGATGCGGCCGTCTGTCGTCTCGAAGAGCTCGACCGCCAGGTGGCCGACCACGCCGAGGTCCTTGGCGACGCGCAGTGCCAGCTCCTCCGCCTGCAGGGCGAGGGCGGCGTCGAGGCCGGGCGCCGGGGCGATCACCGTGTCGCAGACGCCGTCGACCTGCTGCGACTCGACGACGGGGTAGGCCACGGCCTGGCCGTGCGGCGAGCGCACGACGTTCGCCGCGAGCTCGCGTACGAAGTCGACCTTCTCCTCGGCGAGGACGGGCACACCGGCCCGGAAGGGGACTTCGGCGTCCTCGGCGGAACGTACGAACCACACCCCCTTCCCGTCATAGCCGCCACGCACCGTCTTGAGGATCACAGGGAAGCCGTCGCCGCCGTCCAGGGCGCCCTCGGCCGCGAAGGCCGCCACGTCGGCGGGATCCTTCACGATCCGATGGCGTGGACACGGCACGCCGATCTCCATGAGCTTCGCGCGCATCACGCCCTTGTCCTGGGCGTGCATCAGCGCATCGGGCCCCGGACGGATAGGGATGCCGTCCGCCTCCAGGGTCCGTAGGTGCTCGGTGGGTACGTGTTCGTGATCGAAAGTGATCACGTCGCAGCCCCTCGCGAAGTCACGCAGCGTGTCGAGGTCGCGATAGTCGCCGATGACGACATCGCTGACGACCTGCGCCGCGGAATCCTGAGGGGTGTCACTGAGGAGCTTGAATCTGAGGCCGAGGGGGATGCCCGCCTCGTGGGTCATGCGGGCGAGCTGACCGCCGCCGACCATGCCGACTACCGGGAACGTCACACCCCCAGGGTATCGGCCTGTATCGGCCACCGGAGAACGGCCGGATTCCGCGCCCCCCACGGCCTCTCGCGTCACAGAGCCGCCACAGTGTGGAGGCGTCCGCGCGCGGCGGACGGGGGTCGCTGGTTAGCATGGCTTGGTTGACGCGACCGAATCACCACATCGTCGACACGACCAATACGAATCGACGGGGGTTGGGGCGACCACCATGACGGAACGTGGCGCACTACGGGTGCGGCTGGATCGGCTCGCGCGCGAAGTCGTCAAGTTCGGGGCCGTGGGAGCGGTCGGGACGGTGGTGAACTTCGGCGTCTTCAACTTCGTACGCCATGTCTCCGACCTGCAGGTCGTGCGCGCGAGCGTGATCGCCACGATCGTCGCGATCGCCGTGAACTACGTCGGTTTCCGTTACTTCACGTACAAGGACCGTGACAAGAGCGGCAGGACGAAGGAGCTCACGCTCTTCCTGCTGTTCAGCGTCGTCGGCCTGGTGATCGAGAACGGCGTGCTCTACGCGGCGACGTACGGCTTCGGCTGGGACGGCCGCCTGGAGTCCAACCTCTTCAAGTTCCTCGGCATCGGCATCGCCACCTGCTTCCGCTTCTGGTCGTACCGCACGTGGGTGTTCAAGACGCTGCCCGCGCGGGAGGCCGTCGCCCATGCGGAATCGTTCCTGGAAGACGCGGAGCCACGGCCCTCGAAGCCCGAGGCCCGGCGTACCGTGCAGCGGACCCCCTAACGGACCGTGTCCTCTCTGTCGCGCTTGTGCGGCGGCGTACGCGAGAGGAACAGGCCGAACACCGGCGGCTTCGTCTGCAGCATCTCCAGGCGGCCGCCGTCCGCCTCGGCCAGATCGCGCGCCACGGCGAGGCCGATACCCGTCGAATTGTGGCCGCTGATGGTGCGCTCGAAGATCCGCGCGCCGAGGTCTGCGGGGACTCCGGGGCCGTTGTCCGTGACCTCGACGACCGTCTGGGTGCCGGTGACGCGGGTACGCAGGGCGACGGTGCCGCCGCCGTGCATGAGCGAGTTCTCGATCAGCGCGGCGAGGACCTGGGCGACCGCGCCGGGCGTGCCCACGGCCTGCAGATGCCGCTTGCCGGAGCTGACGATGGCGCGGCCCGCGCTGCGGTAGGCCGGGCGCCACTCCTCCAGCTGCTGCTTGATGACCTCGTCCAGGTCGAAGGAGACGGCCGAACCGGTGCGCGGGTCACGGGAGTTGGTGAGCAGCCGCTCCACCACGTCGGTGAGCCGCTCGACCTGCGCAAGCGCGATCGTCGCCTCCTCCTTCACCGTGTCCAGGTCGTCGGTGACGGTGATCTCCTCCAGGCGCATGGAGAGTGCCGTCAGCGGCGTACGCAGCTGGTGCGAGGCGTCGGCGGCGAGGCGGCGCTCGGCGGTCAGCATGCGGGCGATCCGCTCGGCGCTGCCGTCCAGTACGTCCGCGACGCGGTCGAGCTCCGGCACCCCGTACCGCTTGTGGCGCGGCCTCGGGTCGCCCGAGCCGAGGCGCTCGGCGGTCTCGGCGAGGTCGGTGAGCGGGGATGCCAGGCGGTTGGCCTGGCGCACGGCGAGGAGTACGGCGGCGACGATCGCGAGGAGCGCGACGGCGCCGATGATCAGGAGCGTGCGGCCGACCTCCTCGGTGACCGCGGTGCGGGGCTCCTCGACGGTGACCTTCTCGCCCTCCTCGCCGTCCGCGGTGGCCTGGATGACGTCGCCGTCGGGGCGGCTGCCGATCTCGATGGGGGCGCGGCCGGGGATCTCGATGAGGGCGTAGCGGTCGGTGTCGACCGCGGCCACGTCACGCAGGATCCCGGCGGTGATCCGCTCGTCGCTGATGAGCCTGCTGTCGACGATCCCGGCGAGGCGGACGGCCTCGGAGGTCACTCGCTCCTGAGCGCTGCTGCTGATGGTCCTCGTCTCTACGACGACGAGGCTCACCCCGAAGACTGCGATCACTACGAGGACGACGGCGAGGGTGGAGTTGATCAGACGGCGGCGCATTTACCCAGTGTCGCGGATCAGGGATCCGGGTCGGGCCCCGTCAGGGGCGCGGGGCTGTGACACATGCGGCTCCGCCGCGCGGGCGCGACAAGCCCCCACCGGCCCGCAGACGCGTCTGCCTCTGGGAGTTCTACGGCGGGTGCGGGTGCCTTGTGGTTGCTCGCGCAGTTCCCCGCGCCCCTTCGGGGCGCTCAGCTCAGCTCTTCTCGAAGCGGAAGCCGACCCCGCGCACCGTCGCGATGTACCGGGGGTTCGCCGCATCGTCGCCCAGCTTCTTGCGCAGCCAGGAAATGTGCATGTCCAGGGTCTTGGTGGACGACCACCACGTCGTGTCCCAGACCTCGCGCATCAGCTGGTCGCGGGTGACCACCCGGCCCGCGTCGCGGACCAGGACCCGCAGCAGGTCGAACTCCTTGGCCGTGAGCTGGAGCTCCTCCTCGCCCATCCAGGCGCGGTGCGACTCGACGTCGATCCGCACGCCGTGCGTGGCCGGCGGCTGCTGCGGCTCGGCGGCACCGCGCCGGAGCAGGGCCCGGACCCGGGCGAGCAGTTCGGCGAGGCGGAAGGGCTTGGTCACGTAGTCGTCGGCGCCCGCGTCCAGGCCCACCACGGTGTCCACCTCGTCGGCCCGGGCGGTCAGGATCAGGATCGGCGCCGTGTGCCCCTCGGCGCGCAGGCGGCGGGCCACCTCCAGGCCGTCCATGCCGGGCAGCCCCAGGTCGAGTACGACGAGGTCGACGGCGCCCTGCAGACCTGCGTCGAGGGCGGTCGGGCCGTCCTCGCGGACTTCGACCTCGTAACCCTCCCTGCGCAGGGCGCGGGCCAGCGGCTCCGAGATGGACGCGTCGTCCTCGGCGAGCAGTACACGGGTCATGGGGTGATGGTAGTCCGCGACGGACGACCGCCGTGGGGTGATCGACAGCTGATCGCATGCTTACGGTGGCAGCCTGCGGGTATGGGGTGCGATCCTGAGGATCACCTTTAAATCAGGGCTGTTGGTTCCGTCGTAACCTGTGATCCATCTCTCAAGTCCTTCCATATGCCGCCTTGACATGGCGTATGGTGACCCAACGCCTGATGCACTACCCAAGGACCTTTGGCCCGCTGTGCGCGCCTTGGGTCTCTTTTATGTGCGGGTTGGCTCAAGCCGTGCCGACCGCCCCCCACCGGGCGCGCACACGCTCCTGCCGCGCGTCCCGAACCCACGAGGATCGACCCATGGCGTCCAGCCTGACGAAGGACTCGGCCAGCACCCCTGGCTCTGAGAAGACCTTCTTCGGCCACCCCCGCGGACTGGCCACACTCTTCATGACCGAGATGTGGGAGCGTTTCTCCTACTACGGCATGCGCGCTCTGCTCGTGCTCTACCTGGTCTCCGGCGGCGCCGACGCGGCCACCGGCAGCCAGGGCGGCGGCCTTGCGTACACCGCAGCGACCGCCACCGCCATCTACTCCGTCTACGTGGCCATGGTCTATCTCATGGCCATGCCCGGAGGCTGGATCGGCGACCGCATCTGGGGCGCCCGCAAGACCGTCGCCATCGCGAGCCTCGTGATCGTCGCCGGTCATGTGTGCCTGGCCCTGCCGAGCTCGGCGATGTTCTTCGTCGGTCTGGCCCTGGTCGCGGTCGGCTCGGGTCTGCTGAAGGCCAACATCTCGACGATGGTCGGCCAGCTCTACAGCGACCCGAAGGACCTCCGCCGCGACGGTGGCTTCACCATCTTCTACATGGGCATCAACCTCGGTGCCTTTGCCGCGCCCTTCGCCATCGGCATTCTCGGCGAGAAGGTCAACTGGCACCTGGGCTTCGGCCTGGCCGCGGTCGGCATGGCGCTCGGCGCGATCCAGTTCATGGTCGGCTCCCGCCACCTGTCCGCGGAGAGCAACAAGGTCCCGAACCCGCTGTCCGCCGAAGAGAAGCGCGGCGTCATCGTCAAGACGCTGGCCGCCGTCGCCGTGATCGCGGCGTTCTACGCCGTCGTGGCCTTCACCGACGTCTACCGGCTCACCCTCAACTGGGCGCTGCTCCCGATCACCGTGGCCGGTCTGCTGATCCCGGTCGCGGTACTGGTCAAGATCAAGCGGGACAAGGACCTCAACGCCGAAGAGCAGACCAAGATGACGGCGTTCATCTGGTTCTTCGTGGCCGCCGCGATCTTCTGGATGATCTTCGACCAGGGCGCGTCGACGCTGTCCCTCTTCGGTGACTCCAGCACCTCCCGGGACATCTTCGGCTGGGAGATGCCGAACACCCTGTTCCAGTCGCTGAACCCGGGCTTCATCATGCTGCTCGCCCCGGTCTTCGCCGCCCTCTGGATCAAGATGGCCCGCAGCAACCGCGAGCCCAGCACCATCGTGAAGTTCTCCTTCGCCCTGGTGGTGGCCGGCGCCTCGTTCTTCGTGTTCCTCGTCCCGATGGGTATGGCCACCGGCGACACGAAGGTCACCATGTGGTGGCTGGTGCTGATCTTCCTGATGCACACGGTCGCCGAGCTGTGCCTGTCCCCGGTGGGCCTGTCGCTGACCACGAAGATGGCGCCCGCGAAGTACGCCTCCCAGATGATGGGCGTCTTCTTCCTCGCCGTCACCGCGGGTGACAGTGTGACCGGCATGCTCGCCATCGCCGGGGTCGACCTCAACGGCCGGGGCATGGTCGCCCTGGAGGCCGCGGCCGCGGTGCTCGCCGGCTTCGCGGTCTACACGGCCCGCAACAAGGTCAGGGCGCTCATGGGCGACGTGCGCTGACCCGCAAAGACCCACGCTCGAACTGAGGGCCGCCGCACCACCCGGTGCGGCGGCCTTTGGCGTTTTTGCGAGTGCGGGGCCGCAGGGCGGTGGAGCATCTGGCCATGCGTCGTACGTTGCCGACCCTCGCCCTCTGTGCGGCGTTGCTGTCGTCCAGTGCCTCCGTCGAGGCCTCCGCTCCGACCGCGCCGCCCGGCCAGACCTTCTCGTACGGGGAACACGCCCGCCAGAACGTCACCGTGTACGGCGAAGGGGGCGGCCCCGCCCTGATGATCCTGCACGGCGGCTCCTGGGTGCGGGACACCGACTGGAGCGGGTGGGCGCGGTGGTTCGCGGCGCGCGGATTCACCGTCTACGACACCGACTACCGGCTCGCCACCGATGCCGCATGGCCCGCGCAGCGCGACGACGTGCTCGCGGCGCTGCGGTGGGTGGAGCTGCGGTCGGGCGAGCGGCCGCTGGTGCTCGGATCGTCCGCGGGCGGGCATCTCGCCCTGAGTGCCGGGGCGTACGGGGCCGGCGGCACACGGGTCCGCGGCGTCGTGGCGCTCTCCCCCGTCGCCTCGCCCTACCTCGCCTGGGCGGACGGCGGGCGCCCCACCGCCTCGTCCGCACAGCGCGGCCTTCGGCGGTCGGCCCAACTGCTCGCGGGGTGCTCGCCGGACCGGGGCGGGCAGCGGTGCTGGAACCGGTGGGGAGACCTCGCCGCGAAGTCCCACGCCTCGGGCGCGGACGATGCCCCGATGCTGCTCGTCCACTCGGCGGAGGACTTCGTGCCGGTCGCGCACTCGACGGAACTCGCGGGTACGCAGCAGGAGTTGGGGATGAGGGACGCCACCGTGTGCGTCGAGCCGGGGGCGGCGCACGGGGGCGTACTACTGAAGGATCCGCGGCTCACGCAGGCCGTACTGCGGTGGCTGCGGCAGCACTCTTAAGGGGCGCCGGGGGCGCGGGGCTCTGACATGTGCGGCTCCGCCGCGAAGGGGGTCCCCCCTGTTCGAGCGAAGCCGAGAACTTGGGGGAGCGACCAGCCACAACGGACCCGCAGCAAAAGTCCCCACGCCCCGAGGCGCGTCAGCGCAGGCCGCCCCTCCGCCTGGGCAGGAACGTAAACACCGCACCGCCCAACAGAATCACCGTGCCGGCAACCAGACCCAGGGCCCGCAGCGCACCATTGTCATCGGCGCCGGTCTCGGCAAGGTCACCCCCGCCGGAGGACGAACCCCCGGCGGAGCCACCCGCGGAGCCACCCGCAGTCGAGCCACCGGCAGATCCGGACCCGCCAGAGGCCCCGCCAGGCTGTGCGGCGGTGTCGATCTCCAGGGAGACCTCCGTCTTGGCCGGGGTGCAGGTCGTCGTCGTACCGAGTGCCTCGACCGTCAGGACGCCCGGCGACAGCGTCGACTTGCCGTCGGCGCCCGGCTTGTAAGTGCCCGTCAGGTCAGGGATGTTGATCGGTTCGCCGGACTTGATGGGCTCCTTGTTGGTGGGGCCCTCGACGTGCACCGTGCCCTTGTCCGCGCCGCCCAGCCTGACCTCCATCGACGGCTTCACCGAGTCCGCGGGGATGTCGGCGGGGCTGTCCATGACGGACTTCTTGAACTGCACGGTCAGGCCGTAGTTGCCGCCGTCCTTCTTGGCGTCGATCTGGACGGGGGACGTCGCTTCCTTGTCGCCGATGGGCGTCTTGCACTTGTACGGGACCTGGACTTCCTTGCCGGTGAAGTCGGTCTCGCCGCCGCCTCCTCCGGTGGAGCCGCCGGTGTCGCCACCCGACGAACCACCCGTCCCGCCGGTGTCGCCACCGGTCGAGCCACCTGACGTACTGCCGCCGGAACTACCGCCGCCCTCAGTCACCTTGATGGTCGCGGCCGCCTTCACCTGCTCCTTCGGCGTGCACTTGGTGTCGGTCGACATCGGCTTGCTGACGTTGATGTTGTACGCGTCCGGGGTGAGCGTGACGTCGCCCGCCTTGGTCAGTTTCAGCTTGCCCTTCATGTCGGACAGGACCATCGGGCTGTTCTTCTTGATCGGCGGATTGACCCGCTCGCCCGCCACCGCCAGGTCTGCGGTCTGACTGGTCTGACCGCCGGCCACCTTGACGGTGCCGGTCGGCTTCACCGTGTCCTTCTCCAGATCGATGATGTCCGGGTTCTTGGACGCGGCCTGCGTCGTCTTCCATACGACCTCGACCTCGTCGCCCACCTTCGCGGTGGCCGGCGCGGTGACCTCCACCTTCGTGGTGCCCTGCACCGGCGGCAGACCCGAGATCGCCGGCGGGATGCACTCCGTCTTGTACGCCACCTCTGCCGCCTGGGCGGGGCCCGCCGCAAACAGGATGCCCGCCCCGCCAAGGAGGAGCGAGACCGAGGCCGCGCCCGCTCTCCGTCGTTTGCTGATCACGTGTTTCCCTTCGTTGATTCCGGCGGATTCGCCGTCGGGCTGTTCTCTGACGGTGCGGAGAGCTGGCCGGCGGGTGCGGTGCCGCCGGGGTCGGTGTCAGGCGTGAACCACGGGAGGGTGCTCGTGTGCGTGCCGGGTTCCTCCGTGACGGTCGGCTTCGTACGCTGCTTGCGCGCCGCCTGGTCAGCCGCGACCGCCCCCTGAGGCAGCCGCAACTTCGGTAGCCGGTCGGTGAGTTCGGCGAGCCTGCCGGTGCGGTGACGTCCCGCGACGCGGGTGCGCGCGCCGCCGCGGCGACGCGGGCGGAGCCTGTCCACCACCGCCATGCCGATGCGGAAGACGGCGGCCGGTACGACGACACAGAGCAGGATCCAGAAGAGGGTGACGCCCCAGGGGCGGCCGACGCCCCAGGGCTGCTCGGCGAGGACCTTGCCGCCGAACTTCAGGGAGACCAGGTAGTTGCCGTGCGCCCCCGCCGACAGCTCGACCGGCAGTTTGATCTGCGCCTTCTTGCCGGGGGCTATGGTGCCGCGCCACTGCTGCTCCTCCCACTGCGGGGCGAACACGCCGTGGGAGGTGCCCACTTGGAAGATCGGGTCCTTGACGGGGGCGGAGCCGACGTTGCCCACCGTGAAGACGAACTTGCGGGACGGCGGGGCGCCGAACCAGGTCAGTACGCCACTTGAGCCTTCCAGGCGGGTGTCGGTGAGGACGGAGAGCCTGCCGCCGCCCTGCTGCTTGGGCAGGGCTTCCACCGGGTGGCCCGCGACCTTGAAGGGGGCGTCCGCCTGGGCCTTCTCCCCCGTGACGGTCGCCACGTGGACCACGCAGGGGCAAGGCTCCGGCGGCTCCGCCACGGGGAGCTTCTTGGTGAAGGTGCCGTCGCTCTTGGTGGTGACGGCCAGGCCTTCCGCGTTGGCGCAGGAGTTCGTGCCGCCGGGGACGCCTCTGGCCGGGGTGGCCTGGCCGCAGATGAGGATCATCAGGAGGGCGTTGGGCCGCCAGGCCTTGCCCTTGACGGTGATGTCGCCGCCTTTGCCCGCCTGGGTCTTGGAGAGGGTGACGGTCGGCTTCTCGGCGGCTGTGGCCGGGGCCGCCGCCGGGAACACCAGGAACGCCAGTGCCGCAAGGGCGGCGGCCACGGCTGTGCACCTCTTCCGGTTGCCGTTCACAGTTACTCGTCCCTTCCCGTGCCCGCTGACGTCAACTCCCGCTCCCTGCCGCCCTGTTCGATCTCATCCGGCGGCGGGTCGTCCGGCACCCCCCGGCGTCTGCGTACGTACCAGAAGCCCGCCCCCGCCAGGCTCACCAAGCCCACCCCGATCCCCGCCACCGCACCCCACGGCACAAAGCGGGCCGAGGTTCTCGCGGTGTCGCGGGCCCCGCCCGATGCCGTCACCTTGAGGGTCACCTCGGCGGAGTCGAGGGACGGGGCGTCCTTCCACGGTTCCGTCAGGGTGACCCTGCGGCCGGGGAGAAGTTCGATCGGGAGAGGGCGGGCGGGGCGGTCCAGGAGGGTGCCGAAGACGCCCTCGGCGTGGACCGCAAGCTTCGGGGCCAGGACGGTGTTGCCGCGGTTGACGACGTCGTACGAGATGCGCTCGCCCTCGACCTTCACGTGCTCCACCGTCAGCGCGGACAACGTGGGGCCGCTGACCCGCAGATGCACCCGCACCCCCGCGTCACGCCCGCCGCCGCGCGCGACGATCGCGCCGGGGTGGTCGCCCGGTATCGCGCCCTCGGGGACGCGCACGCTGAACGGCACCTCGGCGCGGGTGCGCGGCGGCACCTTCACCTTGCGCTGGGCGAAGGTGATCCAGGAGCCGGTGTCGGTGGGCCTCCCCCGGTCCAGGGAGAAGGCGCCGCCCCGCGTGTTGTCCGCGTCCGCACCGGTCAGCTCGATCGTGCGCGGCTTCGACCCCGGATTGGTGACCGTCACCGTGTCCTCAAGGACGGAACCGGGCGTGCCCTCCACATAGAAGTAGGGCCGCCCGTCCTTCGCGGGCCGCGTCCCGCCTCCGGCGGATGGCGCGACGGACCACGCTCCGGACTCGTCGGCGTACACGGGAGTCGCCACGGCCGCGCCCGTCACCAGTAGGGCCACGGCCAGGGGGAGAGCGCGGGCAACGGACAGCAGCGACGGCATCGGCGGCTCCTGGATCTTCGTACGCGTCGTTACGCGTCGTACGCGGTGGCGGGGATCAGGCCTCCTACCGCGAACGCGCCGCCTGGTTCCTGCGGGTCAGCCACAGCGCACCGGCCGCGCCCGCGAGCAGCACCGTGCCGCCGAGGGTGCCGAGCGCGATCGCGGAGTCCGCGGGTCCGGTCTGCGGGAGTTCGTCGCCGCCGGAGGGAGCGCTCGCCGAGCCGCCGGAACCGGCGTCGCCGGAGCCGCCCGTCGTGCCGCCCTCGTCGCCGCCGCCCGAGCCCTTGACGTCCAGGGAGAGCGAGGGCTTGGGGCTGTTCGACGGGGTGCACGTCGTCGTCGTACCGAGTGCCTTGATGGTCAGGACACCCGCGGTGAAGGTGACCTTGCCGCTCTTCTTCGGCGTGTACGTCCCGGTCAGGTCGCTGATCTTGATGGGGGTGTTGGCGGGGATCGCCTTGTCGTTGGGCGCCCCGGACACCGGGACGGTGCCGCTCTCCGCGCCGCCCAGCTTGATCAGCGCGCTCGGCTTCATCGCGCCCTTGCCGAGTTCGACGGGGCTGGAAGAGACGCCCTTCTGGAAGGACATGGTGAGTTTGTAGCCGCTGCCGCTCTTGACGCTCTTGATGTCGATCGGCGAGACCGCGCCCTTGTTCCCGATGGGCGTCTTGCACTGGTAGTTGACGTCCTGGACCTCGGCCTGCGCGGCGGGGGCGGCCATCAGCACCGCCGAGCCACCGGCCAGAGCCGTGGCGAGCGCGAGTGCGGCCGTTCGTTTCTGGTGAGACACCTCAGGTTCCCCTCATGCCGGTCGTGGCGTGCCGCGGGGTGCGGATTTACTGACGGCACATCAGATTGGGCGCTCAAGGTACGCCCGGGGCCTTGCCGAGGGAAGACAAAGAACGCGCCGGATCCGTAGTGATCCGGCGCGTGAACGAACCGTGGGTAACCCAAGGGGGAACTGAGCGGACGCCATGAAGGGCGAGCCGAGCGGGCATTACACCGGCGCGCTCAGCTCCGCCCACACCGTCTTGCCGGAGACACCGGGGGTCCTGACGACTCCCCAGTCCAGACAGAGCCGCTGCACTATGAACATCCCGTGCCCGCCGGGCCGCCCCGCGCGGTGCGGCGTGCGCGGCGCCGGCTGGCCCGCGCCGCGGTCGGAGACCTCTATCCGCAGCACCTTGGCGTCGGAGGAGAGCCACAGCTCGTCCGGACCCTCGGCGTGCAGACACGCGTTGGTCACCAGCTCGGAGACGACGAGGAGGACATCCTCCGCGGCCGCACGCTGGTCGGCGCCCGCCGCGGGCAGCCAGCCCCACGCCTGCAGGGCCTGGCGTGCGAAGTCCCGGGCGAGCGGGACGATGCCGCTCGCGCCGTTCAGGCTCAGCCTGCGGACCTGGCGGCCCTGACCGACCGCAGCCGCGGAGGCCGGGCCCTCGGGAGCGTCCGCGACGGCGGCCTCCGACTCCGGGCCGCGGTCGCCCGGCGAGTAAGGCCGGGTGGTGCTCATCAGCGCTTCACCTCACCGACAAGGGGACTCTGGACAAATAACTGGACAAGATTGATTTAGAGACTTCTGACGCGACTTCCGACGGGACTCCTGACCGGGCTGCTGCTGACGGATCCAGGGTGTCTCCTGCCCGGCCGAACCGTGAGAACACCCACTTATTCGCTGCGGCCCGTGTGACGCTGGTAACGCGACGATCACGCAGAGACAACTGGCGCGTAACTCTTGGGTACGTTCCGTGAGCCGGGCGCCGGTTCAGAGGGTGAGCGCCGCTTCTAGCGTCTCGTGGACGGTGAAGACCGCATCGGCCCCGGTGATCTCGAAGACCCGGGCCACCACCGGCTGCATCCCCGCCAAATGGACTCCGCCTCCCGCGGCCTCGGCTTTGAGCCGGGCTCCGAGGAGCACATTGAGCCCCGTGGAGTCCATGAACTCCAACCTCGAACAATCAATGACCAGGCGCGAGAAGCCGTCGTCGAGGCAGCTCTCGAGTGGCTCACGCAACAAATCGGCGGTGTGGTGATCCAACTCACCCGCCGGAGTCACGACGGCACTCGGGCCCTCTCCTCGCACTTCGACCAGAAGTCGGCCCCGATGCGCGCTGCCGACCGTCCCGCGGTCCATTCCGTCACTCACTTCCGACCGTCGTGGCTGTTGATGACGCCCTCGAACATTACCGCCCTCTGTACGCCTCGGGTACCCGAACATCCCCCTGAATTCGGACATTTCGCCGCAGAACGCACTTGCGACCGGGCTGTGGAAGCGGGTAGGGGTAGAAGGGACAGCAATCAACACGGACGGCTTTGGAGGCGCCGCACACCGCAGTGCACGTATTGGCATCGGCAGCCATATGCCGAGAACGATGGAGGACACCATGTCACCCCGGCTCGACGAATCGCATACTGACCAAGCGACGTCGACACTCCCGCCGAACCGCATCGAGACAGCGATCCCGGGCCCCCGCACGGACGGCACTCCGGAAGTGTCTCCGGCCCCGCAGGCCGTGACAGAGGCGGAAGCCCTGGAGCACGGGCTCGCCGATCTGCCCGAGATCCCGCCGTACGACGAGGTGGGGCCGCTGGATGCGAGGGCTCTGTCCAAGACGCTCTTCGAACGCCTCGAGTCGCTCGAGGAAGGCACGCACGAATACGCGTACGTCCGCAACACGCTGGTCGAACTCAACCTCGCCCTGGTGAAGTTCGCCGCCTCCCGGTTCCGCTCCCGCAGCGAGCCGATGGAGGACATCATCCAGGTCGGCACCATCGGCCTGATCAAGGCGATCGACCGCTTCGAGCTCAGCCGCGGCGTCGAATTCCCCACCTTCGCCATGCCGACCATCGTCGGTGAGATCAAGCGCTTCTTCCGCGACACGAGTTGGTCGGTGCGCGTGCCGCGCCGCCTTCAGGAACTCCGACTGGACCTCGCCAAGGCGGGCGACGAACTCGCCCAGCAGTTCGATCGCGCCCCCACGGTGGGCGAGCTCGCCGAGCGCCTGGGCATCTCCAACGACGAGGTCGTGGAGGGCATGGCCGCCTCCAACGCGTACACGGCAAGCTCGCTGGACGCCCAGCCCGAGGAGGACGACTCCGAGGGTGCGCTGGCGGACCGCATCGGTTACGAGGACCACGGGCTCGAAGGCATCGAGTACGTCGAGTCGTTGAAGCCGCTGATCGCCGAACTGCCGCCGCGTGACCGGAAGATCCTGTCGCTCCGCTTCGTCGCGAACATGACGCAGTCGGAGATAGGCGATGAGCTCGGCATCTCCCAGATGCACGTGTCGCGGTTGCTGTCACGCACGCTGGTCAAGCTCCGCAAGGGGCTGACGGTCGAGGAGTGAGGTACCGCTCCGCTCGGTGTCCGCACGATCACTCCCACCCACCCACCCGTTTACGCCGCAGTGCGGCGTAAACGGGTGGGTGGATTCGTTTACAGCGCCGCCTCAACCGCCGCCTCAACCGCCGCCTCGGCGTGCAGCCGCGTCGTGGGGAAGACCGGCACCGGGCTGTGCTCCTGTCCAATGAGCAGCTCAATCTCCGTACAGCCGAGGATCACGCCCTCCGCGCCCGCGCGCACGAGGTCCGCGATGACCTCCTGGTAGGCGGCACGGGACTCATCCCGTACGACACCCAGGCACAGCTCCTCGTAGATCACCCGGTGGACGAGCGCACGCCCCGCCGCGTCCGGCACAAGCACATCGAGCCCGCGGCCCACGAGCCGCTCCCGGTAGAAGTCCTGCTCCATGGTGAAGGCGGTACCGAGCAGCCCCACGCGCCGCACGCCCGCGGCGATCACCGCATCCGCGGTCGCGTCCGCGAGATGCAGCAGCGGCACGGACAGCGCGCCCTGCACCTGGTCGGCGACCTTGTGCATGGTGTTGGTGCAGATCAGTACGAGATCGGCGCCGGCCGCCTCAACTCCCTTGGCGGCGTGGGCCAACAGCTCACCCGCCCGCTCCCACTCCCCGGCCACCTGCAGCCGCTCGACCTCGGCGAAGTCGACGGAGTACAGCACGCACCGGGCGGAGTGCAGCCCGCCGAGCCGCTCCCGTACGAGCTCATTGAGCAGCCGGTAGTACTCGGCGCTCGACTCCCAACTCATGCCGCCCAGCAGCCCGATGGTCTTCATGGGTGTCACCTCTCCGTCGCGGCCAGTTCGAGGACCGTGGGGATCACGGCGAACGTGGCGTCCATGTGCGCGACCAGCGCCGCGCGGTCCTGCTCTCCACCCGGAGTGGACCACTCCTTGAGCGCGCCGCGCCACGCCGAGAGCATCAACTCCAGAAGCAGCCGCACCCGTAGCGGGCCGATGTCCGCGCCCGGCCCCGGGCCGAGCCCGGCGACGGCGATCGCGACGACCTCGTCGGTGACCTCCGCGCAGTGCCGCAGGCTGTGGGCGTTGAGCGCGGGCGTGGCATCGGCGAGGGCACGGCTCGCCAGGAACCGCCGCTCCCAGCCGTCCTCCATCCCCGCCACGGCGACGTACAGCGAACGCTCGAAGACGGCGAGCAACGGCTCCCCCGCGAACGTCCGCTCGCCGATGTCCTCGACATAGGCACGCCAGAGCTCCCGCTCGGGCGCGAGCGCGACGTCCTCCTTCGAGGCGAACGTACGGAAGAAGGTGCGCTTGGAGACTTCGACGGCCTCGACGAGTTCGTCGAGCGTGGCGGCGCCGAAGCCCTTCTCGCTGAACAGCTGGAGCGCCGTCTCGACGAGCGCCCGCCGCGTACGCAGCTTCTTCCGCTCGCGCAGCGGCAACTCGGTCCGCCCGCCGCCCGTCTTGCCCGTCTCGCTGTCCGCCATGGCGTCATCCTAGCCCTGCCCGCCCCCCATGAGCCTTTGCCCCTTGATGCCTTATGCCACTCAGTGGCACTATCGATGACCATGCGAGCACTGACCATCGACCACTCAGCCCCCGGCCACCTCACCCTCCGCGAGGTCCCCGACCCGGAACCCACCCCCCACCAGGCACTTGTCCGCATCCACTCCTTCTCGATCAACCACGGGGAGGCGGCGTTCGTCGTCCCGAACGGCGAGGAGGGCACGGTCCCCGGCTGGGACGCCGCCGGTGTCGTCGTGCGGGCGGCCGCCGACGGTTCGGGACCGGCGGCCGGAACGCCCGTCGTCACGCTGGGGGCCGCCGGCGCCTGGGCCGAACTCCGCGCCGTGGACACAGACTTGATGGGTTCGATCCCCGAGGGCGCGGACCTCGGCGCGGCAAGCGCACTGCCGGTCGCCGCCGGATCGGCGCTGCGCGGGCTGCGGCGCCTCGGCCCCATCCTGGGGCGCCGGGTCCTCGTGACGGGCGCGAGTGGCGGCGTCGGCCGGTTCGCGGTGCAGCTCGCGGCGCGCGGCGGCGCGCATGTGGTGGCGGCGACGAGCGACCCCGCCAAGGGCGAGGCGCTGATCCGCCTGGGCGCGCATGAGGTCGTGGCGGCCGACGCCCTCAAGGACATCGCGCCGGTGTACGGGGTGATCGACGTGGTCGGCGGCCCTCAACTGGTCTCCGCGTACGACGCGTTGGCACCACACGGAACCCTGGTGGCCATGGGCCACAGCTCGGGAGCCGGGGAGGACTTCCCGTACGGCGCTCTCTTCGGCGACGGCGGCCGCCACGACCGCTCCCTGACGACGTTCTTCCTGATGGACGACGCGGAGGGCCTCGGCGCCGACCTGGAGTGGCTGGCGTCGCTGGTCGCCCGCGGCGAACTGGACCCCCAGATCGGCCGCCGCGACGACTGGGGCCGCACGGGGGAGGCCTTGGCCGCGCTGCTGGGGCGGGAGGTTGCGGGGAAGACGGTGCTTGATATCCGGGTGGCGGCGGGCCTCTAGGGCAGCGCGATGCCGTGGACCACGGCCGGGCCGTAGTCGACACCCTCCAGGGCGAGGGCCAGCGCCAGCCGCCGTTCGGCCTGGAGCAGGCGGTGCTCGGCGGCGCGGTAGTAGGGGCGGGTGAGGGGGGGCCGCTGACGTCGATGGGTTGCCCCTCGGTGACCTCGCGGGCGTAGGGGCTGCGGGGGAGGTCTCGGTGGCTTGGGCCGGGGTTCGGCCGCCTCGGCTCCGACGGGGTCTCTTGCACGGTGACGCGGGCCCGGCGCTTACCCGTGCCGGGCAGGAGCAGGGCAAGGAGGCGACGCAGCACTTACCCCTCCCCCAGCTCGCACCAGACGGTCTTGCTGTCGGGCCCCTGCTCGACGCCCCACCGCAGCGAGACCGCGTCGAGCAGGGCCAGGCCGCGCCCCGTCTCGTCATCGCCGCCGGCCGGTCGGAGCAGGGGCCAGGCGCACGGATCCGGGTCGGTGACCGCCACCCGGATCCGGCCTCGCGCACCGGTGACGCGGACGGTCACCGGCGTTCCCTCGCCGAGGTGCCGGATCACGTTGCTGAGCAGTTCGCTGAGGCAGAGCTGTACGTCGGGGTGGGGGTAGTTCGCCTGTCGGCTCAGGGCGTGGCGGATTTCAGGAACCGCCTTGGGGACGGCGAGCAGGGAGAGTTCGAAGTCGGGGGCCGGGTCTCGCATGGGGGGTACGCCTTCCGTGCGCTCTGTGATGAATTGGTCACACAGTGGCGTGGTGGCGGCGTAGCGTGACAGGGGTTTGGGTTACGCAGGGCAACTGGCAAATGGCGGTGGTGAGTTGTGCCTCCTCGTAAAGATCCCGACGCGTCAGCCAGCGTTCCGGCCTTCTATGGCGCGGAGTTGCGCTTCAAGAGAGAGGCTGCGGGCCTCACCCTCGAACGGCTGGCCGAGGGTAGCTATCGGGGCGTCTCCTTCCTCAGTCAGATCGAGCGCGGCGAGCGCCGCATGCCGCTCGATCTGGCCCAGCACGTCGACGAGAAGCTCGGGACGGACGGCTTTTTCCAACGCCGTTGTGAAGATGCGCGCAAGGCCCGCCAGGGCGGGCACGCGGAGTACTTCGCGGATGTCGCGGAGATGGAGCGGTACTCGGAGTCCATCGAGGACTGGGCTCCGATGATCGTCCCCGGGTTGTTGCAGACGTCCGCCTACGCGCGAGCGATCGTACGGGCTGCAATGCCCCGGGCCTCGGTCGATGTCGTCGAGGAGAAGGTGGACGCACGGGTAGAGAGGGCCGAGCTCTTCGAGCGGGAGAAGCCCCCGGAATTCTGGGCCATCCTGGACGAGTCAGTGATCCGCCGCAGGATCCTCCCGCCGGAAGAGATGGCCGAACTGCTAGAGCACATCGCTGAGGTGGTCCAGGCCACCCGGTCCATTCTGCAGATCGTTCCGGAAACCACTGCCGCCCACCCGTTCATGATGGGCATGACCAGGGTCATGACCTTCGTGGACGCACCTCCGCTGGTGTACACCGAGAGCCTGCACAGCGGCCAACTCATCGACTATCCGCCGCTCGTGAAGCAGTACCGGCGGTCGTACGATCTACTCAGGGCCGTCGCACTGCCGCCTGAGGCGTCCCTGGCCATGGTCGAGGATGCGGCTGAGGATTACCGAAATGGCAAGCCACGAGATTGACTTGAGTACCGCTGTCTGGCGCAAGAGCAGTCACAGCAACGGCACCGGCGGCGAATGCGTCGAGGTAGCCGACGGCTTCCCCGGCGTCGTCCCCGTCCGGGACTCCAAGGTCACGGACGGGCCCGCCCTCGTGATCCCCGCGACCGCGTGGGCCCCCTTCGTCGACGCTGTCACGAAGGGTGAACTGACCGTCTGAGGAAGGATGTTCGTGTCGTTGGACGGTGAGGACTGGCGTCGGTTCTTCGACACCTTCGAGCGGGAAGCGTGGCGGTTCGAGGCGCAGCCGACGTACACCATGCCCAAAGAGCAGGAGAACGTCGCCCGCTTCCTGCGGGGCGAGGCCAAGCCGCCTGGCTACAACGCCCGCTGGCATGAACGAGTGCGCGGATACGTCGAGTCCGGCAGGCGCATCGGCCGCGTCCGCGTCGTGCGTCGGCCGCTCACCGACTACCAGCGGTACCAATTCGCTTGGGGCATCCCCGGCAACATCGCGGCGGGGGAAGACATCCGCGTCCTGGACGTGACGCGGGACGACTTCGGCCTGCCGCTTTCCGGCCGCGATTGGTGGACGTTCGACGAACGCCACATCGTTCATCTCAACTTCCGCCCGGACGGCACACAGATAGACCGCGAGGCGTACGCGGGTGATCCAACCCCCTAAACGGAGTGGAAGCGAATCACCATGGAGCACGCCGTACCCTTCGCGGACTACGCGGTCGATCACTTTCCGGGAGAGACGTGACGATCACGGGAACCTTAACCTCGCGCAAGTTCGTGCAAGTTCCGTGTGAACGCCAGCGAGTTGGGCGCAAGCTCGTACACAGAGATCGTCTTCCACGAATGAGGTGGTCAACCATGGCGCTGCGCATGCTGGGAAAGGACCCGGAGTCTCCCGAAGGCAAGTCCGCGACGATCTACTACGACGACGTGACGGACCGGTACTTGGTCCAAGGGCTGAAGGTCCTCGACGAGGAACGCCTCTCACAAATGGACCTTCCGGACCATGAGACGGTCGTGGAGATCCCGAAATACATGGTGACGTTCTTCCCGGAGGTGAGCGGTGGCCGTGGAGCCGACGTTTGAGGAGCTGTTCCGGCAGACCAAGCGCTCTGCTGTGCACCTGGAGATGCGGGACGGTTACATGCGTTCCGACCCGGACTTCGTCTCCTGGTCGCAGGACCCTCAGAGCGTTCCGCCGTTGCGGGCACCTGAGATGAGGCCGTGGCTTTCACTCATGAAGGAGATCACCAGCCGCGGAGTTGAAGTTCGTCGTGCACGGATCTTCTCCGAACCGATGAGTGACTACCTGCGCTACGAGCATCACCTGACGCCGAGCAACGTGGCAGCAGGCGAAATCGTGCGTTGGCTGCCGCGCCGCCAAGCATCGGATCTCGCGCTCCCTGGCAACGACTTCTGGCTGTTCGATGACAGCCTCGCCCTCTTCCTCCACTTCACGGGTGAGGGGGAGCTGTCCCCCGAAGGCGACGAGGAACGGTCCCGCGCACCAGCAGTAATCCGACTGTGCTCCACGGCCTTCGAGGCCGTATGGGAACGGGCCGTGCCGAACGAGGAGTACAGGCCGATCTGATCCAGCAGAGCTGATACTCCGTGTCCCCGCCTTCGCCGCCATCGAGCGTCCGGCAAGCCAGAGAAGCGCTCGGGAAACGCCTGCGCGAGATCCGCAAGGCAGCTGGCCTCACAGGCCGTGCTCTGGCGGCGCATGCGGGTTGGCATGAGTCGAAGAGTTCGCGGCTTGAGAACGGCAAGACCCCGCCCTCGGACGAGGACATCCGAATCTGGACCCGCATCTGCCAAGCCCAGCATGAGACGGCGGATCTCATCGCGACGGCTCGCGGCATCGACGGCATGTACGTCGAGTGGCGACGCGTGGAGAGCGCCGGGCTGAAGCGCGTACAGGAATCGGTCCTGCCGCTGTTCCAGCGAACCCACTGGTTCCGCTTCTACCAGTCACAAGTGATCCCCGGCCTGCTCCAGACCGAGCACTACACGCGAGCCATGCTCAGCACGGTCGTCGCGCTGCGGCAGGCCCCTGCCGACATTGACGATGCCGTGACCGCCCGTATGAGCCGCCAGCGCATCCTGCACGCCGGAGGACGCCGCTTCGCCTTCCTGATCGAGGAATGGGTTCTGCGGTCGGTCATCGGCTGCTCAGAGACCATGGTGAACCAGCTCGGCCACCTCATCGGTCTGACAGCCACCCCGTCCGTGAGCCTCGGTGTGATCCCCATGGGGGTTGTACGGGGCAACGCATGGCCTGCCGAGTCCTTCGCCATCTACGACGAGAAGCAGGTCTGCGCCGAGCTGGTATCCGCCGGCCTCACCGTGACGCAGCCACGCGAGATCGCTGATTACGCCAAGACCTTCACTGAACTCGCCGGCATTGCCGTTTACGGAGCTGCGGCCAGGCAGCTCATCGCCTCGGCAATCAATGCGCTCGGGTGAAGCCATGCAAGTACGTAGAAGTTCATTGAGCCCCGACTTCCACGATCCATACCTTCGACTGACAGGCCCCACGTAAACGACAGTTGAGGCGGCGAAGGCTATGGAACAGCAGCAGCACTCGACAGGTGCGAAGTGAGTCAGCAGCCCGGAACGAGCCAACAGATGTTGCTCCCCACTCAGGTAAGGATCGGCGATCTCGTCGAGTTCGACGGGGCGTGGTTTCCCGTCAAGGACATGAAGACCGCTCAGGCAGGCGGCCGCATCCTTCACTTCGAGGGGCGGGCCCCCTACACGATGACGCAGGCCGAGATCGTGGCCCGCCCGATATCCCACGCGAGGCAGTCGGGATCACTGCCCAGGCTGCTCATCTAGCCCCACACCAGTCGTGCGCCAAGGCGGCAGCCATTTCCACCCACTCCCACAACGGAAGGTGAACCAAGCCCGGAACCGACATCTACAGCCTCCCCCTCCCCGAAGCCGCCGTGTTCAGCAAGACCTGCGGCGGCAACACGCACCCGGACGGCGAATCGTGCGTAACCCTCGCGAAGATCGGCGAGGGCGCATGGGCCGTGGGTGACAGCAAGCGGCCCGGCGCCGAACCGCTGCGATTCACCACCGCCGAACTGGACGCCGCCGGTATCGATCCGGCGAGGTTCGGGCTCTCCGCCTGACCTCTCATGGACCTCCGGCCGTCCCTGTCCGTACTCCCCGAAGGGGACGACAGTTGCACCACCACGGATACCTGTGGACCGGCCCCAAGCAACGGTTCGACGACGAGGCCCTGCGTCGACCGCCACCCCCGCACCCGCCCCCGGACGGCAGTAAGCCTGAGCTGATCCAGCGCCACCGGGAGGTGAAAGCGGAGTTCCCCGTCGTGGACCTGCCGCCGCTCGAAACGGCGTACTGGCTGATCAAGCCGGAGGGGCTGATCCGGGGTACGTGGGAGGAGCCGAAGGAAGCCGCGGACTGGCTCGGGGAGCGGCTGGTCGAGTACGCGCCTCGGTTCGACTCCGGGGGCGGGCGGGAGGGGGCACGCCTCGCGATGCTCGTCGGCTCCGCCGTCGAACGGCTCGGTTGGGGCGGCGACGTGTCCCACGGCTGCTATCTGAAGCGGCCCTCGTTCCTGTCCGTCGCCCTGGTGTGCTGCTCCCCGAACCGCTCCCTGCCCGAACTGCCCTGCCCCGCAAGGGGCGTCAGCCGATGCGGACCCCCCGCCGCCACACCTCGCTGACCAGCGGCACCCCCGGCCGGTAGGCCAGGTGGACGTGGCTCGGGGCGTCGAGGAAGGCCAGGTCGGCGCGGGCGCCCTCGCGGAGTACGCCGATGTCCGTGCGGCGCAGGGCCGCCGCGCCGCCCGCCGTTGCCGACCAGATCGCCTCGTCCGGGGTCATGCCCATGTCCCGTACCGCCAGGGCGATGCAGAAGGGCACGGAAGACGTGAAGGACGAGCCCGGGTTGCAGTCCGTGGAGAGGGCCACCGTCGCGCCCGCGTCCAGGAGGCGGCGGGCGTTCGGCCACTCCGCTCGGGTGGAAAACTCCGCGCCCGGGAGGAGTGTCGCCACCGTGTCGCTGTTCGCGAGGGCGTCCACGTCCGCGTCCGTCAGGTGCGTGCAGTGGTCCGCCGATGCGGCGTCCAGTTCTACCGCCAGTTGGACTCCCGGGCCGTACGAAAGCTGGTTCGCGTGGATGCGGGGGTGTAGGCCCTTCGCCTTGCCCGCCGTCAGGATCGCGCGCGCCTGGTCGCCGTCGAACGCGCCCTTCTCGCAGAACACGTCGATCCAGCGGGCGTGGGGGGCGCAGGCGTCCAGCATCTCGCCCGTGACGAGGGCGACGTACGCCGCCGGGTCCTCGGCATAGTCCGGGGAGACGATGTGCGCGCCCATGTACGTGACCTCGTCCGTGTGGCGGGACGCGATGCGTAGGGCGCGGGACTCGTGCTCCGTGGTGAGGCCGTAGCCGGACTTCGTCTCGAAGGTGGTGGTGCCCTGGCGGAGGGCCTCCGCCAGGTAACGCGTGAGGTTCGCCTCCAGTTCGGCGTCCGTGGCGGCGCGGGTCGCCGCGACCGTCGTGCGGATGCCGCCGGCGGTGTAACTGCGGCCCGACATACGGGCGTTGAACTCCTGGGTGCGGTCGCCCGCGAAGACCAGGTGGGAGTGGGAGTCGACGAAGCCGGGGATGGCGGCGCGGCCCTGTGCGTCGTGGGTGGTGTCCGCTGCGGGGGCTTGGGCCGCCGGGCCTACCCAGGCGATCTTCTCACCGACCAGGACGACGGCTGCGTCCGTCAGGAGGCCCAAGGGGGTGCCGTCGCCCTGGGAGGGGTCGTTGGTGACGAGGCTGGTGATGTTGGTGATGAGGGTGGTGCTGGTCACTAGGGTCTCCGTGGGTGAGGGCTGAGGTCCGGGCGGTGTCCTTTCCCCGATCCCGCCCCTTCCCGAACATTCCGGCTTCGCCGAGTTCGTCCTCAAACGCCGGACAGGCTGAAAGACCAGCCCCCGCGGGTGGGCGGGCAATCGCCGGGTAATCGGGCGGGTGGGCGGGAAACTCGCCGCGAAGCGGCGGCACGGCGCCGCGGCCGACGACGGCGCGTCGGTACACGGGACGGGATGCGGGGTAATCGGGTGGGCGGGCGGGAAACATCCGTCGCGGAGCGGCGGTTCAGTCCGGCGTCAATCTCGCAGCGCCGCCACCGCCTCCGCCAGCGCCCCGGGTACGTCGTCCACCAGGGCATGGGCCCCGTCCCGTACGACATGACGGCCCCCGGCCACGGTGTGCCGCACGTCCGCGGCGGACGCCGCAAAGACCGCCGTCTCCGCCGCCAGGCGCGGCAGAGGGCCCGCCGTGCGGACCGAGTCCAGGGCGACCGTGGTGAGGTCCGCGAGCGCACCCGGCACGATGACCCCCGCGTCCGCCCAGCCCAGCGCCGCGTGACCATCCGCCGTCGCCGCGCGAAGCAGCGCCGCCGCCGTCCAGTGGCCCCGAGTGTGCGAGCGCAGGCGCTCGTTGAGCTCCATCGCCCTCGCCTCTTCGAGGATGTCGATCACCGCGTGGCTGTCGCTGCCCAGGGACAGGGGGCTGCCCGCCTTTTGGAGGCGGGGCGCCGGGCCGATGCCGTCGGCCAGGTCCCGTTCCGTCGTCGGGCACATGCACGTACCCGTCCCGGAACCGCCGAGCAGCGCGATGTCCCCGTCCGTGAGGTGGGTGCTGTGGACGCCCGTCGTGCGCGGGCCCAGCACCCCGTGCTCCGAGAGGAGTTGCGTGGGAGTGCGGCCGTGCACCGCCAGGCACGCCTCGTTCTCCGCCGTCTGCTCGGAGAGGTGGACGTGGAGGGGGGCCTTGCGGGACGCGGCCCACTCCGCCACCACTCCCAACTGGCGTGCCGGGACTGCCCGTACGGAGTGGATCGCCGCGCCGACGCGTGCGTGGTCGCGGTCCTTCAGCGCCGATGCCCGTTCCGCCCACGCCTCCGTCGTGCCGTCGGAGAAGCGCAGTTGGTGGCGGTTCGGCGGCTCGCCCCGCGACTCCGTCAACAGGCCCGACGCCACGTACGCCGTGTCCAGGAGCGTGATGCGGATGCCCGCGTCCGCCGCCGCCTGGATCAGCGCCTCGCCCATCGCGTTGGGGTCGGAGTAGGCCGCACCACCCGGGCCGTGGTGCACGTAGTGGAACTCGCCCACCGTCGTGATGCCCGCAAGGGCCATCTCCGCGTACACCGCCCGCGCCAGCGCGTGGTACGTCTCGGGCGTCAGGCGGTCCGCCACCGAGTACATGACCTCGCGCCACGTCCAGAACGTGCCGGAGCCGACCTGGACCGTGCCGCGCAGCGCCCGGTGGAAGGCGTGCGAGTGGGCGTTCGCCAGGCCCGGGACCGTCAGGCCGCGCAGCACCGTCGCGCCGGGCGGCGGCGCCTCGACCCCCTTGCGGACCGCCGTGATCCGGTCGCCCGTCACCTCCACCGCCACGCCCGGCTCGACATTCGTGTCGAGCCAGGCGTGCTCCAGCCAGTACGTGTCCGTCTTCACCTGCACGCCAGCCCTTCCAGTACGTCGGCCAGTGCGGTCACCCCGGTCACGCAGTCGTCCTCGGCGGCGAACTCGGCCGGGGAGTGCGAGATGCCCGTGGGGTTCCGTACGAACAGCATGGCGGTGGGGATCGATTCGGACAAAATGCCCGCGTCGTGTCCGGCGCCCGTTCCCAGGACGGGGATCGGCCGGTCCGTGCGAGCGCCCAGGATCGTGCCCAGTTCGTCGCGCAGCGCGTGCTCGAACTCGACCACCGGCGTGAAGGACTCGCGTACGACATCGAGGTCGATGCCGTGCCGGTCCGCGTACTCACGGGCCGCCTTCTCGATGCCCGTCACGACCGTGTCGAGCGTCGACTGGTCTGCGGCGCGGGAGTCCAGCCAGCCCCTGACCAGCGACGGGATCGCGTTTACGCCGTTCGGTTCGACCGAGATCTTGCCGAACGTGGCCACCGCGCCCGCGAGTTCGGCCTCGCGGCGGGCGGCGAGCACCGTCTCCGCGTACGTCAGCATCGGGTCGCGGCGGTCCACCAGGCGGGTCGTGCCCGCATGGTTGGCCTCGCCCCTGAAGTCGAAGCGCCAGCGGCCGTGCGGCCAGATGGCGGACGCGATGCCGACGGGGTCCCCGGAGAGGTCGAGGGCACGGCCCTGCTCCACGTGGAGTTCCACGAACGCGCCGATGCGGGCGAGGCGTTCGGGGTCAGGGCCGATCGACGACGGGTCGTACCCCGCCCGCTCCATCGCCTGCGGGAGCGTGACTCCCTCGGCGTCCGTCAGCTGCCGGGCGGCCTCGACGGTCAGCTTGCCCGCCGTCAGCCGGGAGCCCACGCAGGCCAGACCGAAGCGCGCGCCCTCCTCGTCGCCGAAGTTGACGATCGCCAGGGGGCGGGTGAACGCCACGCGCCTGGCGCGGAGTTCGTCGAGGGCGGCGAAGGACGAGACGACGCCGAGCGGGCCGTCGAAAGCGCCGCCGTCCGGGACGGAGTCCAGGTGCGAGCCGGTGACGACCGCGTCGCCCCGGGCGGGGTCGCCGAGCCAGGCCCACTGGTTGCCGTTGCGGTCGACCTCGTATTCGAGGCCCCGCGCCTCCGCCTGCGCCTGGAACCAGAGGCGGCACTCGGCGTCTGCGCCGGTCCAGGCGTAGCGGCGGTAGCCGCCCGAGGCGTCGCTGCGGCCGATGGGCCGCAGCGAACGCCACATGGCGTGGAACGTGTCGCTCACGCGGAGCCTTCCTCGCGCATGGGAACCCGTACGCCCTTCTCCGCCGCCACCGACTCCGCGATGTCGTAGCCCGCGTCCACGTGCCGGATGACGCCCATGCCCGGGTCGTTGGTGAGGACGCGGCGGATCTTCTCGCCCGCCAGCTCGGTGCCGTCGGCGACCGAGACCTGGCCCGCGTGGATGGAGCGGCCCATGCCGACGCCGCCGCCGTGGTGGATGGAGACCCAGGAGGCACCCGACGCGACGTTCACCATGGCGTTCAGGAGCGGCCAGTCGGCGATCGCGTCGGAGCCGTCGAGCATGGCTTCCGTCTCGCGGTACGGGGATGCCACCGAGCCGCAGTCCAGGTGGTCGCGGCCGATCGCGAGCGGTGCGGCGAGGGTGCCGTTGCCGACCATGTCGTTGAACATGTCGCCCGCCTTGTCGCGCTCGCCCTGGCCGAGCCAGCAGATGCGGGCAGGAAGGCCCTGGAAGTGGACCCTTTCCCCCGCCATCTTGATCCAGCGGTGCAGCGACTCGTTCTCGGGGAAGAGGTCGAGGATCGCCTTGTCCGTCTTGTGAATGTCGGACGCCTCGCCGGAAAGGGCCGCCCAGCGGAACGGGCCCTTGCCCTCGCAGAAGAGCGGGCGGATGTAGGCGGGGACGAAGCCGGGGAAGGCGAACGCGCGGTCGTAGCCGGCCAGTTGGGCCTCGCCGCGGATCGAGTTGCCGTAGTCGAAGACCTCGGCGCCCGCGTCCATGAAGCCGACCATCGCCTCGACGTGCTTGGCCATGGACTCGCGGGCGCGGGTGGTGAAGCCCGCAGGGTCCTTCGTCGCAGAGGAGGCCATGTCGTCGAAGTCGACGCCGATCGGCAGGTACGCGAGCGGGTCGTGGGCCGAGGTCTGGTCGGTCACGATGTCGATGGGCGCGCCCTCGGCGAGCATCCGCGGGAGCAGCTCGGCCGCGTTGCCGAGCAGGCCGATGGAGAGCGGCTTGCGCTGGTCGCGGGCGTCGACGGCCAGCTGGAGCGCGTGCTCAAGGTTGTCGGCCTTCACGTCGAGGTAGCGGTGCTCGATGCGGCGCTCGATGGCGCGCGGGTCGACGTCGATACAGATCGCTACGCCGTCGTTCATCGTCACGGCGAGCGGCTGGGCGCCGCCCATGCCGCCGAGACCGGCGGTGAGGGTGATGGTCCCCGCCAGGGTGCCGTTGAACTTCTTGGCGGCGACCGCGGCGAACGTCTCGTACGTGCCCTGGAGGATGCCCTGCGTGCCGATGTAGATCCAGGAGCCGGCGGTCATCTGGCCGTACATCGTGAGGCCGAGCTGCTCCAGGCGGCGGAACTCCTCCCAGTTCGCCCAGTCGCCGACCAGGTTCGAGTTGGCGATGAGGACGCGCGGCGCCCACTCGTGGGTCTGCATGACGCCGACCGGGCGGCCGGACTGGACGAGCATCGTCTCGTCCTGCTTCAGGGTCCGGAGCGTACGCACCATGGCATCGAAGGAGCGCCAGTCGCGGGCCGCCTTGCCGGTGCCGCCGTAGACGACGAGCTTGTCGGGGTGCTCGGCGACCTCGGGGTCGAGGTTGTTCTGCAGCATGCGGAGGGCGGCTTCCTGCTGCCATCCCAGGGCGCTCAGTTCCGTACCGCGCGGTGCCCGTACGGGGCGGGGTCCTGACATGGCGATTGCCTCCTCGCGTGAAGTGCTGCCGTGGTGCGCTGCCGTGATGCGCTGCTGTGACCTTGCTATTCACATCTTGCGACGCTGAATAGAGCTAGTCAATACGTTGGTACGGCAGCGGGCTCGCGTCACGGGTGATTGGCTGGAACGCATGAGCGATCACGGCACGGAGGCCGCACGCACGTCCGAGGCGGGGAGCGACCCGGAATCCACCGTTCCGCTGGGGGCCGGGCCCCACGTTTCAGGGCCCGGCGCGCCCCCCGGAGCCGAGTGCGCCGCCCGCCGCGACCAGGCCGTCCGCGCCGCCGTCGAGCAAGGGCTCGTCGGGCCCGCCACCCCCATCGTGGGGCTCCTCGACATCACCGGCATCCGCGCATCCGCCGCCGCCCTGCACGCCGCCTTCGACGCGGTCACCCCGGACGGCACCTCCGTCCTGCACGCCTTCGCCGTGAAGGCGTGCCCCCTGGTGCCGGTCCTGCGACTGCTCCGTGACGCCGACATCGGCGCCGAGGTGGCGAGCCCCGGCGAGCTGGCGATCGCGCGGGCCGCCGGCGTGCCGCCCACGCACACGGTCCTCGACTCGCCGGCCAAGACCCCGGCCGAGCTGCGCGAGGCCCTCGCGCTCGGCATCGCGGTGAACGCGGACAACCCGCAGGAGCTCGCCCGCATCGACGCGATGATCCAGTCGGCGCACAGCCGCTCCCCCATCGGCCTGCGGGTGAACCCGCAGATCGGCGGCGGCTCCATCGACGCCCTCTCGACGGCGACGGCGACCTCGAAGTTCGGCGTTGGCCTGCGCGACGAGGGCGCCCGCGAGTGGATCGTCCAGGCGTACCTCGACCGCCCCTGGCTGACCCGCCTGCACGCCCACTCCGGCTCGCAGGGCATGCCCCTGGAACTGATGGTGCGGGGCGTTGCGGCGACGTACGAACTGGCTGAAGAGATCAACGAGCGCACCGGCCGACGCCAGATCGACACGATCGACATCGGCGGCGGACTGCCCGTCAACTTCGGTTCGGACGACGAGAGTCCGACCCACGCGCAGTACGCGCGCCGTCTCAAGTCCCGTGTCCCGGGGCTGCTCGACGGGCGGTACGACCTGGTCACCGAGTTCGGCCGCTCGCTGCTCGCCAAGCACGGCACGATCCTCGCCCGCGTCGAGTACGCCAAGTCGGCGGGCGCCCGGCCCATCGCGGTGACGCACGCGGGCGTCCAGGTCGCGACGCGCACGGTGTACGCGCCGGCATCCTGGCCGCTGCGGATCGCCGCGTACGACGCGAAGGGCCGCCCCAAGAGCGGCCCGCCGGTCGGCCAGGACATCGCGGGCCCGGCCTGCTTCGCGGGCGACCTGCTCGCGGAGAACCGCCCCCTCCCCCTCCTCGAACAGGGCGACTACGCGGCGGCGCTCGACACCGGCGCGTACTACTTCGCGCACCACTACTCGTACAACAGCCTTGCCAGACCGGGCATTTACGGCTTCTCGCCGCGAGCCGACGAGGTGCGCTTCGCCGCGGTGCGAGAGCCGCAGACGCCGGACGAGATCGTGGCGGAGGCGGGCGGCGGTATCGCACGGGACGCACTGCGCGGTCTCTGAGCGGCCTCTGAGCGGTCTCTGAGCGGTCTCTGAGCGGCCGGGCATTGTGGCCCCTCGGATGCTCTGAGGTTCCTCAACTCCCGCATAGTGACGTGGATCACGGGCAGATCCTCCCTCCAGGCCCGTAACTCGGTCCCGGTCTCGGGGGAGGCATCTGTGACGACATCCGACACACCCACCACCGCACCACCACCGGCCGAAGAACCCTCGCTGCACCGCGCGATCGGCCCCAAGCTCCTGATCCTCTTCGTGATCGGCGACATCCTCGGCACGGGCATCTATGCCACCACCGGCAAGGTCGCGGGAAAGGTCGGCGGCGCGCTGTGGCTGCCGTTCGCGATCGGGTTCGTCGTGGCGATCCTGACGGCGGCGTCGTACGTCGAACTCGTCGGCAAGTACCCGAAGGCTGCCGGCGCGGCGCTCTACACCCAGAAGGCGTTCAAGACGCCGTTCCTCACCTTCATCATCGCGTTCATGGTGATGTGCTCGGGCCTGGCGTCGGCGAGCGCCGCGGCCCGCGCCTTCAGCGGCGACTACCTGAGCGAACTGACAAGCGACGCGCTCCCGCCGACCCTGATCGCGATCGTCTTCATCCTGGCACTCGCGGCACTGAACCTGCGCGGCGTCTCCGAGTCGGTCAAGACAAACGTGGTCCTCACCCTCGTCGAACTGACGGGCCTGGTGATCATCCTCGCCATCGGTGCGTACGCGGTCCTGAGCGGCGACGGGGATCCCGGCCGCCTCACGGACTTCGAGTCCCCCAGCGGCGGCACGGGCTACGCCCTCCTGACGGGCGTGCTCGGCGCGACCGCGCTCGGCTTCTTCGCCTTCGTCGGCTTCGAGGACTCGGTGAACATGGCCGAGGAGACAAAGGATCCCGTCCGCACCTTCCCCCGCGCCATCTTCATCGGGGTGGCGGTGACGGGCACGATCTACGTCCTGGTGGCACTGGTGTCGTCGCTGCTCGTGGACTACAAGGTTCTGGAGGGCTCGAGCGGCCCACTGTTGGAGGTCGTCAAGGCGGGCGGCATCGACTTTCCCCACAAACTCTTCGCGCTGATCGCCCTGTTCGCGGTCACCAACTCGGCGCTCATCAACATCATGATGGCCTCGCGGCTCTGCTACGGCATGGCGAACGAACGCATCCTGCCGCGTGCGATGGGCCGCGTCCTGGCCCGCCGCCGCACGCCGGTGGTGGGCATCGTCTTCGTCTCGCTCCTCGCGATCGGCCTGGTATCGACGGGCGAGATCGAGGGCCTGGGCGACACGACGGCGTTCCTGCTCCTCTGCGTCTTCGCGGTGGTCAACGTGTCGGTGCTCGTGCTGCGCCGCGACCGCGTGGACCACGAGCACTTCCGTACGCCGACGGCGCTGCCCGTGCTGGGGGCGATCACCGCACTGATCCTGGCGAGCCCGCTGGCGGACCGCCCGGCGGAGGTCTACATCCGCGCGGGCATCCTCGTCGCCATCGGGGTCGGCCTCTGGGTGGTCAACAAGGTGGTGATGAAGGCGCGGGGCGAGGACTGAGGGTTGCCGGGGCGGGGGGCTTTGGTGACCCGGCGGCCCCTACTCCACTACTCCACGAACAACCCCCGCGCCGCCGCCCCCGCATCGAACTCCTCCAGCCTCGCCTGCGCATCCGGGAGGTCATCGCACATCGCCTCAAGGAGGACGCGGCCCAGGAGCATCGGGGCGCAGGCCGTGTCGAAGGCCAGGCCTGTGCCGACCGCTGCCGGGAGGAGGAGGTCGGAGTGTGCCGCCACGGGGGCGAACGCCGAGTCGGCCACCGTCACCACGGTCAGGCCCGCCGACTGGGCGTAGGCGAGGGCGTCGACCACCTCACGCGGATGCCTCGGCAGGGCAAAGCAGAGCAGGGTCGAGGCGCCCGCACGCACCGCCGCGTCGATCCGGTCGGCCAGCATCGTGCCGCCCTCGCCGAGGAGGCGTACGTCCGGATGGACCTTCGCCGCGAAGTACGCGAAGCCGTACGCCTGGGACGCGGCGGCCCGCAGGCCGAGGACGGGCAGCGGGCGGGACGCGGCCAGGAGGCGGCCCGCGCGCTCCACCGGTGCAGGGTCCGCCAGGACCTCCGCCAGGTGCCGCAGGTTCGCGATCTCCGCCTCGACCGCCTGCTGGTACTCGTTGAGGGAGGACTCGCCCGACTCCGCCGTGGGTGACAGTTCCCGCAGATGCCTGCGCAGCGCCGGGTAGCCGTCGAAGCCGAGCGCCACCGCGAAACGCGTCACCGAGGGCTGGCTCACCCCGGCGAGCTCCGCGAGTTCGACGCTGGAGAGGAAGGGGACGTCCGCCGCCCGCCGCACCATGCAGTGCGCGATGCGCCGCTGCGTGGGCGTCAACCGGTGCCCCTCGAAGAGCACTTGCAGCCGCGCCGCAGGACTGTCGTTCATGCCGTTCCCCTCATGCCGTTCCCCTCACAACACCCTGACTCTCCAAGGCCGTTCCGCCCCCGGACCCGAGGTCCAGCCACAACTCGGTGAACCGGTCGAGCAGCCCGGCCGCCGCCGTCACATCATCCGTCAACGGTCGGTCGGCCAGCTCCGCGTCGAGGACGGAGTCCGCGAGTTCGAAGGCCCGCCCGACGGGCAGGCCGGGGTCGATGCGCATGTCGCGCTGCCTCAACGCCCTTACCGCGGCGACCAGTTCGCAGCCCACCACCAAGCGGTACGCCTCGCACGCCCGCAGCGTCTGCCGCGCCGCCAGCGAGGCGAAGCTGGCCTGCTCCTCGACGCCACGGGAGAGGACGGCGTGGCCGAGGGAGGCGGGGGCGGAGAAGGCCCGCAGGTCACCCAGGGCCGCTCCGGCCGCGTACTCCAGGATCATCACGCCCGACGACGCTGCCTCGCCGTCCGCGAGGAAGGGGCGCAGGCGAGTGAAGGCCGGTTCGTTGAGGGTCGAAAGGCGGGACGTGGAGAGGCGGGCCGCCTGTGTCATCGCCAGCCTGAAGTGGTCCAGGGACAGGGCCAGTTGGGCCAGATAGAAGCCGCCGTGGTGGTACGCCGCCATGTCGTCCGGCGAGATCAAGGGGTTCTCGGCGGCCGCGTTGATCTCGACCGTGAGGACGTCCTCAAGGGCGTCCGCCGCGTCGTGTGCGGGGCCATGGATCTGCGGGACGCAGCGGAAGCCGTACGGGTCCTGGATGCGGCCGAGCGGTGGGGTCGGGCGGTCCGGTGCGCCGAGGATCAGGCGCATGCGTTCCGCGACGGCGTATGAACCCGCGTGGCGGCGCGCCTCGTGGACGGGCAGCGCGTACGCCTCGTACGAACCGTCGACGGCCATCAGGGAGAGCGCCGCCACCACCTGCGTCGCCGCGATCAGGCCGCGCAGTTCGTGCAGGGCGAGCGCGGACTGGCCGAGGGTGAGGGCGTTGCTGCTGATCAGGGCAAGGGCGTCGTTGTTGTCGAGGGGCTGGGGCGCGGGGGCCGCGCCCGTCCCCCGCCAAGGGTGCTCGCCCGCAAGCGCGAGGCCCATCTGGGCGAGGGCCGCGATGTCGCCGGTCCCGACCGAGCCGAACTCATTGACCTTCGGGTACGCGCCCGTCTCCAGGGCCTCGCAGAGCGCCGTGACGACGGTCGGGCGCAGACCCGCGCCGCCGGCAAGGAGCTGATTGGCGCGGACCGCGAGCATCGCGCGTACCTGCCGCGCGGGCAGCTCGTCGCCGATCGCTCCGGCATGGCTGCGCAGCAGCCGCAGGCCGTGGTCGGAGGCCGCCTCGGTCGGTACGGACTCATTCCGGTTGGCGCCGACGCCGGTGGAGCGGCCGTAGACGCGACCCCAGGACGCGATCTCCCTCGCGGCGTTCCAGGAGCTCTCTACGCGCTTCATCCCATCGGTGGCAGGCACCGGTTTTGCGCCGGATTCGGCCAGGCGTACGACATCTGTGACCATCAGTCCCCGGCCGTCCAGGACGACGACCGAGCCGCTGTCGTCGGTCGCCCTTCCGGTCACCCTGTCCGCGATACGAGACGACATCACCCGCAATTCCTCCTCAACCCGGACGCTCCGTCTTGCCCTGCGATCACTCGTAACCAGCGATTCACGCCGGGGCGTGGACAAGCTATTGACAATCTATTCAGTCACCGAGAACTCTGCATGACGATATACAGCCGGGCAAGCTCGTCATCGGCGCCGCCCCCGAGGTGAAGAAGCGCACCGTGGGCGCCGTCGGCCTCAAGGACGTCTACGGCGTGGAGTTCAAGGAGTTCAAGTCCCTTGATTCCTCGGGTCCGTCAGTGAAGGGCGCCCTGAAGAATCCCCGGCCAGCACGTCGTCCCGCTCATCGCCGACCGCACGCCACGGCCTGACGAAGAAGTAACGCACGTACGGAAAACCGGACTTACGAAAAAGCGGACTTACGAAAGAAGCAGGGGAGTCGAGCGGCATGGCAGCTGAGGATCTGGTGGAGCGGCGCTCCATCGACGTCGTCCCCGACGACGAACGGCACGGCACCGCGTTCAGCCAGTTCACCCTCTGGCTCGGCGCCAATCTGCAGATCACCGCGGTCGTCACCGGCGCGCTCGCCGTCGTGTTCGGCGGCGACGTGGTGTGGTCCGTCATCGGGCTCCTGCTCGGCAATCTGCTCGGCGGCGCGGTGATGGCCCTGCACTCGGCGCAGGGCCCGAAACTGGGCCTGCCCCAGATGATCCAGTCCCGCGCCCAGTTCGGCGTGAAGGGCGCGGTCGTCCCGCTGCTCCTGGTCATCGTGATGTACGTCGGGTTCTTCGCGAGCGGCAGCGTCCTGGCCGGACAGGCCACGGCCGAGCTGACGCACACGAACGACACCACCGGCATCATCATCTTCGCGGTGGTCACGGCGGTGACGGCGGCGGTCGGCTACCGCGTCATCCACACGCTCGGCCGGGTCGCGAGCGTGATCTGCGCGCTGGCCTTCGTCTACCTCGGGATCCGCCTCCTGGACCGCGTCGACCTCTCCGCGCTCCTCTCCGACGCGCACTTCGACCTGCCGATGTTCCTGCTCGCCGTCTCCCTCTCGGCGTCCTGGCAGCTGGCCTTCGGGCCGTACGTCGCGGACTACTCGCGCTATCTGCCGCGTACGACGTCGGGCAAGGCGACCTTCTGGTGGACCCTCTCCGGATCCGCGCTCGGCTCGGAGGGGGTCCCCCCTGCTCATTAAGAGCTTGGGGGAGGTCGATGACGTTCGGTGTCCTCGTGGCGGCGACCGCGGGGGACGCGTTCCTCGCCAATCAGGTCGGATACGTCGTCGGCCTGGGCGGCACCGGTCTGATCGCGTCGTTCCTCTACTTCGTGATCGCGCTCGGCAAGCTGACCATCAACGTGCTCAACACCTACGGCGGCTTCATGTCGATGGTGACCAGCGTCAGCGGCTTCCGCGGCCAGAAGGTCCTCTCGCAGCGCGGCAGGGCAACGTACATCGCGCTGATCATGATCGCGGGCACGGCGGTGGCGCTCCTCGGCAAGGACAGCTTCCTGACGTCCTTCAAGGACTTCCTGCTCTTCCTGCTGACCTTCTTCACGCCGTGGTCGGCGATCAACCTGGTCGACTACTACCTGATCTCGAAGGAGCGCTACGACATCCCGGCGCTCTCCGACCCGGCGGGACGGTACGGCGCATGGCGCTGGGACGCCCTCGTCGTCTACGGGGTGGGCCTGCTCGCCCAGCTCCCGTTCCTGGTCACGCACTTCTACACCGGCCCGTTGGTCGAGCCGCTCGGCGGCGCGGACGTGTCGTGGATCGTGGGTCTGGTCGTACCGGCGTTCCTGTACTGGCTGCTGGCCCGGCGCGGCGCCACCCTAGGGGTGGACCCCGATGAGAATGGGGGGATAGCCCCACTGTCAGAGGCGTCCGAGCTGCGTACGGTTAAGAACCATGGAAGCCCGTGACGCCGAACTCAAGAAGGAACTCGACGCCACTCTGCATGCCCGCAGAGAGCTAGGCGAAGAGTATGAGTCCGCGCTGGTCGACTCGTTCCTCGGGAAGGTCGAGCAGCGCCTGGACGGCACCATCGACCGGCGGATGCGCCGGCACATGGCCGAGCAGCAGATGGTCGTCGCCCGCGGCTCCCGCGCGCCCGACAACGCGGTGGACTCGTGGGGCGAGCGCTTCGGCTTCGGCGTCGTCTCGCTGATCCTCGCGATCCCGCTCTCGGCGATCGGCGCGGTCAACGCCGACCTGCCGGGCCTCTTCGTCACCTGGGCGGGCATCGTCGGTGTGAACGCGGTGCACGCGATACGCGGCATGCGCTTCGGGCGACGCGGGGACGGCGGCCGGAAGTCGGAGTGGGACGACTGAGGCCGTCCGGGGGGGTAGGCCCTGCACGTCAGTCGGCTGACCTGCCGTCAGGCCCCGCGCGTCACGGGAAGTTCATGCGCGGGGACCGCCGCACCCCCGGTTTCCCAGGGGGCGGGACGACGGCGGTCCCCGCGAGGGACGCGGGCCGGGTCAGGCCGGGCCTCGCGTCCGGGCGTTCAGAGGTCCGGGAGCCGCTCCGGAGTTCCTGTACGCCGACAACGACCAATGTGCCGGAGCCGTGTTAAGCGGGTGCTGCGCGGACGTGACGCGCTCGTACCACTTCCGCGAAGTTCGGCCCACGGCAAGCGGACCGGCGGCTCGCAGCTCACGGCACACCTGGCGGCGGCTACTGCCCCTGCTGCTCCGCGAGGAACGCCAGCAGGTCCTGACGGCTCACCACACCCGTCGGCTTGCCCTCGACGAGCACGATCGCCGCGTCGGCCGCGCCGAGCACCGACATCAGGTCGCCGACCGGTTCGCCCGAGCCGACCTGCGGCAGCGGGTCGGACATGTGCTTCTCCAGCGGGTCGCCGAGCGAGGCGCGCTGGGCGAACAGGGCGTCCAGGAGCTCGCGTTCGACGACCGAGCCGATGACCTCCGCCGCCATCACGTCGGGATGACCCGCGCCCGGCTTGACGATGGGCATCTGCGAGACGCCGTACTCGCGCAGTACCTCAATGGCCTCGCCGACCGTCTCCTCCGGGTGCATATGAACGAGCGAGGGCAGCTTGCCGCCCTCCTTGCGGCTGAGTACGTCACCGACGCGAGGCTGGTCGCCCGCCTGCTCCAGGAAGCCGTAGTCGTTCATCCACTCGTCGCTGAAGATCTTGCTCATGTAGCCGCGGCCGGAGTCGGGGAGAAGAACGACCACCACATCATCCGGGCCGAGCCGCTCGGCGACCCGCAGCGCTGCCACGACCGCCATGCCGCAGGAGCCGCCGACGAGCAGCCCCTCCTCCTTGGCGAGGCGCCGCGTCATCTGGAAGGAGTCCTTGTCGGACACCGCGACGATCTCGTCGGTCACATTGCGGTCGTACGCCGTCGGCCAGAAGTCCTCGCCGACGCCCTCGACGAGATACGGCCGTCCGGAGCCGCCGGAGTAGACCGACCCCTCGGGGTCGGCGCCGACGACCTTGACCTTGCCGCCGGACACCTCCTTCAGATATCCGCCGGTCCCCGAGATCGTGCCGCCGGTGCCGATGCCCGCCACGAAATGGGTGATCTTTCCTTCCGTCTGCTCCCACAGCTCAGGGCCGGTGGAGTGGTAGTGGGAGAGCGGATTGTTCGGGTTCGAGTACTGGTCGGGCTTCCAGGCACCGGGAGTCTCACGCACCAAGCGGTCGGAGACGTTGTAGTACGAGTCCGGGTGCTCGGGATCGACGGCGGTGGGGCAGACGACGACGTCCGCTCCGTAGGCCCGCAGCACATTGATCTTGTCGAGGGACACCTTGTCCGGGCACACGAAGATGCACTTGTAGCCCTTCTGCTGGGCCACGATGGCAAGGCCGACCCCGGTGTTTCCGGAGGTCGGCTCGACGATCGTGCCGCCGGGCTTGAGCTCCCCGCTCTGCTCGGCCGCCTCGATCATGCGCAGTGCGATGCGGTCCTTCACCGATCCGCCGGGGTTGAAGTACTCGACCTTGGCCAGGACCGTGGCCTGAATGCCCGCGGTCACGTTGTTGAGCCTCACCAGCGGGGTGTTGCCGACGAGACTGATCATCGAGTCGTGGAATTGCACCGTTGTCTCCGGGCTGCCATGTAGTGCGACGAATGGGTGTGTCGTAAGCGTAAGACTCCCGGTCGTCGGTTCACCTCCGATCACGATTGGCCGACCGCCCTTACGGGGCAATGAGTGGATGTACGGCGGTATGGCTACGAGGAGGTGGCTGCAGGGCATGTCGAGGGCGAGGGTGGCGCGGCGGATCGCCGCGGGGGCCGCGTACGGCGGCGGAGGCATCGGGCTGCTCGGCGCGGCGACCGTGGGGGTGGTCCTCGCCGAGGTGCAGCTGGCGAAGCGGTCGGTGGGCAACAACGGGGAGCATGCGGCGCCGCCGCGGTCCGATGGGCGGTACGGCGGGGCATACGGGGAGCGGCCGGACTGCGCCGAGCCCTTGCGGTTCGCGATGCTCGGCGATTCGACCGCCGCGGGGCAGGGGGTGCACCGGGTCGGGCAAACTCCGGGGGCGCTGCTCTCCTCGGGGCTCGCGGCGGTGGCGGAGCGTCCGGTGGAGCTGCGGACTGTGGCGCAGCCGGGGGCCCAGTCGGACGACCTCGACCGCCAAGTGACGCTGATCCTCTCCGACCCGTCCTGGATCCCGGACGTCTGCGTCGTCATGATCGGCGCGAACGACGTGACGCACCGGATGCCGGCGACGCGGTCGGTGCGCCATCTCGCGGCGGCGGTGCGGCGGCTGCGGACGGTGGGCGCGGAGGTGGTCGTGGGCACGTGCCCCGACCTCGGAACCGTCGAGAACGTCTACCAGCCCCTGCGCTGGATGGCCCGCCGGGTCTCGCGGCAGCTGGCGGCGGCGCAGACGATCGGCGTGGTGGAGCAGGGCGGCCGTACGGTGTCGCTCGGCGACCTGCTGGGCCCCGAGTTCGCGGCGAACCCGCGGGAGCTGTTCGGCCCCGACAACTACCACCCCTCCGCGGAGGGGTACGCGACGGCGGCCATGGCAGTCCTCCCGACCCTCTGCGCGGCACTGGGCCTGTGGCCGGAGGAGGAGCGCCCCGACGTCTCCCGCCGCGAGGGCTTCCTGCCGGTTGCCCGCGCGGCAGCGCAGGCGGCATCGGAGGGCGGCACGGAGGTCGCTGCCGCGATGCCTACGGGACCACGGGGACCCTGGGCCCTCCTCAAGCGGCGGCGCCGCCGCCGCATCCACACCCCGGATCCGTCACCGTTGCCGAACTGAGGGCCGTTGCGTCACCTGCGGGCCGCCTGTGGCTGATCGCGCAGTTCCCCGCGCCCCTTCCGGGGCGGGGCCAGCGGTGGCGCCCCTTCAGGGGCGCGGGGAACTGCGCGACAAGCCCCCACCAACCCGCAGACAGAATCCGCCCCCGCCCCCAAGGCGCCCCCGCCAGAAAAAAGCAAGCGCTTAGAAAAATGCGGCCCGCGTCACAGTCCCCGGCCGATGACCGACAGCGATACGTGCAGGTAACTTCCCAGAGAGCCCTGCCCCCTCGTCACAGGAGTGCCCTGATGCCCGAAGCCGTGATCGTCTCTGCCGCCCGCACACCGATCGGCCGCGCCTTCAAGGGCTCGCTGAAGGATCTGCGCCCGGACGACCTGACCGCCACGATCATCGAGGCCGCCCTCGCCAAGGTGCCGGAGCTCGACCCGAAGCAGATCGACGACCTGATGCTCGGCTGTGGTCTGCCCGGCGGCGAGCAGGGGCACAACCTGGGCCGCATCGTCGCCGTACAGATGGGGATGGACCACCTCCCCGGCTGCACCATCACCCGTTACTGCTCCTCCTCCCTGCAGACCTCCCGCATGGCCCTGCACGCCATCAAGGCGGGCGAGGGCGACGTCTTCATCTCCGCGGGCGTCGAGATGGTCTCCCGCAGCATCAAGGGCTCCAGCGACGGTCTTCCCGACACCCACAACCCCCTCTTCGCCGACGCCGAGGCCCGCACCGAGGCCGTATCCAAGTCCGAGGGCTCCAACTGGCACGACCCGCGCGAGGATGGCCTGATCCCCGACGCCTACATCGCGATGGGCCAGACCGCCGAGAACCTGGCCCGCGCCAAGGGCGTCACGCGCGCGGACATGGACGAGTTCGGCGTCCGCTCCCAGAACCTCGCCGAGGAAGCCATCAAGAACGGCTTCTGGGAGCGGGAGATCACCCCGGTCACCACCCCCGACGGCACCGTCGTCAGCAAGGACGACGGCCCCCGCGCCGGCGTCACCGTCGAGGGCGTCTCGGGCCTCAAGCCCGTCTTCCGCCCCGACGGCCTCGTCACGGCCGGCAACTGCTGCCCGCTCAACGACGGCGCCGCCGCCCTGGTGATCATGAGCGACACCAAGGCCCGCGAGCTCGGCCTGACCCCGCTCGCCCGCATCGTCTCCACCGGCGTCACCGGCCTCTCCCCCGAGATCATGGGCCTCGGCCCGGTGGAAGCGTCGAAGCAGGCCCTGCGGCGCGCCGGGCTCACCATCGACGACATCGACCTGGTCGAGATCAACGAGGCCTTCGCCGCCCAGGTGATCCCCTCCTACCGTGACCTCGGAATCGACATCGACAAGCTGAACGTGAATGGTGGCGCGATCGCCGTCGGCCACCCCTTCGGCATGACGGGCGCCCGCATCACCGGCACACTCATCAACTCCCTCCAGTTCCACGACAAGCAGTTCGGCCTGGAGACGATGTGCGTCGGCGGCGGCCAGGGCATGGCCATGGTCATCGAGCGCCTCAGCTGACCGCGTACGCCCCGCGCACCCCTCACGCCTCCACTGATTCGTGACTCAATCTCCCCCAGGATGTGACCTATCTCCTGGGGGAGATGCATATGACCAGGTCAGAGCGCATCTGTGGATAAACACCGGGCCAAAAGACCTGTCCAATTCGTGACGTAATGCACTGACAGGTGGATCGTGCAGGCTTCAAGCTGATGTAGGAAGTCGGGGGTCGACTTGAAACCGGGAGTACGTCAGTGAGCGCCATGCCTCTTGCCCTGCTGCTCTCCACGGCTGCCGCCACGGCCGTGGGCGCCGCCGCCCTGCACGCCGTGCACGGGCTGCGGAAGCAGATAACGGCCCTGCGCACCGAGCTGGCCCAGAGCCAAGCCGCGACGGGGCACCCCACCGTGCCCGCAGCACGCACCACTCCGGACACCGACGAGATACGCGCGGCCGTGGCCGACGCGCTCGCCGAGGAGCGGGAGCGCGAGCTCGCCGAGGCGCGGGCCTTCTGGGCCGCCCAGGAAGCCCGTGACGCGTCGGACGCGCCGTCCCTGCTCAGCGGTCTGCCGGGTCTCTCCGACATGGCGGACGAGCTGTTCCTGCCGCGCCAGGCGGATCTCGCGGGCATCGAGGCGGAGAGCCTCGAGCCGGTGATCGAGCCCTACGCCGAGCAGGCCGACGAGTTCGCGGGTGACTCCCCCGAGCTGGCCGCGGCCCGCCGCAGGCACCCCTCGCACCCGGACTTCGTACCGGTCCAGACGCCCCACACGGACGGCCACGGCGACCACGAGCGCACGGTCGCCTGCCTGGAGGAGCTGGCCGGCGCCCGCACGGCGCTCGCCGACGTCCGCCCGGGCCCGCTGGGCACCCTGGACGTCTATGTCTTCGCGGACGGTACGACGCTCTGTATGACGCCGGGCCACCGCGAGACCGCGGAGCAGCTCGCCGGCGCCCTGCGCGACGGCCACACCCCGGTCCTGCTCGGCGGCTCGGGAGTCTCCGGCGCCTACGCCCTCACGTTCGAGTGCGGCACCGAGAACGTGTACATCCTGGCCGACCGCGTCATCGCCTCGGTCTGACCGTCCCCCGCTCCAAGGCCCCCGTACCAAGGCCCCCGGTCTGAGGGTCCCCACCCCTCAGACCGCCGCGCGTTTCTGCGCCTTCTCCACCAGCGTCAGCGCTTCCGCGAGCTGCCCCTCGTCCTCCAGTACGAGGGCCAAGTCCCGACCCGCGACAGTGATCTGGTCGGCCGCCGCGAACATCCCCGCGTCCGGCATCTCCCGCGGCTCCTCGCCGGGCACCTCGATCCGCTGCGCCCACGCCGCCAATTCCCTGGCCAGAGCGAGCGCTTCGGTCGCCGCCCCCCGCTGCAGGCGACTCTGCGGGGCGGCCCGCAACCGGTCGGCGAAATGGTCCACTGCGGCCGTCAAAGGCGTCGTATCAAGCACCCGGTGACCCTATGCGCCCGGACCGGACTGTTGCCAACGCCCCAACGCTCAGGCACGGTGGCGTGAAGGACGGAACACATCGCGACGCGTCCGGAGGCGCCGATGTCCCAAGTCTTCTCCGAGGAGACCCACCGCAACCTGCTCGCCCGCATCCCCCACTGCACCGGTCGTGAAGTCTCCGACTGGCTTCGCGCCGTGGACGAAGGGCCTTCTCTCTTCCGCTTCGAGGAGAAGGTCAGCTGGCTCCGCGCCGAACACAACCTCGCGTACGGACACGCCAAAGCAATCATTCACGAGTACGACTTGCGGCGGGCCGCACGCAAGTTCCTCTGACCCCCTGTCCCCTCACCCACACGGCTCACACACGGCGAAGGGCCCCGCGGAACATCTGTTCCGCGGGGCCCTTCGGCTGCCGGCCGTTGACCGACGTCGTGCGTCAGTCGTTGCCCTGCAGGATGGCGATCAGGCGCAGGAACTCCAGGTAGATCCAGACCAGCGTCATCGTCAGACCGAACGCCGCGAGCCAGGCCTCCTCCTTCGGAGCGCCGTACGCGATGCCGTCCTCGACCTGCTTGAAGTCCAGGGCCAGGAAGCACGCACCGAGCAGGATGCCGACGATGCCGAAGACGATGCCGAGGCCGCCGCTGCGGAAGCCCAGGCCGTCGCCGCCGCCGAAGACCGCGAACAGCAGGTTCACGGCGGTCAGCAGCAGGAAGCCCATCGCCGCGGCCATCACGAAGCCGTAGAAGCGACGGTTGACGCGGATCCAGCCCGCCTTGTAGGCGATGAGGACACCGATGAAGACCGCCATCGTGCCGAGCACGGCCTGCATGGCCGCGCCGCTCGCGATGCGGTTGTCGACGACGCTGGAGACGACGCCGAGGAAGACACCTTCCAGCGCGGCGTACGTCAGGATCAGCGGGGGCGACGCCTTGCGCTTGAAGGCCTGGACGAGGCCGAGCACCATCGCGATGAGGCCTGCGCCGATCGCGATGCCGTAGGACTTGCTGATGTTCGCGTCGTCCACCGGCAGCAGCGCCCAGGCGAGCGCTGCGGTGACCACAAGGGTGCCGAGCGTCGTGGCCGTACGCATGACGACGTCGTCCATCGTCATGCGGCCCGCGGTGGTTACGGGCGCCTGCGGCGCGCCGTACTGCAGGTCCTGCTGCGCGTACGGGTTCGTCGCGTACGGGTTGGTGGGGGCCTGCTGGCCTGCGCCCGCGTACGGGTTGCCCTGCGCGTACTGGGTCTGCGTCCCGCCCGCGGGTCCCCCGGCCTGCGGCTGCTGGCCGAAGCCCGCGTAGCCGTTGTCGCGGCTGAACCCCCGTCGCGAGAAGACCGGGTTGCTGCTCCTCATCTCACTCCTCCATGGCCACCGGGCGTGGCTTTGGCTCAAGAGTAATGCGTAGGCAAAAGGAAGACCCTAGTGCTTGGGGAGGATCTTTCCCTGCTTGTGACCAAGAACGATCGGTGCCTGGCTCTCTGTTCCCGTCGATTCTCCCGCCGCGGCCGGGTTTCGGCGGCTGCGCCGGACGAGTGGCACCAGGGAGATCGCCACTGCTCCGAGCACGGCGGCGACGGCGAACGTCGTGAATCCGAGGGACGCGTTCCCGCCGGAGACGACGGCGCCTCCCAGCCACGGCCCGACGACCGCGCCGGTCCGCCCTACGCCGGTGATCCAGCCGAGGCCCGTGGCGCGCTGGGCCGGTGTGTAGACCGAGGGGGCGGAGGCATAGACCATGACCTGCGCCGAGAAGAGCCAGATGCCGGTGACGAAAACGATCACGTACGCGACACCGAGCGGCAGCTCCGCCTTGAGCAGGAAGGCGCCGCAGGCGGTGAGCAGGAACCAGATCGCGGAGATCCGCATGGCGCCGAACTTGTCGGCGGCCCGCCCCGCGATCAGCATGCCGATGATGCCGCCCGCGTTGATCACCATGAGGAAGGTGACGGACGAGGAGAGCGAGTAGCCGGAGGCGCGCATCAGCTCGGGGAGCCAGGTGGAGACGCCGTAGACGAGGAGCAGTCCGGCGAAGGAGGCGATCCACAGGAGCGGGGTCGCCAGGCGCTGCCCCGGGGTGAAGAGCGACGCCACGGCGGAGAAGCGGCCCTTGGCGCCCGCCTCGGGGGCTTCGGCGAGGGTCGGCGAGGGCAGCAGGTAGCGGGCGGCGACCGCCTCCGCCTCGCCCGCGCGGCCCTTGTTGAGCAGCACGCCCGGCGACTCGGGCAGCCACTTCAGTACGAGGGGGATGGCCACGACCGCGGGGATCACGCCCGCCCAGAAGACGACGCGCCAGCCGTGGTCGGGCCCGAGCGCGAGGCCGAGGCCCGTGGCCGCCATGCCGCCCGCGTGGTACGAGGTCATCATCAGGCCCGTAGCCAGCGCGGCCCTGCGCTTCGGTGCGAACTCCGCGACGATCGCGAGACTGATCGGCATCAGACCGCCGAGCCCGAGCCCGGCGATGAAGCGTCCGGCGCCGAAGACGGCGGCGCTCGGCGCGAGCGCGCAGACCGCGGAGCCGAGGGAGAACAGCGCGACGCTGCCCACCACCATCGGCTTGCGGCCGAGCCAGTCGGTCAGCGTTCCGCAGCCGAGGGCGCCGATCAGCATGCCGAAGGTGGTCCAGGAGCCGATGGTGCCCGCGGTCGACGTGGTGAAGCCGAAGCCCTTGTCATCGATGAGGTGCGGCATCACGGCGCCGTAGATGTTGACGTCCATGCCGTCGAAGAAGACGACGAGCCAGCACAGGGCTATGACGGGGGCGACGGATCTGAAGGTGCGCTCGGGGGCGGCGCTCTGGGGAGCGGTCACGGGGCTCTCACTTCTTTGTGGAGTGGGGACTTCCGGGGGGGGACGGGGGTTTTCAGCGATGCGGCGGGCTCAGTCGAGGGGGAAGCCCGTGTAGCCCTCCGCGAGGTCGGCCTCGGCCGAGCGCGCGGTGGTGATGCGGTCAAGGCGGGCGAGCTGGATGCGGTCGTCGAAGGGGGTGGCTTCGGGGCCGCGGTGGAGCATGGTGGTCATCGCGTACGAGAAGCGCTCGGCCTGCCAGACGCGGCGCAGACAGGTCGCGGAGTACGCGTCGAGGCGGGCCTCGGAGCCGGTCTCGCGGAGTTCGACGAGCGCACGGGCGAAGGTGACGACGTCGCCGACGGCGAGGTTGAGGCCCTTGGCGCCGGTGGGCGGGACGATGTGCGCGGCGTCCCCGGCGAGGAAGACCCGGCCGTGCCGCATGGGCTCGTGGACGTAGCTGCGCATGGGGGTGACGGACTTGGCGGTGATGGGTCCGCGCTTCAGCGTCCAGGAGGCGTCGTCCGTCTCCAGGCGGCGGTCGAGCTCGTCCCAGATCTCCTCGTCGCCCCAGTCGGCGGCGTCCGTGCCCGCGGGGACTTGCAGGTACGCGCGCGTGACGGTCGGCGACCTCATGGAGAGCAGCGCGAAGCCGCGGTCGTGGCGGGCGTAGACCAGCTCGTCGTGCGAGGGCGGCACATCGGCGAGGATGCCGAGCCAGCCGAACGGGTACGTGCGCTCGAAGATCCGGGAGATGTCGGTGGGCACGGCCTTGCGGGCCACGCCCCAGGAGCCGTCGCAGCCCACTACGTAGTCGCACTCCAGGACGTCATCGCGGCCCTGATGGCGGAAGCGGATCCGTGGGTTCTCCGTCTCCGCACGCTCGACGGCGAGCGCTTCCGCCTCGAAGAGCAGGGGTCCTCCGGCCGCGAGCTGGAGGGCTATGAGGTCCTTGCAGACCTCGGTCTGGGCGTACACCATCACGGACCGGCCGCCGGTCAGGTCGGGGAAGTCGACGCGGTGCCTGCGGCGGTCGAAGCGCAGCTCGATGCCGTCGTGCGGGATGCCGTCGCGGTCCATGCGGGCAGCCACGCCCGCCTCCCGGAGGACGTCCACGGTGCCCTGCTCCAAGATCCCGGCGCGCTGGCGCTGCTCCACGTAGGCGCGGTCCCGGGTCTCCAGGACGACGGAATCGATGCCGGCGTTGTGCAGCAGGCGGGCGAGGAGCAGGCCCGCGGGTCCGGCCCCGATGATTCCGACGGTGGTGCGCATCGATCGTTCCCCTCACTCCCGAACGCGCGGACCGGGCTCGGACGCGTTCGACTTGTTCGCCTGGTGAACTTTCGTTCATAATGTGCTGACGGGAGTCTCCGACCGGACCCAGCGGCTGTCAACGGTTGCGGGGCACCCATTTCGACGGCTTTCCACGGCCACGAGGAGCGGCGCCATGCCCGAAGAGTCCGTACGCCCCCTGGAGCGCGGCCTCGCGGTGCTGCGCGCCCTCGCGGCCGCAGACAGGGCGAGGGCGGGCGATCTGGTGCGCGCGACGGGCCTGGCCCGCTCGACCGTGGACCGGGTGGTGGCGACCCTGGCCCGGCTCGGATACGTACGCGAGAGCGGCCAGGAGCTTCAGCTCACCCCGCGCCTCATGGAGCTCGGCAACGCCTATCTGGCGGCAAGCGGCCTGACCGGCGAGGTCGCGGCGCGCACCGCACGGCTCGCGGACGATCTTGACGAGTCGGTGTCCCTCGCCGTGCCGGACGGCGACGGCGTCCGCTTCGTCACGCAGGCCGCGCGGCGCCGCGCGATGTCGGTGGCCTTCCGCATCGGCGATCTGCTGCCCGCCGAACGGTGCGCGCCCGGCGCGCTGTTCGCCGCCGAGTGGGACGAGGCGGGGTGGGCCGCGTGGCACGCGCGCGTGGCCGCCGATCCGGACGGCCACGCCTTCCCGGCGCTCCCGCCCGGGCCCGCGCCCCGCGTGCCGGACCTGGCCGACCGCACGGCGCACTCACGCGCCGCGGGGTGGGCCCTGGACGACCAGCTGATCGAGCCGGGCCTGATCGCGACGGCGGTCCCGGTGCGCGACGCCGCGGGCCGCGTGCGGTACGCCCTGTCCGCGGTGAGCCACACCAGCCGACACACGGCGCAGGGCCTCGCGGAGCTCGTACTGCCGAGACTTCGCGAGGAGGCGGCACACCTGGAGGCACTGCCGACCGCCCCATCTCCGTACGCAGAAGCCGAGTTGACGCCCGATCAGACATCGGAAACCGTCGACGCCAAGGCTGAACTGGGCCCCGGTTTCCTCCAGTCGCTGGCCCGCGGCCTGCACGTCCTGCGCGCCCTGGGCCGCGCCCGCGGCGACGGCCTTCCGCTCACCGCGATCGCCGAGGCCACCGGACTGCCGCGGGCCACCGCACGCCGCTGTCTGCACACCCTGGAACTGGAGGGTTACGCGGCGCACGACGGTCGCCTCTACCGCCCGCTCCCCCGCATCCTGGAGCTCGGCTACGCCCGGCTCTCCCGCCTCGGCTTCGCCGACATCGCCGAGCCGCATCTGCGCGAACTGACCGGCCGCGTCCACCAGTCGGCGTCGGTGACGGTGCTCGACGGCACGGAGATCCTGTACGTGGCGCGAGCGGCGACGGTGCGTGTGATGAGCGTCTACATCACGCTCGGCACGCGCTTCCCCGCCTACCCCACCGCCATGGGCCGCGTCCTGCTCGCGGGGCTCCCCGAGCGGGAGCGCGCCCGTCTGCTGGCGGCCGAGCCGCCGAAGGCCCTCACCCGGCGCACGGTCACGGACCCGGCGGAGCTGCGGCGCATCCTCGACCGGGCGGCCGCCGACGGCTACGCCACCGCGGACGAGGAGCTGGAGGAGGGCCTGCGTTCGGTCGCCGTACCGCTCAAACGCGCGGACGGCCGCGTGGTCGCCGCCCTGAACGTGGCCCAGCACGCGGGCACCGCCCCGCTGGGCGAGACGATCGACGCGCTGCTCCCCGTACTGCGCGAGACCGCGGCGGCGATCGAGACCGATCTGCACACCGCGGCTCGCTTCAACTCCGTACGCATGCCCTGAGCATGCCCTGGGCGCTCCCGCAACGGTACGGAATCGATGAGCGCCGCCCCCTGCACAACGCTGGATACCGAACGGTAATGTCGCGTCGCCGCCGGGAGGACTGATCCGGCGGCTGAGTGCAAAGGAGCCCTCATGGCGACGGACATGCACCCTGCGCCTGCGGGCGGGGCGGCCGACGAGGCGGACCTCGACCGGTGGCAGCGCGCGTGGAGTCACCGCGAGGACCTGCTGCGGGTGGCCCGCCGCAGATCCATGAGCGCCGAGGACGCCGAGGACGCCGTGCACGAGGCGATGGTGCGCGCCGCCGAGCATCCGCAGCTCGACGACGAGCGGCTCGGCGCCTGGCTGACGACGGTGACCATACGGCTGTGTGTCGACCGGTACCGGCAGGTCAGCCGCGAGGCCGAGGTGCGCAGCAGCCCCAGACTGGTCGCGCCGGGCCAGCCGCCCGTCGACGACGTGGTGTGTGACCGGGCGGAGGCTCGGTGGCTGGCCGCGCGGAGCGGGGAGCTGCCCGCGCGGCAGGCGGAGGCGATCTGGCTCAAGTCCGAGGACCTGGACGTCGGTCAGGTCGCCAAGAAGATGGGCCTGAGCTACCGGACGGCCGAGTCGCTGCTCGCCAGGGCCCGGCGCACGCTGCGCACGGCGCTTGCCGCCACCCTTGGTCTCGCCCTGTGGCTGTGCGGGCGCGGGCCGCGTCCGGGCGGGAGCGTGCAGGTGGTGGGCGCGGCCGTGACGGCGGCGACCCTTGCCGTGGCGGGGTTCGTCCTGCCGGGCGTCCTCGACGGGGACCGGCCCGAACCGGCACGGCCCGCACCTTCCGTCTCCTCCGTGTCCTCCGTGTCCTCCGTGTCCTCCGTGTCCGATGGGGCCGATGACGCACGGACCCCGGAGGGCGGGGCGCCGCCCTCGGGCCGCTCCCGCCAGGCTCCGTCGACCGCCACCCCCGGCACGGCGCAGGACGACGGCTCGCTTCCCGTGCTGCCGTCCCTGCCCGATGTGCCGCTCCCGGCCCTGGAAACGCTGCCCGCGGTGCCCGGCCCCGACGTCCCCGAGATACCGGTCAAGCCGCCAGAGGTGTCCGTACCCGCGGCCCCGTCCGCCTCCGCGACGGCCCCGAAGCTGCCCGCCGACGGCGTCACACAGGTCCCGTAGAAAAAACTTCGGTTTCTCCGCGACGGACGGGGCGCCCTTCCCCGTAGAGCAGATGAGAGAGCTGCTCACGGCGAAGGGTGAACCGGATGGGTGTCGAGATCTGCGTGGAAGGGCTGACCAAGTCCTTCGGCGACCAGGTCATCTGGCAGAACGTCTCGCTGACCCTGCCCGCCGGAGAGGTCTCGGTCATGCTGGGCCCCTCGGGCACCGGCAAGTCGGTCTTCCTCAAGAGCCTCGTCGGACTGCTCAAGCCGGAGCGCGGGTCGATCAGGATCGCGGGCACGGACATCACCGAGCTCCGCGAGCACGACCTGTACGAGGTGCGGAAGCTGTTCGGCGTGCTGTTCCAGGACGGCGCCCTGTTCGGGTCGATGAACCTCTACGACAACATCGCCTTCCCGCTGCGCGAGCACACCCGTAAGCCGGAGAGCGCGATCAGGAAGATCGTCCTCGAGAAGATGGACATGGTCGGCCTGATCGGCGCCGAGGACAAGCTGCCCGGCGAGATATCCGGCGGTATGCGCAAACGGGCCGGTCTGGCACGGGCCCTGGTGCTCGATCCGGAGATCATTCTCTTCGACGAGCCCGACTCGGGCCTCGATCCGGTACGCGTGGCCTACCTCAACCAGCTGATCGTCGACCTCAACGCGCAGATCGACGCGACCTTCCTGATCGTCACGCACGACATCGCGTCGGCCCGCCAGGTCCCCGACAACATCGGGCTGCTCTTCCGCCGCGAACTGGTGATGTTCGGCCCCCGCAAACAGCTCCTGACCAGCAACGAGCCAGTCGTACGGCAGTTCCTGAACGGCCGGATGCAGGGGCCGATCGGCATGGCCGAGGAGAAGGACGCCGCCACGATGGCGCGCGAGGCCGTGCACTTCGGCAACGGCGGCGCGACCGACAGCGTGGGCGTCGCCCAGCTGACCCCGCGACTCCTTCCGGGGCCCGGCATCGACCGCCCGCCCCGCTGGCAGGCGATCGCCGAACAGGAGGAGGCGCGAGAGGCGCGAGAGGCTCGCGAGGTGAGCGGCGCATGAGCCTGTCGCCCAAGGGGGCGCTGCGGCACTCGGGCAGCCTCTTCGCGATGGGCCTCGACGTGCTGCGGACGCTGCCGCGACGCCCGTTCCAGGTACGGGAGTTCATCCAGCAGGCCTGGTTCATCGCGAGCGTCACGATCCTGCCCACCGCGCTCGTCTCCATCCCGTTCGGCGCGGTGATCGCGCTGCAGATCGGCAGCCTGACCCGGCAGCTGGGCGCGCAGTCGTTCTCGGGCGCCGCCTCGGTGCTCGCGGTGCTCAGGGAGGCCTCGCCGATCGTCACCGCGCTGCTCATCGCGGGGGCGGGCGGCACCGCGATCTGCGCGGATCTCGGGGCGCGCAAGATCCGCGAGGAGATCGACGCGATGCAGGTCCTCGGCATCGACCCGATCCACCGCCTCGTCGTGCCCAGGGTCCTCGCGTCGATGGTCGTCGCGGTACTGCTCAACGGCCTGGTCTCGGTGGTCGGGGTGGCCGGCGGCTATTTCTTCAACGTGGTCCTGCAGAACGGCACTCCGGGCGCCTATCTGGCCTCGTTCACCACCCTCGCCCAGCTGTCCGACCTCTGGGCGGCGGAACTCAAGGCCCTGGTCTTCGGCGCCATCGCCGCGATCGTCGCCTCGTACAAGGGGCTCACCGCCAAGGGCGGCCCCAAGGGCGTCGGCGACGCGGTGAACCAGGCCGTGGTCATCACCTTCATGTTGCTGTTCGTGACGAACTTCGTGATGACCGCCGTGTACTTCCAAATCGTCCCGCAGAGAGGGTAGTTGATGCGACTTCTCGACCGCCCGCTCCGCTCGCTCGAAGAGCTGGGCAGCCAACTGGCTTTCTACGGCCGCTCCCTGGCCTGGACGGGCCGCACCCTGCGCCGCTACAAGAAGGAGATCCTGCGCCTGCTCGCCGAGGTGAGCTTCGGCCGTGGCGCCCTCGCCGTCATCGGCGGCACGGTCGGCGTGATCGCCTTCCTGTCCTTCTTCACCGGCACCGAGGTCGGCCTTCAGGGCTATGCCGCCCTCAACCAGCTGGGCACCTCCAACTTCGTGGCGTTCCTCTCGGCGTACTTCAACACCCGGGAGATCGCGCCCCTGGTGGCGGGCCTCGCCCTGTCGGCGACGGTCGGGGCCGGGTTCACCGCACAGTTGGGCGCGATGCGGATCAGCGAGGAGACCGACGCGCTCGAAGTGATGGGCGTCCCCTCGCTGCCGTTCCTGGTGACCACTCGGATGATCGCGGGTTTCGTCGCGGTGATCCCGCTGTACGTGGTCGGCCTGCTGTCCTCGTACTTCGCCGCGCGCACCATCACCACCGGCTACTACGGGCAGTCCGCGGGCACCTACGACCACTACTTCCAGCAGTACCTGCCGCCGGTGGACGTGCTCTGGTCCTTCGGCAAGGTGATCGTCTTCGCCGTCGTGATCATCCTGGTGCACTGCTACTACGGCTACTACGCGAGCGGCGGTCCCGCCGGGGTCGGCGTCGCAGTCGGCCGTGCCGTGCGCACCTCCATCGTCGCCATCAACGTCCTGGACTTCTTCCTCAGCCTCGCGATCTGGGGCGCCGTCACGACCGTACGAATAGCGGGGTAGGGCAGATGAGAATTCCGGTCTCGCTCGCTTCGCGCGGCGCCAGGCTGCGGCTGTACGGCATCGTGTTCATCGCGGTCATCGCGCTGCTGCTCGGCCTCTCCGTCGCCGTGTACCAGCAGGTGTTCACCTCCGTCGTACGCATCACGCTGCAGGCCGACACCCTGGGCAACCAGCTGGAGCCGCGGGCCGACGTCAAGCTGCGCGGCCTCCTGGTCGGCGAGGTCCGCGAAGTGCGGGCCGACGGTGAGAAGGCGACCCTCGGCATCGCCCTCAAGCCGGAGCACACCGCCAAGATCCCGTCCGACGTCCACGCACGGCTGCTGCCCAAGACGCTGTTCGGCGAGAAGTACGTCGAGCTGGTCGAGCCCCGTGAGCCATCCCAGCGGCACATCCGCGCGGGTGACGTCATCACGCAGGACCGCACCACGGTGGGCATCGAGGTGCAGCAGCTGATGAACGATCTGCTGCCGCTCCTGCGCACCGTGCGGCCCGCCGATCTCAACGCGACGCTCTCCGCGTTCGCCACCGCGCTCGACGGGCGCGGCGACCGGATCGGCGCCAACCTCACCCGCGTCGAGCGCTATCTGCGCCGCCTCAACCCGCATCTGCCCTCCCTGAAGGAGGACATCACGCGCTTCGCCGACGTCGCCGAGGTGTACGCCGACGCGGCGCCGGACCTGATGAAGACCCTGCGGAACTCCGTCACCACCAGCCGCACCCTCGTGGAGAAGCAGGGCCAACTGGCCGCCGCCCTCACCGCGACCGCCACCGCGGCCGGCACCGGCGAGGAGTTCTTCGACGACAACGGCGAGCGCCTGATCACCCTCGGCCGGGTCTCCCGGCCGACGCTTGCGCTGTTCGACCGCTACGCCCCCCAGTACCCCTGCCTCCTTGAGGGCCTGGTGCGGCAGGACAAGGCGTCAGAAGAGACCTATCGAGGCGGAAAGATGCGTATCACCCTCGAATTCGTCCACCCGCAGCCCGCGTACGAGCCCGGCGAGGAACCGCGGTACGCGGACCGCTCGGGCCCCAACTGCCGCGGGTTGCCCCATCCCCGGGTGCCCGCGGGGGACGACCAGCTCAACGACGGTACGAAGCCCAACAAGGTCGGTGGTCCTTCCGGCCCGGCCACGATGTCATCGACCGCGGCCGAACAGCGGGCCGTCGGCTCCCTCGTGGCCCCGGTCCTCGGGGTGTCGGCGGACCGGGTGCCCCCGGTCGCGACGCTCCTCTTCGGCCCGATGGCGCGCGGAACGGCGGTGAGCGTCGCGTGAAGACGGCACGAGCCACGGACACCGCGGCGCCCTTGGTGAAGTTCCTGCTGTTCGCGCTGGTGACGGTGGTGGCGACGGCGCTGCTCGCGGCCACCATCGTCAATATCTCCTTCACCCCGGAGCACACCTACCGCGCGGTGTTCAGCGATGTCACGAGCCTGGAGGAGGGCGACGACATCAGGGTCGCCGGGGTGCGGGTCGGCGAGGTCGAGGGCATCCGGATCAAGGACCGGACCCGGGCCGAGGTCACCTTCACCGTCACCGAGGACCGCCCGCTGTTCACCAGCACCGGCGCCGTCATCCGCTACCGGAGCCTGGTCGGGCAGCGCTACATCGCGCTGACCGAGGGCGCGGGCGGCAGCACACCGCTGCGGCCCGGCGGCCGGATCCCGCTGTCCCGGACCCAGCCCGCGCTCGATCTGAACGCGCTGCTCGCCGGGTTCAAGCCGCTGTTCGCCGCGCTGAGCCCCAAGGACGTGAACCAGCTCGCCACCGAGATCATCAAGACGCTGCAGGGCGAGGGCGGCACGGTCAACAGCCTCCTTGCCCACACGGCGTCGCTCACCACCACCCTGGCCGGCCGCGACAAGCTCATCGGCTCCGTGATCACCAACCTCAACGAGGTCCTCACGACCCTGGACAAGCGCGGCGGCCGCTTCTCCTCGCTGCTCAAGCAGTTGCAGCGGCTTGTCTCCGGACTGTCCGCGGACCGGAAGCCGATCGGCAGGTCGCTGGTGAACATCGGGCAGCTGACCGAGGCCACCTCGGGCCTGATCGGCGATGCACGGCCCCCGCTGAAGGACGACATCAAGGAGCTCGGCGAGCTCACCGGAACGCTGAACGACAACGAGAAAACCGTGGAGGGCGTGCTGAAGCGGCTGCCGAACAAGCTCAACAAGCTGACCCGGACCGCGTCCTACGGCTCCTGGTTCAACTTCTACCTCTGTGACTTCGACGGCCGGATCGTGCTGCCGAAGACCAAGGAGGTGCTCACTCCCGAGCTGCATGTGGCACGGGCGAGGTGTGGCGGATGAGGCTGCGTATGCGCATGAGGCTACGTAGGCGGATGACGCCGTTCCGTGAGCGGAACCCGGTGACGATCGGTGTCGTGGGGCTCACCACCCTCGGCCTCCTGACCGCCGCCGCGTTCAACGCCGACAGCCTGCCGCTGATCGGCAACGGCGAGACGTACAGCGCGGCCTTCTCGGAGGCGGGCGGGCTCAAGCCGGGCGACGAGGTACGGATCGCCGGGGTGAAGGTCGGCAAGATCGACGAGGTCGACCTGGACGGCGACCATGTGAAGGTCACCTTCAAGGTCAAGGGCGAGCCGAAGTTCGGCACCAGGACCGGCGCGTCCATCCGGATCAAGACGATCCTGGGCTCGAAGTACATGGCCCTGGAGCCCAAGGGACCCGGGCAGTTGAAGCCGGGCGCCGAGATCCCGGTGTCCCGGACGACACCCGCGTACGACGTCGTGACCGCGTTCAGCGATCTGACCACCACCACGGAGAAGGTCGACACCGACCGGCTCGCCAAGGCCATGGACACCATCTCCACCACCTTCGAGGACTCTCCCGCCGAGGTGAAGGCGTCCATCAAGGGCCTGTCGAAGATCTCCCGCACGGTCGCGTCGCGCGACAAGGAGCTGCGCGAACTCCTCACCCACGCCAACGGCGTCACCAAGGTGCTCGCCGACCGCTCGGACGAATTCTCCACCCTGGTCAAGGACGCCGACAAACTGCTCACCGAGATCGCCAAGCGCCGCAAGGCCATCCACACCCTGCTCAAGAGCTCGGCCACGCTCGGCATCGAGCTCTCGGGCCTGGTCGCGGACAACCGCAAGGAGATCGGCCCGGCGCTCAAGGGCCTGAACAGAGTGGTGTCGATGCTGGAGCGCAACTACTCCAGCCTCGATCGCAGCGTCCAACTGCTCGCGCCCTACGTACGGCTCTTCACCAACACCCTCGGCAACGGCCGCTGGTTCGACAGCTACATCCAGAACCTGGTCGCCACTCCGGTGGTCCCGCGGACGGGAGACAAGCGATGAGCAAGCACGCACGACTCCTGCGGCGGACGGCCCTGGCGACCGCCCTGGCCGTGGTGGCCGCCCCCGCCGTGGTGCTGTGGCCGCGCGACGAACCGGTGCGCGTCACCGCGTACTTCCCGCGCACCGTCGGCATCTATCCGGGCTCGGACGTCCGGGTGCTCGGCGTCCGCATCGGCGAGGTCAAGGAGATCACCCCGGAGGGCGAGCGGGTGCGGGTGACCCTCGAGTACGACAGTGAGCGCAAGGTGCCCGCCGACGCGCGGGCCGCGATCATCAACTCCTCGGTGGTCAGCGACCGTTATCTCCAGCTCCTTCCGGTGTACCGGAAGGGCCCGGCGATGCGGGACGGCGCCGTCATTCCGCAGAGCCGCACCGCCGTACCGGTCGAGCTGGACCGCGTCTTCGACAGTCTGCACACCACGTCGGAGGCGCTCGGCCCGCGCGGCGCCAACAAGAAGGGCTCGCTGTCCCGGCTGCTCGGGGTCAGCGCGGACAACCTCGAAGGGCAGGGCGGGAACCTGCATCAGACCGTGGAGGACCTCTCCACCGCCGTCACCACCCTCTCCGACGGCCGGGGCGACCTGTTCGGCACCGTACGGAACCTGCAGGTGTTCACGGCCATGCTCGCCAAGGACGACAAGAGCGTGCGGTCGTTCAACACCAGCCTCGCCAAGGTTGCCGGTCAACTGGCCGGAGAGCGCAAGGACTTGGCGGCCGCGCTGAAGCACCTGGGCACCGCGCTCGGCGATGTGCAGCGGTTCGTCAAGAAGAACAAGAAGTCGCTGACCTCCAATGTGAAGGGGCTCAGCAAGGTCACCAAGGTGCTCGTCACCCAGAAGAAGGCGCTCGCCGAGATCCTGGAGACCACGCCGACCGGCCTGTCGAATCTGCAGAACGCCTACAACCCGGGCTCGGGCACCCTCGACACCCGTAACAACGCCGAACAGGCACAGGACCCGGCCGCGCTGCTCTGCTCGCTGCTCGGCACCACCGGCGAGAAGCAGGCCGCGGAGTGCAAGGACCTGCGGAAACTCTTCGACTCACTGCCCAAGTTGTCGCAGCCACAAGGGGTTTCGGGCGCGAAGCCGAGCGACAAGACCCTCGGCGGAATCCTGGAGGCCGCGGCATGAGCGCACTGCGCAAGGGCGGGACGGCCGCCTGGGCCGCGATCGGTTCGCTGCTCCTGGCCGGCTGTGAGTTCAACGGTCTGTACGACGTCGAACTGCCCGGCGGCGCCGCCAAGGACGCGGGCGCCTACCGGGTCACGGTCGAGTTCCGGGACGTGCTCGACCTGGTGCCGCAGTCGGCCGTGAAGGTCAACAACGTCACCGTGGGCTCGGTCGAGAAGGTGGAGCTCGACGGCTGGCACGCCAAGGTACGGCTGCGGGTCGCCGGTTCGGTGAAGCTGCCCGGCAACGCGCATGCCGGTCTGCGGCAGACCAGCATGCTCGGCGAGAAATACGTGGCCCTGTCCGCCCCACCGGACAGCGCCCCCGTCGGCAGGCTCAAGGACGGTGCGCGGATTCCGCTGTCCCGCAGCGGCCGCAACCCGGAGATCGAAGAGGTGCTCTCCGCGCTGTCGGCGCTGCTCAACGGCGGCGGTGTGGCCCAGCTCAAGACGATCACCACGGAGCTCAACAAGGCCCTGTCCGGCCGGGAGAACCGGGTCAAGTCGCTGCTGAAGGAGCTGAACAAGTTCGTCGGCGGTCTCGACGGCCAGCGCAAGGAGATCGTGCGGGCGCTCAAGGGCGTCGACCGCCTCGCCAAGCGTCTCAAGAAGGAGAAGAAGACGATCGGCAAAGCCGTCGACACCGTGCCGCCCGCCCTCAAGGTGCTCGCCGACCAGCGACGCGATCTGACGAGAATGCTCACGTCGCTGTCGAAGCTGGGCAAGGCGGGCACCAAGGTGGTCAACGCCTCACGCTCCGACGTGGTCGCCAATCTGAAGCACCTGCGGCCGATCCTGGAGCAGTTGAACAAGGCGGGCGACGATCTGCCGAACTCCCTTGAGCTCCTGACGACTTATCCCTTCCCGCGCGGCACCACCGACGCCATCAAGGGCGACTACGTCAACCTCAAGATCACCGCCGATCTTGATCTGGACAGCATCTACGGCAATCTCGTCGACGACCCCGAGAAGCCGGACGGCCCGGACAAGCCCGGGCTGCCCGAGGTGCCGAAACCGCCGAAGCTGCCGGACGTGCCCGGCGTTCCGGACGCCCCCGAGATCCCCGAGCTGCCCGACACCCCGAAGCTGCCGGACACCGCCGACGACCCGGCGGACCCGGGTGGCGACGCCGAGCAGCTGTGCCCGCCGGTGTGCACCGGCCAGTACGCCGCGTACGGGAACGGGGACGGGGACGCCGAGGGCTCTGCGCCCGGGATCAACCTCGCTCTGGCCGAGCTCCTGCTGAGGGGGGTCTACTAGTGATCACACGTACGGTCAAGATCCAGCTGCTCGCGTTCGCCGCCGTCACCGCCATGGGCGTGAGTTACGTCGGCGTGCAGTACACCGGCATCCCCGACGCCCTGCTCGACCGCGGGTACACCGTGCGCGCCGAGTTCGCCGAGTCCGGGGGCATCTTCCAGGGTGCCGAGGTCACCTATCGCGGGGTGCCCGTGGGCCGGGTCGGGCAGCTCGAACTCGCCGACGCCTCAGGGGTGTCGGTGGCGCTCGACATCGAGGACGGGGCGCGGATTCCGGCGGACACGCTTGCCGTGGTGGCGCACCGTTCGGCGGTCGGTGAGCAGTACGTCGATCTGCAGCCGCGCACCGGCTCCGGGCCGCTGCTCAAGGAGGGCAGCACCATCGCCCGCGGCGACACCCGGGTGCCCCTGGCCAGCACGGAGCTCGTCCTCAGCGTGGACCGCCTGGTCAAGTCCGTCGGCAAGGAGGATCTGCGGGTCACGGTCGACGAACTGGGCAAGGCCTTCAAGGGGACGGGACCGCACCTGAGCCGCCTGGTGGACTCGGGCAATGAGCTGGTCGAGTCGGCCTCCGCATCGCTCCCCGAGACGATCAGGCTCATCGAGGACTCGCGCAAGGTCCTCAGGACCCAGTCGGAGCAGGGCTCGTCGATCAAGTCGTTCTCCGAGGACCTGGCGGACCTCACCGCGGAACTCAAATCCAGTGACGGGGACATCCGCAGACTGATCGGGTCGGGCGCGCCCGCCGCGCACGAGGTGGACTCGCTGCTCAAGGCGAACAAGACCCAACTGCCGGTACTCCTCGGGAATCTGATCAGCGGCGGCCAGATCACGGTGGCACGACTGCCCGGTGTGGAACAGGCCCTGGTCACCTTCCCCCTGACCGTCGCCGGCAGCTACACGGTGGTGCCGGGCGACGGCACCACGCACTTCGGCCTGGTCGCGGGCAAGGACGAACCGGCGCCCTGCCGCCAGGGATACGACACCCCGCGGCGCGACCCCGCGGACACCGGCGACCGCCCGGCCAACACCGGCGCACGCTGCACAGCGCCACGCGGCGGCGACACCTCGGTGCGCGGCGCCCAGAACGCCCCCGGCGCCCCGGCCCGCTCCGGCGGGGCGGACCGGGCGGCGCACATCACCCCGTACGACCCGGACACCGGCACCGCCGTCGGACCGGACGGAACGCCCGTCGAGATCGGCTCGACGGGCGGCGAACAGAACGCGTTCGGAAAGGACTCGTGGCAATGGCTGCTCGTAGGACCGATGGCATGAGCGGGGGTCTGATCGCCCGCATCGCCCACTCGGCCGGGGGCCTGATCTCCCGCCCTGTACGGGCGCTGCTCCGCCTCGGCGCCAAGCTCACGGGCACCGCCCACGGCGAGCGTGCCATGGCCGCCGGACTCGCCGTGGCCACCGCCGGGACGTCGGCGCTCGCCCTCTGGCTCGGCCTCCAGGTGTGCGAGCAGCGCGCGACGGAGCAGCGGCACCAGGACATCCTGGCCGCGGCCAGGCAGTCGGCCCTGAACTTCACCTCGCTGGACTACCGGCACTACGGGCGGGACAGCGAGAACGTGCTCAAGGGCGCGACCGGTGACTTCAAGAAGCAGTTCACGGCGCAGACCGCGCAGCTGACGAAGCTGGTCGCCAAGAACAAGTCGGTCTCCAAGGGGCAGGTCCTCGAAGCGGGCATCACCCGGGCCGACGAGGACTCCGCCCGTGTCCTGGTGGTCGCCGACAGCAAGGTGACCAACACCGCCGCCCCCGACGGCCAGGCCCGCACCTACCGGCTGCAGCTGGACCTGGAACTCAAGAACGGCCGCTGGCTGACGTCCGGCGTCGAGTTCGTCGGCTGACCGCGCCATCCCCTAAGGAGAGACACCGTGGCGAACCTCAATACCCGAGGCCGCGGCACCGGACCCGGCTCACCGGGCCGGCGTTCCCTGAACGCGGCCGCCCGCGCCGCCGCCAAGCGGGCCGACGGCAGCCGCTCCGGGGCGCGGGACGCGCTCGACGGCGTACCCGAGGATCTGGTCAACGACCTGACGGGGCTGCCGCCCGTCGAGAAGGTGGTCGGGGAGGTCCTGCAGGCGGAGGCGGAGTCCGATCCCGGGCCGGACCCAGCGGCCTCGGAAGCCGAGGACACCTCGGACGACTCGGACCAAGAGGCCACGCCCCGCGGACGCCGGCGCGCGCGGCTGAGCGCCGTCCTTGCCCTCCTGACCGTGGCGGGCCTCGTCGCGGTCGCGGTGCTCGGGTGGCAGTACCGGGACGGACGCCAGGTCGAGGCGGCGCGGGCGCAGGCCCTCGCGGCCGCGCAGCAGGCGGCGCCCCTCGTCCTGTCGTACGACTACCGACATCTGGACCGGGATTTCGCCGCGGCGCGCGCCCGGCTCACGGGCTCCTTCCGCGACGAGTACGGCCGGACGACCAAGGCGGTGGTCGCGCCGACCGCGAAGAAGTACAAGGGTGTGGTGAAGGCCTCCGTGGTCACGCCGCCCGACGGCGGTGCCCCGGCGGCCTCGGTGGCGTCGGCGTCGGCGGACAGCGCCGTTGTGGTGCTCTTCGTCAACCAGGTCACCAAGAGCACTCAGGTCTCCGGCTCGCGCGTGGATCTGAACCGGGTCCGGATGACCCTCACGCGTATGACGGACGGCTGGAAGGTGAGCGCCGTCGACGCGCTGTGACCAACGCCGCTGCTTGACCGTTGAACTGAATTTCCGTCAGACTTGCCCAAGCGTCCCGCAAGGGGACGGTGGAGGTGCCCGGAGCCGGACTCGAACCGGCACGCCCCCGAGGGGCAGCGAGGTTTAAGCTCGCCGTGTCTGCATTCCACCATCCGGGCTGGCCGTGGGCTCCGCATCAAGTGATTCGACCCTATCGGGAGGCGTCCCCCGAACAGCGGAACAACAGCCCGATGTTGTCTTATTTTATTGACGTCTGAGGGTGCATCAGCCACCGGTACGGGCCATCGGTACATGCCGCAGGCTATTCCGCGAGTTCCCGGCGTCCCGTACGGAATGACGGAATTTAGCCGCAGCCGGACGCCTGCGAGAGCGTTCCGGTGCGCCGCCCGTCTCAGGGGCAGGTGTCATCCCCAGGTATGACAAGGGCGTCCCGGGTCCGACTGGAGAGGGCCCCGGGAACCGGAACAGCGGCTGACTACACGGCACGGATCGGCAAGCACGATGGAGTACGTCATCCCCACTCGTCGTACCGACAGGAGCACCGTCCCGTGACCACCACCCCCTTCGCCGCCCGCGCCACCGCCGTGGCAGCGCGCGCCACGGATCTCTCCAAGGTGTACGGACAGGGCGAGACGCAGGTGGTCGCCCTGGACCATGTCTCCGTCGACTTCCGACAGGGCGAGTTCACCGCGATCATGGGCCCCTCGGGCTCCGGCAAGTCGACGCTCATGCACTGCGTCGCGGGGCTCGACAGCTTCAGCGGCGGCTCCGTGCGGATCGGCGAGACCGAGCTGTCCACCCTCAAGGACAAGCAGCTCACCAAGCTCCGCCGGGACAAGATCGGCTTCATCTTCCAGGCCTTCAACCTGCTGCCGACGCTGACCGCACTGGAGAACATCACGCTGCCGATGGACATCGCGGGCCGCAAGCCGGACAAGGCGTGGCTCGAGCAGGTCATCTCCATGGTCGGCCTTGCCGGGCGGCTCAGCCACCGGCCCACCGAGCTCTCCGGTGGCCAGCAGCAGCGTGTCGCGGTGGCCCGCGCGCTGGCCTCTCAGCCGGACATCATCTTCGGCGACGAGCCCACCGGAAACCTGGACTCGCGCTCCGGTGCCGAGGTGCTGGGCTTCCTCCGGAACTCCGTGCGGGAGCTGGGGCAGACCGTCGTCATGGTCACGCATGACCCGGTGGCCGCCGCCTACGCGGACCGCGTGATCTTCCTCGCCGATGGGCGGGTCGTCGACGAGATGCTGTCTCCTTCCGCGGAGGGCGTGCTGGACCGGATGAAGGACTTCGACGCCAAGGGGCGTACGAGCTAAGCGCTCTGCCTCTCCGTTCTCAACTGCGGGCCGTATGTGGCTGGTCGTGCCCGCGCGGCGGAGCCGCAAATGTCCCAGCCCCGCGCCCCTGAAGGGGCGCCCCGCCCGCCCCACACCAGGACTGACTCCCATGTTCCGTACCGCCCTGCGCAACGTGCTCGCGCACAAGGCCAGGCTGTTGATGACCGTGCTCGCCGTCATGCTCGGCGTCGCCTTCGTCTCCGGCACCCTCGTCTTCACCGATACCTTCGGCAACGCCTACAAGAACAAGTCGGCGAAGAGCTTCGACCACGTCTCGGTCGCCATCCAGCCGGTCGGCGGCTCCGACGACGAGACCAAGCAGCAGCCCCGGCTCACCGACTCACTGCTCGCCAAGACCAAGGAGCTGCCCGGCGCCGAATCGGCGATCGGCGGCGTCTCCGGATTCACCGCGCTCGCCGACAAGGACGGCAAGCTGGTCGGCGGCGAATGGGGCACCACCGGCACCAACTACTACCCGGCCAAGGACGGCAAGGACCCGCGGTACGACTTCACCGAGGGCGCCGCACCCAAGTCCGCCGGCGATGTCGCCCTGGACTCGCGCACCGCCGAGCGCACCGGCTACAAGGTCGGCGACACGGTCCGCTACTCCACCGAGGGCCCGGTGAAGGAGGCGAAGGTCAGCGGCGTCTTCGACACCGACGACGGCAGTGTCGTCGCGGGCGGCAGCCTGATGGTCTTCGACAACGCCACCGCGCTGAAGGCGCTGAACAAGACCGAGTACGACGAGATCGACGTGAAGGCGGCCGCAGGCACCTCCGAGACGGCGCTCAAGAGCTCGGTCGAGAAGATCCTGCCGAAGGACACGGACGCCGTCACCGGCGCCCAGCTCTCCGACGACCAGGACGCGATGATCGAGCAGCAGACCAGCTCGATGAGCCAGGTCCTGCTGATCTTCGCCGGTATCGCGCTCTTCGTCGGCATCTTCATCATCGCCAACACCTTCACGATGCTGGTCGCCCAGCGCACCAAGGAGCTGGCCCTGATGCGGGCGGTCGGTGCCTCGCGCCGTCAGGTCACCCGCTCCGTGCTCATCGAGGCGTTCCTGGTCGGCCTGGTCGCCGCCGTGGCCGGCTTCGGGCTCGGCATCGGCGTCTCCACCGGCCTTGAGGCCCTGATGAACTCGGGCGGCGCCTCGCTGCCCCAGGGCCCGCTGGTCATCTCCCCGACGACGGTCATTGTGGCGCTCGTGATCGGTGTGGTCGTGACCATGCTGGCCGCCTGGCTGCCGGGCCGCCGCGCCGCGAGGATCCCGCCGGTCGCCGCGATGAACAGCGTGCACGCGACGCCGACCACGCGTGGTCTTGTCGTACGCAACACGATCGGCTCGCTGATCGTCGCGCTCGGCACGGTCATGCTCTTCATGGACGACAACTACGTGATGGCCGGTGGCGCCGGTGTCATCCTCGTCGGCGTCATCGTCCTCACGCCGCTGCTCTCGCGCCCGGTCATCGCCGCGTCGGCGCCGCTCCTGAAGCCGTTCGGCGTCTCCGGCAAGCTGTCGCGCCTCAACTCGGTGCGCAATCCGCGCCGTACGGCGTCCACGGCGTCGGCCCTGATGATCGGCCTGACCCTCATCACGGCGATGACGGTCGTCGCGACCTCCATGAGCAGCGCCATCAACAAGATGGCGGTCGACTCCCTGAAGGCCGACTACAGCGTCTCCATGGCGAACTTCCAGCCGCTGACCCCCGAGGTCCGCGAGAAGCTCGACAAGCTCCCCGACGTCGAGGCGAGCAGCCCGCTGCGCGCCGCGTACGGCGAGGCCGACGGCAGCTTCACCTCCATCTCCGGAGTCGACCCGAAGACCATCGGCAAGCTGGTCGGCCTCGACTTCACCAGCGGTTCGATGGACGCCTTCAAGGGTGAGTCCACGCTGGTGGACTCCGACACCGCCAAGGACAAGGGCATCAAGGCGGGCGACACCATCCCGGTGAAGTTCGACGAGGACAGCAAGACGGTCCGGCTGAAGGTGGCCGGCGTCTACGAGGCGAACGAGATGCTCAGCGGCCTGTTCGCGCCGACGTCCGTCGTCGACCCGCACCTCGACAAGATCGTCGACAAGCAGGTGCTCCTGAAGATGAAGGGCGGCGCGTCCGACAGCGCCGAGGACTCCATCGTCAAGGCCCTGGGCGACAACCCGGCCATCACCATCCAGGACAAGCAGGCGATCAGCAACGCCATCGGCGGCGCCATCAACATGGTCCTGAACATGCTGTACGGCCTGCTCGCCATGGCGATCCTGATCGCGGTGCTCGGTGTCATCAACACCCTGGCCATGTCGGTCTTCGAGCGGAAGCACGAGATCGGCATGCTGCGGGCCATCGGCCTCGACCGCGCGAAGGTCAAGCAGATGGTGCGCCTGGAGTCGGTGGTGATCTCCCTGTTCGGCGCGGTGCTCGGCATCGGCCTCGGCCTCTTCATGGGCTGGGCGGCGGGCGGCAGCATCGCCGAGAAGGTGACGACGTACTCCATGGAGATCCCGTTCGGCCGCATCGCGATCTTCCTGGTGATCGCCGCGGTGGTCGGCGTCCTCGCAGCCGTGTGGCCCGCCCGCAGCGCGGCACGACTGAACCCGCTGCAGGCGATCAAGAGCGAGTAGCGCGATCGCGGTACGCACTAACGGGGCCCGGACGAAACAGTCCGGGCCCCGTAAGTCGTGCCCCGAAGGGGCGCGGGGAACTGCGCGACCAGCCACGACGGCCCCGCAGACGAAAAGCGCCTACCGCCAGTCGCGCGCCCGCAACGGCATCCCGGAGGTGCCGACCTCCGGGGTCTTCACGGCGAGAACTTGATTGACGCCGATCCGATTCCGCTCAAAGGCAAGGGCGGAGGCCGCCATATAGAGCCGCCAGATCCTCGCCCGCCCCGGCGAGGTCAACCGCTGGCCCACCTCCCAATCGGCCTCAAGATTGGCAACCCAGCGACGCAGCGTCAGCGCATAGTGCTCACGGATGGCCTCCACGTCGCGTACCTCGAACCCGGCCCGCTCCAGGAGCCCCACCGTGGTCCCCACAGGCGCCAGCTCCCCGCCCGGGAAGACATAGGCGTCGATGAACTCGTCCACCGAGTACGTGGACTCGTCCTCCTGCGGGCGGCGCGCGATCTGGTGGTTGAGAAGGCGTCCGCCCGGTTTGAGGAGGGCGTGCAGGTCGCGTGCGTACTCCAAGTAGCGCTCGGAGCCGACGTGTTCGGCCATACCGATGGAGGAGATGGCGTCGTACGGGCCGTCGCGCACATCGCGGTAGTCCTGGACGCGGATCTCGATCCGGTCGGTCAGGCCCTCCTCCGCGATGCGCTTCCTGGCGTACGCGGCCTGCTCCTGGGAGAGCGTGACGCCGACGACGGTGACGCCGTGCTCGCGGGCCGCGTGGATCGCCATCGAGCCCCAGCCGCAGCCCACGTCGAGCAGCCGCATGCCGGGCTTGAGGGCGAGCTTGCGGGCGATGAGCTCCAGCTTGTCGCGCTGGGCGTCCTCGAGGGTGGAGGCTTCCTCTTCATCAGCCCCCCAGTATGCGCACGAGTAGACCATCGAGGGGCCGAGCACCAGCTCGTAGAAGTCATTGCCGACGTCGTAGTGGTGGCTGATGGCCTGCCGGTCGCTGCCCTTGGTGTGCAGATGGAGCCGGCCGCGCCCACGCATCTCCTCCCGCGGCGGGGACGGCGGCAGGAACGGTGCGGCCAGGGCGATCAGCGAGCGGGCCGCGGCACGGAACTCCGGGTCGCGCAGCGATTCCCTGAGGCTCTTGGTGTCGTCAGCGCGCTCCCAGATGAACTCGGCGAGCGCGTCGAGCGCGGCGTACAGGTCCCCTTCGACGTCCAGGTCCCCGGCCACCCAGGCGCGGGCCAGACCCAGTTCGCCCGGCTTCCACATCAGGTGGCGCAGCGCCCTGCGGCTGCGCACGACAAGGGCGGGCGCACCCGGCGGCCCCGCTTCCGAACCATCCCAGGCACGAATACGTACGGGGAGCGGGGCTCCCAGCAGCTGTTCGGCAAGCTTCTTCAGCCGCAGTGCGGCGCTTGGCATGGTGCACACCTCCGTGATGACGCAATCCCGGATAGGTTCAACACCACGTAAACACCAACGGGGCGCTCGCGCAGTCCCGTTGCGGCGTTACGGATCGGCAAAATACATGTAGCCGCCACGTAGGCCGCCACTCAAAAGCCCACGGAAAACCCGAAGGGGCCGCCCGCACCACGGATGGCGGGCGGCCCCTTCGGGGTTGATCAATGACCGCGGGTCAGGAGGCCTTGGCCTTCTCCTCGGCCTTGGCCACCGGAGCCTCCGCGGCAGCGGCGGGCTTCGGCGCGGGCTTGGCGGCCTCGTAGAACTCCTCGCGCGGCGTCTCCATGGCACCCAGCGAGACGACCTCGCGCTTGAGGAAGACCGCGAGGGTCCAGTCGGCGAGGACACGGATCTTGCGGTTGAAGGTCGGCATGGCCATGCCGTGGTAGCCACGGTGCATGTACCAGGCGAGACGGCCCTTGAGCTTGATCTTCACCTTGCCCATGACGATCATCGCGACGCCCTTGTGCAGGCCGAGACCGGCGACCGCACCCTTGTTGGCGTGGCTGTACTCCTTCTGCGGGAAGCCCCGCATGCCGGAGATCACGTTGTCGCCGAGGACCTTCGCCTGACGCAGCGCGTGCTGGGCGTTCGGCGGGCACCAGGCGTTCTCGTTGCCGGCCTTGCGGCCCACGAGGTCCGGCACCTGGGCGTTGTCGCCCGCGGTCCAGATGTAGTCCGTGCCCTTGACCTGGAGGGTCGGCTCGGCGTCCACGTGACCGCGCGGGCCGAGCGGCAGGCCGAAGCGGGCGAGCGCCGGGTTCGGCTTCACACCGGCGGTCCACACGATGGTGTTGGAGTCGACCTCGAGGCCGTTCTTGAGCACCACGTGGCCGTCGACGCAGGAGTCCATGGAGGTGGAGAGGTAGACCTCGACCCCACGGCCCTCCAGGTGCTCCTTGCCGTACTGGCCCAGCTTCGGGCCGACCTCGGGAAGGATCTTGTCGGCGGCGTCGACCAGGATGAAGCGCATGTCCTCGCGCTTCACGCTGGTGTAGTACTTGGCCGCGTCGCGTGCCATGTCCTCGACCTCACCGATGGTCTCCGCACCCGCGAAGCCACCGCCGACGAAGACGAAGGTCAGCGCCTTGCGGCGGACCTCTTCGTCCGTCGTGGAGTCAGCCTTGTCGAGCTGCTCGAGGACGTGGTTGCGCAGGCCGATGGCCTCCTCGATGCCCTTCATGCCGATGCCCTGCTCGGCGAGGCCGGGGATCGGGAAGGTGCGGGAGACCGCGCCCATCGCGATGACCAGGTAGTCGAAGGGCAGCTCGTACGCCTCGCCCACGAGGGGGGCGATCGTGGCGACCTTGCGGTCCTGGTCGATGGTGGTGACCCGGCCGGTCAGAACTTCCGCCTTGGGCAGCACGCGTCGCAGCGGGACGACGACATGCCGAGGCGAAATGCTGCCGGCTGCGGCTTCGGGGAGGAAGGGCTGGTAGGTCATGTACGACCGGGGGTCGACGACCGTGACGGTCGCCTCTCCGTAGCGCATCTTCTTGAGGATGCGCCGAGCTGCGTACAGGCCTACGTACCCACCGCCTACTACGAGGATCCTGGGACGCTCCGTGGTGCTCATGCCATCGAGTATCCACCTGCCTGACGGGGGTCGCTCGTGCGCCCCTTCACAAGCATGGGTACACCCTCTGCTATAGTTCGCCGCCCACGTGACGCAGGCCATAGCCCCCCAGGGGAACCACGACTTCACCCAAGACGTTGTGCACCCCTTGTGAGCTGCCGCTCTGGCCCATTTCGCACAGTGGACCACGCGGCCGCTGCACACTCCGGACACGCACCCGAACCTTCACTGTCACGGGTCAAGAGGCCCTTGAGGGGCACATTCAGGGGCTCGGAACCCAAGAACATCGCCCAACCGAGGCGATTTCCTTGTGAAGAACTTCACGAAGTTTCCCGACAGGACGTCGCCGACGGGCCCTCCAGGCCCCTCACCAGGCGCTCAGACGCCGCTCGAACCGCTCACGCGAGGGACCATCCGATCCCGTCGAGGATGTCGTGCTCGCTGACGACGACCTCCCGGGCCCCCGTCCGATCCATGATCGCAAGGAGCACGAGAGCGCCCGAGACGATCACGTCGACGCGGCCCGGGTGCATCACCGGGATCGCGGCGCGCTCGTCGTGGGTGGACCCGGCGAGCCGCCCGACGATCTCGGCGACCTGCTCGTACGAGATGCGGGAGTGGTGGATCGCCGCGGAGTCGTACGCGTCGAGGCCGAGCGCGATGGCCGCCACCGTGGTGACGGAACCCGCGAGGCCGACCAGCGTTCGGGCCTCGCTCAGCGGGACCGTCTCCTCCGCGAGGTCGAGCGCGGCCTCGATGTCGGCGCGGACGGCGTCGAGTTCGGCGGGGGCGGGCGGGTCGCTGCGGATGTGCCGCTCCGTCAGGCGTACGCAGCCGATGTCGACGGAGCGGGCGGCACGGGCATGGTCCTCGCCGACGACAAACTCCGTGGAGCCGCCGCCGATGTCCACGACGAGGTAGGGCTTGGCGAGGTGGTCGGTGCCCGCGAGCTCCTTCGTCGCTCCCGTGAAGGAGAACTCGGCCTCCTGGTCGCCGCTGATGACTTCCGGCTCGACGCCGAGGATGTCCAGGACTCCGCGTACGAAGTCGTCCCGGTTCTCGGCGTCGCGGGACGCGGAGGTCGCGACGAAGCGGAGGCGCTCCGCTCCGTGGCGCTTGATGGCCTCGGCGTACTCGCGGCAGGCCGCGAAGGTGCGGTCCAGTGCCTCGGGGGCGAGGCGGCCCGTCTTGTCCACGCCCTGGCCCAGGCGGACGATCGTCATCCGCCGGTCCAGGTCGACCAGTTCGCCGGTCGCGGGGTCGGCGTCCGCCACCAGGAGGCGGATGGAATTCGTACCGCAGTCGATGGCGGCTACGCGGGTCACGCCTGGCTCTCCTCGGTCTTCTCCGGCAGGGTCACGCAAGCACCCTTGCGCCACCACTCCGGGAGCATCGCGATGGCCTCGTCGCCCAGGGGGTTCACGCCGGGGCCCGCGGCCAAGGAGTGGCCGACCAGGACGTGGAGGCACTTCACCCGGTCCGGCATGCCGCCCGCGCTCGGGAAGCCCTCAAGGACCTCGATCGCGTCACGGCGCGCGATGTAGTCCTCGTGCGCCGCGCGGTACGCCGCGGCCAGCTCGGGGTCCGTCTTGAGGCGCTCCGACATCTCCTTCATGACGCCGTTGGCCTCAAGGGTGCCGATCGCGGACGCGGCCCGCGGGCACGTCAGGTAGTACGTCGTCGGGAACGGCGTCCCGTCCGGCAGGCGCGGCGCCGTCTCGACGACGTCCGGCTGCCCGCAGGGGCAGCGGTGCGCGATGGCCCGCAGGCCACGGGGCGGGCGGCCGAGCTGCTGCTTGAAGGCCTCGACGTCGGCGTCGGTGGGCTCGGTGCGCGGGGTGGTCGGCGGGGGCGTTTCCATGCCTGTCTTTCGATCGGTTCCGTAGAAGTGGTTCTACTGAGCAGAAGTGGTTCTACTGAGCTGAGCTCAGTCGTCCGGGCGGTCGGCGTTGTCGACGCCGTCCCAGACGTTCGAGTACCAGGGCCTGGTGGCCGCCCCCTGGTCGGTGCGCTGCCGCTTCACCGCGTCGGGGTCGATCACCGTGTAGCCGGTCTCGCCCGGCATCACATAGTGCAGCCGGTCCCGGATGCGCTGCTCCGCGTACGCGTCGTCACGCCAGCGGGCCTTCTCGTCCTTCAGCCTCTCGACGTGTCCGCGGCGCTCGGCCTGCTCCCGGCGCTGATCGGCGATCTCGGCGCGCTGGGAGACGTACTGCCTTATCGGGTAGGCGAGCGCGACCACCAGCGAGCAGAGCACGAGCGCGAGCAGCGCGGCCCGGCCGGTGAGCCGGGAGCGGCGGGCCTGGCGCTTCGTCTGGGAGCGGTAGACACGCTCCGCGGTCTGCTCGCCGAGCAGCCGCAGCCTGGTCGCGGTGGAGAACCGGTCCCGGTCCTTCACGGCCATGTCCCCGCCTCCCGTTCACACGCGCGTACGTCCCCGCACACGGTACGGGACCGAGTACGGGGACGTACGTAACTACAGCGTGACTACGGCTCAGCCCTTGAAGCGGGGGAACGCCGAGCGACCGGCGTAGACCGCCGCGTCGTCCAGGATCTCCTCGATGCGCAGGAGCTGGTTGTACTTGGCGACGCGCTCGGAGCGGGCCGGGGCGCCGGTCTTGATCTGGCCGCAGTTGGTGGCGACGGCCAGGTCGGCGATGGTGACGTCCTCGGTCTCGCCGGAGCGGTGGGACATCATGCACTTGAAGCCGTTGCGCTGGGCCATCTCGACGGCGTCCAGGGTCTCGGTCAGCGAACCGATCTGGTTGACCTTGACGAGCAGGGCGTTCGCGGACTTCTCCTCGATGCCGCGGGCCAGGCGCTCCGGGTTGGTGACGAACAGGTCGTCGCCGACGAGCTGGACCTTGTCACCGAGCTTCTCGGTGATGACGTTCCAGCCGGCCCAGTCGTCCTCGAACAGCGGGTCCTCGATGGAGACGAGCGGGTACGAGGCGACGAGCTCCTCGTAGTACTCGGTCATCTCGGCGGCCGAGCGCTCCTTGCCCTCGAACTGGTACTTGCCGTCCTTGTAGAACTCGGACGCGGCGACGTCGAGGGCGAGCGCGATCTGCTCGCCGGGGACGTAACCGGCCTGCTTGATGGCCTCGAGGATGAGGTCGAGCGCGGCGCGGTTGGAGTCCAGGTTCGGGGCGAAGCCGCCCTCGTCGCCGAGGCCGGTCGACAGACCCTTGTCCTTCAGGACCTTCTTGAGGGTGTGGTAGACCTCGGTGCCCCAGCGCAGGGCCTCGGAGAAGGACTCGGCGCCGATCGGCGCGATCATGAACTCCTGGATGTCGACGTTCGAGTCGGCGTGCGACCCGCCGTTCAGGATGTTCATCATCGGGACGGGCAGCAGGTGCGCGTTCGGACCGCCGAGGTAGCGGAACAGCGGCAGGTCGCTGGCCTCGGAGGCGGCGTGCGCGACGGCGAGGGAGACGCCGAGGATGGCGTTGGCGCCGAGCGAGCCCTTGTTGTCGGTGGCGTCGAGGTCGAACATCGCCTGGTCGATCAGGCGCTGCTCGGTGGCGTCGTACCCGACGAGCTCCGGGCCGATCTGCTCGATGACGGCGAGGACGGCCTTCTCCACGCCCTTGCCCTGGTAACGGTTGGGGTCACCGTCACGGAGTTCGATGGCCTCGAAAGCGCCGGTGGACGCACCGGACGGAACGGCGGCACGACCCGTGCTGCCGTCGTCGAGGCCGACCTCGACCTCGACCGTGGGGTTGCCTCGGGAGTCCAGGATTTCCCGGGCTACGACGACGTCGATGGACGGCACGAGCATCTCCTTCTGGGATGTGACGCGGGTACGCGGGGCGTTGGCCTCGCGGACACGAGCCTAACCGGCTCCCGGACAAGAGCCAGCCGAGCGACCGCCCTGTGGACAAACCGAGAGCAAAAAGTTTCCGAACGGAACAAAAAGACCCCGCCCCGGCGCGTACGGGGGATATGCACGCCGGGACGGGGTGGACCCGTGGGGACGGGGGGACCCCCCGAAGCCGTCGCCGGGGGGTAGCGCCCCGAAGGGGCGCGGGGCTGTGACATGTGCGGCTCCGCCGCGTGGGCGCGAGCAACCAAAACGCACCCGCAGCCAAAAGACCAGCGAGGCGCCCCGCCAGAAATTAGCTGAGGTGAAGCTGCTGACCCGGGTAGATCATGTCGGCGTTGTCGATGATGTCGCCGTTGAGCTTGTACACCTTGTGCCAGCCGCCCTTGACGTCCTTCTCCTCGGCGATCTTGGAGAGGGTGTCACCCTTCTTGACCTTGTACTCGCCGTCGCCCTTCTTGACCTTCTTGCCGGTCGGGGTCTCGACGGTCTTCTTGGACTCGGCCTTCGGGGCGGCCTGCTTCGGCGCGGCCTCCTGCTTCGGCGCCTCGGTCTGGGCGCTCGGCTGGCTCTGCGGCTGCTCGGCGGGCTGCTGCTGCGGAGCGCTCTCCTCGGCACCGCCACCGCTGTACGCGGCGCCGGAGAGGCCCACGCCACAGCTCGGCCAGGCGCCCTTGCCCTGACCCGCGAGAACCTTCTCGCCGATCTCTATCTGCTGGGCCTTGGAGGCCTGGTCGGCGGTGGCGGCGTACTTCGTGCCGCCGTACGCGGCCCAGGTGGAGGCCGAGAACTGCAGGCCGCCGTAGTAGCCGTTGCCGGTGTTGATGGACCAGTTGCCGCCGGCCTCGCACTGGGCGACGGAGTCCCACTCGGAACCGGTGGCGGCGGAGGCCGAGCCGGCGGCCATCAGCGGGGCGGCGACCGCGACACCGGTGACGCCGGCGAGCGTGGCGACGCGGGTGGCCTTGGACGGACGGCGGTGCTTGCCCTTGCTGGAAAACAGCATGAGTGATCCCCTCACCGACGCCTACGAGGTGAGCTGTCGGGTTCGGGCCGATGAAGTTGCCCGGCCGCGCTTCCTCAAGCGCGACTTAACCCCTAGCCGGTCCCAACTCCGCTCGGCAGCTTCTTCGTTCTGCTGCTGTGCGGCCGGGCCCGGCGGAAACCTTGGGTCCCCCGCTCCTGCCTACGGCGCTTGACGCGACGACTGTTCCCGAACGGCCGTTGGCAGGACTAGGCGTACCGACCGGCGGGGCCCGCTGTGGCGAGCGGTCACGACCGTAGACATGCGATCCACGGAATTTCAAAGACGATCAGGGCTTCTGAGACCCATCTCTCACTTACGCCAAACCGGACATTAAGCGCGAAGCAACTGACCGACTCTTCGTCAACTTCCCTTACTTTTCGCCCAAATCGAGGCTCTGACCGGGGAGGATGAGGTCGGGGTCGGTTCCGACGGACTTCTTGTTCTCGGCATAGAGCGCGCTCCATCCGCCCTGCACGCCGAGGTCGTCGGCGATGGTCCAGAGGTTGTCTCCAGAGCGGACCGTGTACGTCCCGTCGGCGCCGTCCTTCGCGCGGTCGTCGCCGCGTGAGGCGTGCCGGCCGGAGCCGTCGCGGTCGCCGTTCTTGGCCTGCCCGTCGTCCGCGCTGTCACCGCGGTGCCGACCCGAGCCTTCGCCCGCGCCGGTGGAGGGGGTGGGGCTCGGGGCGGGCGAAGTGGAGTCGTCCGGCTCCGACTTGTCGGAGTCACCCGAATCATCTGACTTGGGCAAGTCACCCGACTCATCCGACTCATCCGACTCATCCGACTCGTGATTCTTGTCTCGCGAGTCGTCGCCTGCGCCGGGCTTCTCGGAGGGCTTTTCAGAGGGCTTCTCGGAGGGCTTCTCCGACGGCTCCTCGGTGGGCTTCTCGGTGGGCTTCTCGGTGGGCTCGGCCGACTCACCGGACTCCGTCGAGTCACCGGGCTCGGCGGACCCGCTCGTGTCGGTCGGCTCGTCCGACGGCACCGAGGTGATCGGAGCGCCCGGGTCGACGTCGGCGGGGGCGTCGTCCTTGCTGAGTCCGGCGATCACTCCGCAGCTCGGCCAGGCGCTGGGACCCTGGTCGGCCAGGACCTTCTCGGCGACGGCTATCTGCTGCGAACGGCTGGCCTGGTCGGCGTAGGGGGCGTAGTCGAGACCGCCGTACTGCTCCCAGGTCTCCTGGGACATCTGGAGCCCGCCGTAGTAGCCGTTGCCCGGGTCCAGGCTCCAGGAGCCGCCACTCTCGCACTCCGCGAGCTTGTCCCAGGTGGCGGTGTCCGCGGCGCTCGCGCTGGTGGCGCCGAGCAACGGGATCGCGATGGCTGATCCGGTGACACCTGCCGCGACGATGAGGGCCGGGGCTTGGCGGGGGCGTCGGTGACGACCATTACCGGAGAGCATGCAAGTGCCTTTCAGAAGACTGCAGAGGCGACTGCGGCTGCTGCGACAGCGGATGCCGAGTCGTCGGTGAACGTAGCCGCAGTCGAACAGTTGTCACAAGTCGATGCAGCGGAGATCACGTGAAAGTCACAGTCTTGACGCACCGTCAGTTCAACGGCGTCTCAAGTGCGCTTCTGTGCGGGTGTGAACTCCACCGGCAGCGTGCGCAGTCCGCGCATGATGAGCCCGCCTCGCCAGCGCAAATCACCCGGTTCCGCCGCGAGGCGCAGGTCAGGGAGGCGGCGTAGCAGGGTCGCGAGAGCGGCCTGACCTTCGAGCCGGGCGAGGGGTGCGCCGAGGCAATAGTGAATGCCGTGCCCGTATCCGAGGTGCTGGTTGTCGCGCCGGGAGAGGTCGAGCGTGTCGGGATCCTCGAACCGCTCGGGGTCACGGTCGGCGGCTGCGAGTACGACGAGAACGGGGTCGCCCTGCGCGATGTCCCGCCCGCCGATGGTCAACGGCTCGGTGGCGAACCGCCACGTGGCGAGCTCGACGGGCCCGTCGAAGCGGAGCAGTTCCTCGATGCCGGTCTCAAGGAGCCCCATGTCCCCTCCCCCGAGGGACTCCTGGAGCCGCTCGCGCTGCTCGGGGTGGGTGAGGAGGGCGTATGTCCCGTTGCCGATGAGATTGACGGTGGTCTCAAATCCGGCAAAGAGGAGAATGAAGGCCATCGCGGCGGCCTCGTTCTCGGTGAGGTGCTCGCCGTGGTCGGAGGCGCGGATGAGCCCCGAGATGAGGTCGTCGCCGGGGTCGTTGCGCTTGCGATGGATGAGCTCGGCGAGATAGCCCCGCATCTTCTTCACGGAGCGCGCGACGCCACCGCGCGGGCCACCGCCGTGTCGGATCATCATGCCCGCCCAGTCACGGAAGTCGTCCTGGTCCTCGCGCGGGACGCCGAGCAGATCGCAAATGGCGTAGATGGGGAGGGGAAACGCGAAGTCGTGAATAAGGTCCGCCTCCCCCTTCTCCGCGAACCGGTCGATGAGCTGATCCGTCAGTTCCTGCACGCGGGGCGCGAACTCGGCGACGCGGCGGGGAGTGAAGGCCTTCGACACGAGGCGGCGCAACCGCGTGTGGTCCGGCGGATCGATATTGAGCAGATGCGTCATCAGGTTGGCGCTGCGCTCGCCCGGGATGCCGGTCTTGCTCTTGGCGTGGGCGGGTTCGTCATGATGCGCCGGATTCTTGCTGAGCCGCTGATCGGCGAGGGCCTGCTTGGCATCGGCATACCGGGTGACCAGCCAGGCCTCCACGCCACTGGGCAGCGCGGTCCGGTGCACTGGGGAGTTCTCACGCAGCCAGGCGTAGGCGGGGTAGGGGTCGGTGGCGAACTCCCAGGTGAAGAGTTCTGGCCCCTGGGCCTTGGGGGGCTCCGTGTGGGCCCCTGCGGGGCAGGCTGCGGGGGTGGCGGGTGGCTGGTCTTGCATGGGTCGACGGTATCCGGACCGCCGGACTTCTCACTCCGGCGGTACGAGGGGCCCGCTCAGCCGGGCCGCCGCGGTGACGTCGCCCGCGGCCTCCGCCGTGCGGAGCCAGTGGGCGGCGCGCTTCTGGTGGATACCGGCGAGGGTGAGCATGGAGTCCGTGAAGCCCGCTTCGGCGGCGGTCTCCAGGTAGGGCATCGCTTCGGTCTCGGCGCCCCGCGCGGCGAGGAGCCTGCCCGCGTCACGTGCGCCCTCGCCGTCCCCGAGCTCCGCGGATTTGCGGTACCAGTCCTCCGCCTCCGCCGTGTCTCCGCCGTGCTCCGCCATGGCGCCGAGTGCTCCCATGGCGTCGGCGTCCCCGCCCTCGGCGCGGGGGAGAAACGCGGCGCGTGCGGCGGCCTTCACCGCCTCGGCGTCCAACTTCTCGTCGACCAGCGTCTCGGTGAGCACCGCCTCCCAGACGTCGTCCGGCACCGGCTCGGTCCCCTCGAACCGCATCGCGTCCGCGACGAGCGAGCCGTACGCTCGCACGGTGTCCCCGGAGCCAGGCACCAGCAGTCCCGCCACCCCGTGGCGGGGTTCGAAGGCCCAGTTCATCGCCGCCTCGAACGTCTCGTTGTCGACGCCGTCCACTTCGGGGTCGTGCATGATGCACACCTCGCCGAGGAGCGACACCGGCACGTCTCCCTCAAGTCCGCACCGCGCGATGTCGACGGCCGCCCGCACCAGGAGGTGGCCCAGCGGATTCCTGTGGGCCGCCCACCGCCACTCGTCCCACAGCTCCGGGCCGACCGCCAGGAACTCGGTGACGCCCCGCTCCCCGTGCCACCGCGCGGCGTCCACGAGGCGCGGGTCGTCGAACTCCGCGAGGCGTGCCAGTTCCGCCTCGCTCCAGCGGCAGCTCAGCTGGACCGAGGCCACGCCTCTGAGGAGACGGGACGCGGGGCCACCGCCGAACCGGTGGGTCTCGTACGCCTCGTCGCTCATGGTGGCGAGGACGAGTACCTTCTCTGCCGCCAGCCGGGCCAGCAGGCCCGCGGTGAGGCCGTGCTCGCCGAGGTGGCCGTCCAGGTCGTCGAGCCAGACGATGTACATGCCTTCGGGATCGCGGCCCCGGAGCTGGGCCGCAAGGTCCCGCAGATCCGTACCGGCCTGCGGTACGTAGACCCTCGCGTCACGGCGCCCGTTCCGGTGCAGAGCCGCCCAGGCCGTCCTGGTCTTGCCGGAGAGGGGTTCGCCCGTGACGACGACGAGGCCGCCGTTGCGCAGGGCGCTCCTCACCAGACCGCTGAGTTCGCCGTCGCAGTCCCTCACGACGTACGGCGGCACGCTCGACTCCCCGTCGAACCGCCGCGTGGGGTGAACGCCGAGGTCGAGGCGGCGGAGTCGGTCCTTGCGGGGCCAGTCGGCCGTCGTCACGTGGGCCGTGGGCGACTGGGTGCCGTAATGGTTGTGCTGAACCCCCACCACCGAGCCGTTGAACGTGCCGTCGCTGAAGTCGACGTGGTCGCCCTCTTCAGGGGCTGCCTGGAGAGTGAGCGAGTTGATGACCTCAGCCTGCACCACGTGATCGACGGTTCCCCCGGAGACGGTGTTGCGGGTCCGCGGACCGGCGTCCGCGCGCGGGGCGAACTCTTCGACCATGTGGCGCAGTTCGGCGGCGGCTCGCGGGTTCTCGCTCAACAGGCGGCTCAGCTGCGCCCGCCACTCGGCCTCCGCGTCGAGCTTCTGGTCCTGGTCCCCGGAGAGCAACTCGGCCCTGACCTCGTCGAGCTGGGCCGCTTCCGCCTCGATCCCTTCGGACCTGCCGTACATCCGCGCGATGCGATCCCTCGTGCCCGCCCACGCCTCCGACGCCATCACCTGCACGAGCGCCGTGCTCGCCGCCGTCAGTAACGGATCCATTCAGCCAAGCCTCCAGCCGCGCCAACTCGCCCTGGAGTAAAGGTACTAAGCCCCCGGCCCCCGCGAGGTCTCCGCCGCCCGAACCGCATCCCGATAAGCCCGCGCAGCCACCCGAAGCGCCGCCTCCGGATCGACTCCCTCCGCCTCGGCCCGCAGCGCGAGGGCAAGCAGCTCATAGCCGACGCCCTCCCCCGAAGGCACCTCCACCTCAAGCCCCGCCGTCCGCACCCGAGAGGCCAGCTTCGCCGCGAGCGCCAACCCCGGCTGGCCCAGTGGGATGCCCTCCGTCAGTGACGAGCGCTGCTTCTCCGCCGCCTTCGTGCGGAGCCAGTGCGCCTTGACATCCTCCGGGGTGTCCGCCGAGTCGTCGCCGAAGACGTGCGGGTGGCGGTGGATCAGTTTCTCGACGATGCCGCCCGCCACGTCGTCCACGGAGAAGGGGGACTCGGTGTCCTCCTCGGCGATACGGGCGTGGAAGACCACCTGGAGCAGGACATCGCCCAGCTCCTCCAGGAGCTCGTCCCTGTCGCCCTCCTCGATCGCCTCGACCAGCTCGTACGCCTCCTCGATCGCGTACTTCGCCAGGCCCTTGTGCGTCTGCTGGGACGACCAGGGGCATTCGCCGCGGATCTGGTCCATGACCTGGACCAGATCGAGGAGGCGTGCGCCCGGCAGGTCGTACGAAGCAGGGAGCAGTTCCAGGTCCGGCATCGCGATCCGGCCCGATCCCGCGAGGCGGGCCAGGCCGTCCGTCAGGGGGCGGTCGCCCTCGGCCGTGGCGATGACCAGGACCGTGCGGCCACCGGCGCAGGCGTCCACCAGCTCCTGGGCCGTGGGCGACGCCTGGTCCACGCGCACGCCCGCCTCGCGCAGATACGGAAGCTGCGGGTGCGTCGCGTCGGCGCACAGGACCGCGTCCGCCCCGTGCAGCGCCTGCCAGGCGGGCCAGGAAAGCAGGCCGGGGGCCACCCGGTGACTGGTGGTGAGGAGGATGACGCGGCCGGGGGCGTCGGCCGGGGGCGTGGTTTCGTTCACCCGTCGAACGTAACCCACGCCACTGACAGCCCCTTCCTCACGCCTGAGCGGGCTCCGCTCACGCCTGCTCGGGCCCTGCCGCCCCGTCCCCGGACACGTCGCGCACCCACGGCGTCTTCGTGTCGGTGCGCTTGGACTTCTCCACGTCCCACGAGCCGTACCGCGGGTTCAGGTCGACGTCCAGCTTCTTGGAGGCGGCGGACAGTGCCTTCCAGAAGGCCGCCTGGCCCTCGGGGGAGTTCATGTCCGCGCCCAGGCTCTTGGCCAGCTTCTGCGCCTCGATCTCCGTACGGAGGCTTTCCTCAAGGCGGGACGGGGCGACGCTGTACTGCTGCAGCCAGCCCTGTTCGAGGGCCTTCTTGCCGCCGGCCTGCTGTTCGAGGCCCGCTCTCATCGTCTGGATCTCGCGGCGGGACACGTCCACGCCCGCGTCTGTCGCCGCCTGGTGCAGGACCTTGTCCAGGACCATCGTGTGCAGGGTGCTGCGGGTGAGGCCGCCGGACTTGGCGATGGCCTGCTCGTACTGCTGGTCGTCCGGGACGGCGGCGCGCTGCGCGTCGCGCACCTCGTTCACCCGGCCCTCCAGCTGCGCGACCGTGATGCGGTCGTTGCCCACGACGGCCGCGGCACCGGGGTGGGCTTCGCTGCCGCAGGCGGTCAGGAGGGGAGCCGCGGCGATGGCGGCTACGGAGAGGGCGAGCGCGGTGCGACGGCGGCGGTGCAAGTGAGCCTCCCGGTTGAGAGATTGTGCGACGGTGCACAAAGTCTTGCGGTGATCGATGTTAGGGAGTGGCCGGTCTATCGGCCACCTATTCGACCAACGATTCTTGGCGAGTTCGGGCACCCTCGCCAGCACCCGAGCGCCGAGCCGTCACTACCCGCGCACTTGTCCTAGCCACTGCAACGTACGCCGGATCTCCGCCGGGAACGGATGACCGACCCCGTGCATCCGCTCGGCGTCCAGGAGCAGCCTCGCCAGGGTGTCGTGGGCTGCGGGGCGGTCGCCGAGGGCGAGGAGCAGGTGGCCGATGCGGCGGCGGATTTCGAGGGGGCGTTCGCGGTCGTCGGAGGCGTAGCGGTTCTCGTAGTACGGGAGGAGGGCGCGGTACTCGGCGAGTGCCGCCGCCGGTTCGCCCAGTTGTTCCAGGCACTGCGCTGCCTCGTAGCGGAACTGGAGGGAGTGCGGGTCGGCCTGTCCCGACTCGGCGGCGCGCTCGTCGGCGAGGCGGCGCAGTTCGGGCAGGGCGCGGCGGTACTGGCCGTCGTCCATCAGCGTCGCCGCGTACTGCTTGCGCAGGGAGCGGACCACCGGGGAGTGCTCGCCGTGCTTGGCGGCGGCCGCGGGCAGGATCGAGCCGAGGATGTCGACCGCCTGCGTGATGCGGCCCTCGCCGAGCAGCCGCTTGACCTCGTCGACCGCGTGCACGACATCCGTCTGGCTGCCGGGGCTGCCGGGGCCCTGGCGCTGGTCGGCCCTGTCCGGCTGGATGGCGGGGGCCGACGCCGGTGTCGCCGCGCGGTCGGGCCACGGGGCGTGCGGGCGCAGGAAGGGGCGGGTGGGGTCGAGCGGGCCGCCGGTGGGGATACCGCGGGCGGGGAGCAGCGGGGCCAGTTCCTCGTAGACCTCCTGGGCGCTGCCGTGCCGGTGCTGGGGGTCCTTGGCGAGCAGGCGCAGGACCAGCTGTTCGAGGGCCTCGGGGACCTCGGCGCGCAGGCGGCGGACCGGGAGCGGCGGTTCGTAGAGGTGGCGGTGGAGCACGCCGAGCGCCGTGGAGCCGGAGAACGGGACGTCGCCGCTGAGGAGTTCGTGGAGGAGGACGCCGAGTGCGTAGAGGTCGGTGTACGGGCCTACCGCGCCGCCCATCGCCTGCTCGGGGGCCATGTAGGCGGGGCTGCCGATGGGTGAGCCGGTGTGGGTGAGGCGGGTGGTGTCGGTGTCCATCACCGAGGCGATGCCCAGGTCGAGGATGGAGACCGTGCCGTCCTGCTTCACCATCACGTTCCGCGGCTTGAGGTCACGGTGCACGATCGGCACGGCGTGCACCGCGGAGAGCACGGCGCAGAGCTGCGCGGCGATCGCGACGGCCCACTGCCACGGGTAGGGGTCGTGTTCGGCGAGGTGGTCGCCGAGGTCCGCCCCGTCGACGTACTGCATGACGAGGTAGAGGTCCTCGCCCTCCGTGCCCGCGTCATGGACGGTGACCAGGCCCGGGTGGTCGACCTGTGCGGTGACGCGGCACTCGCGCACGAAGCGGCGGCGCAGCTCCTCCGCCTCGGCGCCCGCGACCCGGTCGGGGCGCAGGAGTTTCACCGCGACGCGGCGGTCGAGGCGTTGGTCGTACGCCGTCCAGACCTGGCCCATGCCGCCCTGGCCGATGAGCGTGGAGAGTTCGTAGCGTCCGGCTACGACGCGGCCCCCGATCCCCAGTGTCACGGTCAGCTGCCGCCTTCCTGCTTGCGCAGGTAGTCACTGAGCTCGTCGAGCTCGGCCTGTACTTGGTGGATGCGGGCCGGTGCGGGACGCGTGGGCGGGGGCGGCGTCTGCTGGGCCGGCGGCTGGTGCAGCTGCGTGGGCTGGAGGTGGACGGGGGCGGGGCCCTGCTGCTGCGGATAGCCGTAGGCGGTCTGCGGCTGCTGCGGTACGTAGCCCATGAACGGCGGCTGGCGGTACCGGCTGAAGTGGCGTATGTCCGCGAACAGGTAGTACGCCACGGCGGCCACCAGCGTGCTCAGGAGGATGACCATGCCCGCGTTGCCGGGGCCCTGGAACTCGTCGGCGCCCGGGTCGACGCCGATCAGCACGACGGCCGTCACGTCGAGCGCGGCCGCGATGCCGAACAGGACCCAGTCGTAGGACTTGCGCGTGACGACCGCGAGCCGCAGCATCGGCGCCCACGCGAGCAGGCCGCAGGTCACGACGGCGAGGACCACGAACATCACGCGCAGCGTCACATGGGTGCCGCCGGAGGTCGGCGGCGGTTGCTGCGGCGCGTAGCCGTGGCCGTGCATGGCTGCTCCTGGTGCCTGATGCAGCCGTACGTGCCCACGGGCGAACGCACGGCCGGAAGTCGAAATACGAACGGATGCAGATTCGAGCGTATAGGCCGACGAGGAGAACCGGTCCCGGGTTGTACCGAACCGTTGCCGTACTGGTCACGTCCTGATCGCGTCCTGATCGCGTCCCGGTCCGGAACCCGGTCGCCTCACTCCGGCGGAAGCGTCCCGTCCGTCAGTCCGTCGTGGAGCCCCCGCACCAACTGCTCGCCGAGGCGGCCCGCGAGGCGCAGGGTGTCCTCGAAGGCGGCGAGCGCGCGGAACCGCTCTCCGTAGCCGTGCTGTCCTTCGAGCGGAAGGCGGGGCACCTGGAGGCGGCGGATGTCGAGCCGGGCGGCGGTGGACGCGTAGCTGCTCGCCTGGCGGTTGTTGGCGGTGCCGCGCAGGAAACCGGCGAGGAACCAGGGGTCGATGGCGGCCGGATCGGGCCGCAGGAGGGTGAGCCCGCGGCCGAGCACGGCGCCCGCCGTCGCCTCGTCGATGACGCGGGCTGCGGTGCCGCCGCCGGACACCGGGATGACCACATCGCCGGTCCCGGTCACCACGGAGTCGCCGCCGACGCCCGCCTGGTCCTCCAGCTGGTCCGCCGCTCCGGAGGGTGCCGCTCCGGCGAGCACGTCGTGCTCGGTGAGCACCCGGACACCGGGCGCGCCGGAGCCCGTCCCGGTGCGCAGCAACAGGGCTCCCGCGCGGGCGAGTTCGCCGACCGTGGTGAGCGGCCACCGGACGGCGTCGGTGGCGTCGGTGGCCTCGGCGCGTGGCGGCAGCAGGTCGGCGGTCCGCCGCACGGCGTCGCCGAGCCGTTCGCGCACCGCCGTCAGCTGCTCGGCGCCGCCGCCCTCGGCCGGTGGCGGCAGGCGCCGCGCGGGGGCCAGGTCGACCTCGTCGTCGAGGAGTTCGAGCACCGGCACGCCGCGGGCGAGGCCGGGCCGCTCGTCGAGGGTGCCGTGCCTCTCGAAGTGGCGCCAGACGTCGAGGACGGCGTCCTGCACCGGGCGCCAGGCCTGCCGGTCCCTGCCGTCGGGGGCGGCGAGCCCCGCCGTCTCGACCAGGAGCAACTCGGGTGAGGCCGGTGCGTTCGGCACGGGGCGGCTCAGGACCCAGACGTGCAGCGGAATGTTGTACGGGGGTGCGGCGCCGGCGGGCAGCGCGATCACGGCGCGCAGGGCCCCGCGGCGCAGGAGATCGGCGCGCACCCGGCGTCCCGAGCGGCGGGACGCGGCGGCCGGCGGCATCAGGAGGACGGCGGTACCGCCGTCCTTGAGGCGGGCCAACGCGTGCTGGACCCAGGCGAGTTCGGACTCCGTGCGGGCCGGGAAGCCGTACTCCCAGCGGGGGTCGTAGGCGAGTTCGTCGTGCCCCCAGTTGCGTTCGTTGAACGGCGGGTGGCACAGCACGGCGTCGGCCCGCTCGTCGGCGAAGGCGTCCGCGCGCAGGGTGTCGGCGGCGGCGGCGCGCACGGTGGCGTCGGAGTGCAGGGCGAGGCGGAGCGCGGTGAGGGCGGCGAGTTCGGGGGCGCTGTCCTGCCCGTACAGGCGCTGTTCGGGGCGGGGCGGGACGGCGCGCAGCAGGGCTCCGGTGCCGCACGCGGGGTCGAGGACGGTCCGTGCGGGGGCTGCGATCTCGGCGAGTGCGGCCATCAGCTCGGCGGGCCCTGCCGGAGTGAGTGTGTACTGACGGGGGTTGGCGTCGATGTGCCGCCCGAGCAGGAACTCGTACGCCTGCCGCGCGCCCAGCTCGGCGGCGAGTTCGGCGACGCCCCTCAACAGCGGTACGGAGGGCAGCAGTTCGGCGGCCCGCGGGATGCACACGGCTCCCTGCCCGCTCCCGAAGCGCGGGGTCACGACCCCGTCCAGCGCCCCCGGAAGCCGCTCCGCCATCCGCTCGTCCGACACCGCGCTGACCTTGAGCCAGCCGGGGTGCCGGTCGCGTACGAGGAGCAGGGCGCAGCCCGCGTGCAGCAGGGCGGTCACGGGGCCCGACGGGTGGCCTGCGAGCTGCTGCCAGACCCTTTCCCTGAGCGGGACCTCGCCGAGTTTGCCCTGGGTGCGCAGCCACTCCTCGACCGCGGTGAGCGCGAAGGAGGGGCTGGTCTCGGTGCCGCCGATCGGCTTGGGGAAGTCGGCGTGCCTGCGGCGCCAGTTGCTGACGGCGGCGCGGCCGACCCCGGCGAGCCGGGCGATCCCGGCGGCGGTCACCTCTGTCGCGTTGTCCCGCACCGAACCGGCTCCCCTCAGTCCCCTGCCCCACCGCGCATGGTCGCGTCGCGGCGCTGTGGCGCCGAGCATACCCGCGCATGCGGAACCACCCGCTTCACGGGTGTTAACCAACCGCCCACCCAAGTTCATGTTGACTCGGTTCACAGGCTCTGCTGAGATGGCGTCAGCACTTACGAGCTCCTGTGGGGGGAACTTCCATGCGTCGTACCACTCTTGTCGCCGTCTGCCTGGCCGCCGCGGCGACCGTCGGCCTGACGGCCTGCGGCACCGAATCCGGCAACGCCGGGGAAAAGACCGAGAAGGCCGAGCCCAAGGGTCCGTTCGCCGGGATGTCCGGCGCCGAGATCGCCGAGAAGGCCGTCGAGACGACCTCCGACGCCAAGTCGCTCCGCATCGCGGGCAAGGCCACGGACGAGGAGACCGGCCTGGGCTCGCTGGACATGGCCCTCGACACCAGCGGCAAGTGCGCGGGCACGATCAGCACGACCGACGAGGGCTCGATCGAGCTGATCATCCCGGGCGACACCGTCTACATGAAGTACGACGAGAAGTTCCTGCGCGCGCAGGGCAAGGGGGAGCCCGCCGCCGACACCCAGGCCGCGGTGGACATGCTCGCGGACCGCTGGGTGAAGACGAAGGCGACAAGCTCCGACGCGAAGGACATCGCCGGGTTCTGTGACCTCGACGTCCTGCTTGCCGACTTCCGGGACGTCAACTCCGCGGCGCGCAGGGGCGGCACGACCACGGTCGACGGCACCCCGGCGATCAAGCTCACCGAGAACGACGGCAAGGAGAAGTACACGCTCTACGTCGCCACGGAGGGCAAGCCGTATCTGCTGAAGGTCGACCAGACGACCGGCGGGAAGCCCGAGTCCCTGACCTTCAGCGACTACGAAAAGCCCGTGAAGACGACACCGCCCACGGGCGACGTCCTCGACCTGGACGAGCTGGCCGGCTGACCCTCACAGCACGTGCCGCACCCACACGTTCGGCTCGACGTACACCGCGTACCCGCGCTCGGGCTCGCAGTGCACCGGCACCAGGGCGCCCGGCACCTCGACCGTGCCCCGCGCGTCGAACGGCAGCCCCGTCCACTTCCGCCACTGGGCGGTCGAACCGGACACCGTCATCGACGCGTGGGCCACCTTCTCGATGGTGCCGCCGGCGCGCACGTGCACCCGCAGCCACGGGTCGGCGGGCAGCCCGTCGTCCCGCTTGCGCTGCGCGTACGTGTCGATCTGCGCGGCCGGTTCGAGGTGCTTGGCGTTCGGGCGGACCGGGGCGACGACCTCGGAGAAGCCGCGGGCGCGGGCGTTGTCGCGCATCGCGGCGAGCATCCGCCCTGAGACACCGTGCCCGAGGAACTCCTTCGCCACGGTGATCTCGATCGCGCTCACCGTGTCGGTCTTCCTGCCGTGCCGCAGGTCGGCGAACGCCCACAGCATGACCTGGTCCCAGCCGCCGTCCGGCAGCTCACCGCGGCCGTCGGCGTGCAGCGCGAACGGCACGCTGAACGCCTTGGCCACGAGCTCGCCCCGCTCGTCCGTGGCGACCAGGACGTACTCGGGAAGGTCCTTGACGATCCGCCCGATCATCGACCAGGCGATCGGGTCGTTCCCGATGAACTCCGGCCAGGTGTCCTCCATCTGCCAGAGGGGCACCGCGAGTTCGGGGCGCTCGGCCAGGGTTGTGATCTTGAGGTCCATGCGGGGGAACCTAGCGGGCATTGGCCGGTCTGTTAAGTGGGTTTATTCCGGCATCCGGCGCGGGGGATCCACTCAGCGCGCGTGGAAACGCCCCGGCGCCGTCGTCGGACTGCCGCCGGACGGCAGCTTCTCCTGCGGGCAGCCCGAGAGCACCCGCTTCATCGCGTCCCGCTCGGCGCCCGTCACCCACACCCCGTACTTCTTCTTCACCGCGACCTGCCGGGCCACATACGCGCACCGGTAGCCCTTGTCGGGCGGCAGCCAGGTGGCCGTGTCGCCGTCGCCCTTGCCCCGGTTGGGGCCCGCGTCGACGGCGAGGAGGTTGAGCGGATCGTTGGCGAAGGCGATGCGCTTGCTCGGCTCCCAGCCGCCCGCGCCCTTCTGCCAGGCGTCCGAGAGGGCGACGAGATGGTCGATGTCGACCCTGCTGCGGCCGCGTACGAAGGTGACGTCCTTGCCGGTGTACGGGTCGGGCGCGAGCGTCCCGGAGGCCACTTCACAGTCGCCGTCCCGGAACTTCACGCCCTCCAGGTCGCGCTTGAGTATGTCGTCCCGGGTGCCGCAGCCGTTGGAGTCCGTGTCGGCCCATGCGCTGCCGAACCGCTCCCGTTCGTAACCGGTCCTGGGCGCACGGCCCTTGACGGTGAGCGAGTCGACGGCCGCCAGCGCGGAGCCGGCCTTGGCGTCGGGGCCCGATGAGCCGCCTTCGCCCTTCTCCTCCGGGGTGCAGCCGGTGATGACGAGCAGTGTGAGCAGCGCGAGGGCCTTGACCCGGGTGGCGCGGGTGGTGCGTCGGATCACCGGGCGGCCACCGTGGCGCCGAGTGCGAGGGTGCCGGGGGTCACGACGTCCGCGTACACGCCGATGCACATGCCGCGCGTGGCGGTGAGGGTCTTCAGGACGCGGTTGTCGGCGGGCAGGCCGCGCTGGGCCTGGGTGGTCATCACGCAGCGCTCGATGCGCTCGGTGACCCGCAGCCGCAGCTCACCGCCGAAGTCGATCTCCCGGCCGACCCACTCCTCCTCCGCCCACGGCTCGTCGGTCTCGACCACGATGTTCTTGCGCAGTCTGCGTACGTCGACGGGGTCGGCGTCGCCGATCAGCTCGCCGAGCGCGCGCAGCGACGCGGTGCCGACGATCGAGACGGCACCCGCGTCCTGATGGCTGACGTCGCCCTCGCGCGCCAACTCCACACCGGCGCCGAAGAGTTCCGCGATCCGCGGATCCCCGGGCCGCAACGTTTCTCCGTCCGGCGTGGTGACGACGGGACCCTCGTCGTCGTACGCGCCGACATGCTCGAGCAGCCCCGGCGTGCGCCGGAACCGTCGGCTGTTCTTGCCGCTCCCCAGCTTCCCGTCCTCGTACCGCAGGGCCCACAGCCGGTCCCCGACCACGCCACGCTCGTCGACGACGAGTCGCTCGTGCGCCTCCCCCAGCATCGATTTCACCGGAAAACAGACGAGCCCCACAACGGCGCCGTGCGCCATGCCGCTTCCCCTCCCCTGAGCCGACTCTCGTTCTCCAACACGGCAACCGTAACGCGCGCGGGCAAGGGGCGGGGGCACCCTTGGCCACTTACACGTTGCCGCTCACACCTTGCCGCTCACACCTTCCCGATCCCCAGCGTCGTCTCCGACGGCAGGAGCCCCGAGCCGAGCACCTCGACCCACAGCGGTCCGAGGACGTCGGCCAGGCGCGCCACGGCCTCATCACCCAGCGCGCGCCACGGCGCCGCCGCCAGCTCGTCCGTACGCCCCTCCACCTCGTCCCGCAGCGCCCGCCCCGCCTCGGTCGCGGTGCCGTCAGGGCTCAACAGGCCCCGCGCGACGAGGCGTTCGGCCGCGGCCGACCACTCGTCCGCACTCCACCCGCGGCTCGTGAACGTCCGCGCGGACGCCGCGCCGACCCCCGCGAACGACACCAGCGCCTCGGCCGGGTCGAGCCCCGCGACGAGCAGCGCCGCGAGATGGCCGTCACCGCGGTGTTCGCGCAGCACGGTCGCCGCGTGCCACAGGGCGAGGTGCGGCTGTTCGGGCCAGGGCAGCGCGGCGTTGGCGGCGGCGAGCGGACGCCCCGCCGTGTTCGCCGACCCGGCGGCCCGCCGGGCGAGATGGGCGGCCTCCGCGAACTCGGGCCCCTCGACACGGTCACCGAAAAGGGCGCGATATCCACGGTCGACGCCGCGCAGCCGCGCATCGAGCACGGCATCGGGAGCGGCGGTCCGCCACGCGGCCGGAACGTACTCGCCCACCATCCGCGGGCTGAAGCTGTAGAACGCCGAAGCCACCCGCTCCGTCCCCGCCGTCCCGAGCGGCGCGGCCCGCCAGGCGAAGTAACTCGGCCACCGCTCATCGGTCTTGAACCCGAGCGCGGCGGCCTCTTCGAAGGCCTCAGGGGCGTAATAGACCACCGCGTGCAGTGGTTCGAGCAGATGCCACATCTGCCGCACCCGTCCCGTATCGACCGTCCCCGACTCCCCTGCGGCCATGGCCCCTCCTCACGACGTGCCCCACCTGATGACGCGTACAACGTGTCATCGAGGAGTCCCGTCGCGCAGCATTACCTCATTACCTCATTACCTCGGACGTAATCGCGTCTTCCCGGCCCGCGCGGCACGATCGTCAGCAACCAAGGCCCGCCCACCGCAAGGAGATCCGCCATGACCGCGACGTCCATCGCCGACGCCACCCGCGCCACCGTCCAGGAGTTCCTCGCCTGCCGGCTCGCGGGCGACACCGAGCGCCTGACCGCCCTGTTCGCCGACGAGGTCGACTGGCTGCTCGCCGACAACCCGGGCGTGCCGTGGATCCGGCCGCGGTCCACCGCGGCGGAGTGCGCGGCCCAGGCCGCCGAGATGGGCGAGTACGTGATCCCGGAGGCCTCCGGCGCCACCGCGGACACGCTGCTCGTCGACGGCACCGACGCCGTGATCTTCGGCAGGCTCTGGGGCACCGTGCGCGACACCGGCAAGTCCTTCGAGGGCCCGTTCGCCCTGCGGCTGACCGCCGAGGACGGCCGCATCACCCGGCACCACCTCTACGAGAACAGCCTGTCGATCGCCGAAGCCTGCGCCCGCTGAGCCCACCGGTGGGCGGGGCCGCGCTTGACCCTGCCCCTAGCGGCAGGGTCGGAGCATCTGCGCATGAGCCACAACGAACAGCAGGAGCAGCAGAAGCAGCAGGACCGGACCGTCCTCGTCACCGGCGGCGGCACCGGCATCGGACGGGCCACCGCGCTCGCCTTCGCCGCCGAAGGCGCACGGGTCGTCGTCGTGGGACGGCGGGCGGAGCCGCTGCGGAGCACCGCCGCGGCGGGCGACGGCCTCATCACCCCGCTCGTCGCCGACATCACCGCGGACGGCGGGCCCGAGCACATCGTCCGTACCGTCCTTGAGACCCACGGCCGCCTCGACGTCCTCGTCAACAACGCCGGAGTCGTCCGCACCGCGAGCCTCGGCAGCTACACCCGCGAGGTGATCGACCTCCAGCTCGCCACCAACCTCGTCGCCCCCGTCCTGCTCACCCAGGCCGCGCTCGACGCGCTGAGCGAGACCCGGGGCGTCATCGTGAACGTCACGACATCCGTCGGGCAGCGCGGCTGGCCCGGCAATTCGCTCTACCCCGCCACCAAGACCGCCCTCGAACTCCTCACCCGCGGCTGGGCCGTCGACCTCGCGCCGCGCGGCATCCGGGTCGCCGCCGTCGCGCCCGGCGCCGTGGCCACGCCGATCGCCGACCACTCCGGGTTCACGACCGAGGAGAAGGCCGCCATCCGGAAGTGGCAGATGGAACACACCCCGATGGGGAGGGTCGGACGGCCCGAGGAGGTCGCCTGGGCCATCACCCGGCTCGCGTCCCCCGGCGCCTCGTTCATCACCGGCGTCGTGCTCCCCGTGGACGGCGGCGCCGTGGTCTCGTAACGCCTCGCCGTACGCGCCACGCCGTACGCGCCACGCCGCGTGATACGAAAGGCTCCGGCCGAAGGAGGACCGGAGAAGGGGGCCTTGCGGATGCGCATCGGGGAGCTTGCGGCGGTCACCGGGGCGACGCCGCGCGCGTTGCGGCACTACGAGGAGGCCGGGCTCATCGAGTCCGAGCGCGCCCACAACGGCTACCGCCTGTACGACGCCGGGCGGGCCGTCACGCGCGTGCGCAACATCCGCTTCCTCCTCGACGCCGGGCTCACCCTCGACGACGTACGCGTCTTCCTGCCCTGTCTGGACGGGGACATCGCGGGCACGTCCCCGTCCGACGAGGGCCTGCGGGTCATCCTCGACCGCCTTGCCGTCATCGACCGCCGCATCGCCGCCCAGACGGAGGTCCGCGACCGCCTGGTGTCGCAGCTGGCCCGGGCCACCGGCGGACGGATCCGCACGGTGGCCTGAGCCGCCGCCCAGGACCCCTACGACCCCAGGATCGACGTGAGGAACTCCCCGACCCAGCCCAGGAGTTCACGCCCGATCAACGGCTTCCCGCCGACCTTCGCCGTCTTCGGGCGCGGTACGAGGATCTGGTGGGCGTTCTCCTTGATGACCGTGCCGGGGTAGAGACGCTTGAGCCTGAGCTCCTGGGACTCCCGCAACTCCACAGGGGCGAAGCGGATGTTGTTGCCCTGCAGCACGATCTCGCCGACCCCGCACGCGCGGGCCAGCATGCGCAGGCCCGCCACCAGGAGGAGGTTCTCCACCGGCTCGGGCAACTTGCCGTAGCGGTCGGTGAGTTCCTCGCGCACCGCCTTGACGTCCTGCTCGCTGCTCGCGGAGGCGATGGATCGGTAGGCCGCGAGGCGCAGGCGCTCGCCGGGTGCGTAGTCGTGCGGGACGTGCGCGTCCACCGGCAGCTCGACCTTGACCTCCAGCGGCGGCTCCTCCTCCACCCCGCCCTCCAGGGAGGCGCGGTAGTCGGCCACGGCCTCGCCGACCATGCGTACGTACAGGTCGAAGCCGACGCCCGCGATGTGGCCGGACTGTTCGCCGCCCAGGAGGTTTCCGGCTCCTCGGATCTCCAGGTCCTTCATCGCCACGTACATGCCCGCGCCCATCTCCGTGTGCTGGGCGATGGTCGCAAGGCGCTCGTGGGCGGTCTCGGTGAGGGGCTTCTCCGGCGGGTAGAGGAAGTAGGCGTAACCGCGCTCGCGGCCACGTCCGACACGGCCGCGCAGCTGGTGGAGCTGGGAGAGGCCGAAGTTGTCGCCGCGCTCGACGATCAGGGTGTTGGCGTTGGAGATGTCGATGCCGGACTCGACGATCGTCGTCGAGACGAGCACGTCGAACTTCTTCTCCCAGAAGTCCACCACGACCTGTTCCAGGGCCTGTTCGGACATCTGGCCGTGGGCGGTGGCGATGCGGGCCTCGGGGATGATCTCGCGAAGGCGGGCCGCCGCGCGGTCGATCGACTCCACCCTGTTGTGGATGTAGAAGACCTGGCCCTCGCGGAGCAGCTCGCGGCGGACGGCCGCGCCGATCTGCTTCTCCTCGTACGGGCCGACGAAGGTGAGCACCGGGTGGCGCTCCTCCGGCGGGGTGGTGATGGTCGACATCTCGCGGATGCCGGTCACGGCCATTTCCAACGTACGGGGAATCGGGGTCGCCGACATCGTCAGGACGTCCACGTTGGCCCGCAGCTTCTTCAGCTGTTCCTTGTGCTCGACGCCGAAGCGCTGCTCCTCGTCGACGATGACCAGGCCCAGGTCCTTGAACTTGGTCTCGGAGGAGAAGAGGCGGTGGGTGCCGATGACGATGTCGACCGAGCCGTCGCGCAGGCCCTCCAGGGTCGCCTTCGACTCCGTGTCCGTCTGGAAGCGGCTCAACGCCCGCGTCTTCACCGGGAATTGGGAGTAGCGCTCGGAGAACGTACCGAAGTGCTGCTGGACGAGGAGGGTCGTGGGGACCAGGACCGCCACCTGCTTGCCGTCCTGCACCGCCTTGAACGCCGCGCGCACCGCGATCTCCGTCTTGCCGTAGCCGACGTCGCCGCAGATCAGGCGGTCCATCGGGACCGTCTTCTCCATGTCCTCCTTGACCTCGGCGATGGTGGTGAGCTGGTCGGGCGTCTCCACGTACGGGAAGGCGTCCTCCAGCTCGCGCTGCCAGGGGGTGTCGGCGGCGAAGGAGTGGCCGGGGGCCGCCATGCGGGCGCTGTACAGCTTGATGAGGTCCGCAGCGATCTCCTTGACCGCCTTCTTCGCGCGTGCCTTCGTCTTCGTCCAGTCGGCGCCGCCAAGGCGGTGCAGCGTCGGGGCCTCCCCACCCACGTACTTGGTGATCTGCTCCAGCTGGTCGGTGGGGATGTAGAGGCGGTCGCCGGGCTGGCCGCGCTTGGCGGGGGCGTACTCGACGACCAGGTACTCGCGGGTGGCGCCCTGGACGGTGCGCTGCACCATCTCGATGTAGCGGCCGACGCCGTGCTGCTCGTGGACGATGTAGTCGCCGGCCTCCAGGGTCAGCGGGTCGATCGTCTTGCGGCGGCGGGCCGGCATCCGCTGGCCGTCCTTGCCTGCCGCCTTCTGCCCGGAGAGGTCGGTCTCGGTGAGGACGGCGAGCTTGAGGGCCGGGTCCAGGAAGCCGTAGTCGATCGAGCCGCACGAGACGTGCACGACGGAGGGCGTGAGCTCGCTGAGGTCCGCGTCGAGGCGGGCCGCGATGCCCTCGCCGCCGAGGACCTCGACGGTGCGGGCTGCGGGGCCGTGGCCCTCCGTCACATAGACGGTGCGCCAGCCGTCGGCGAGCCAGCCCTTGGTGTCGGCGAGCGCCTTCGCGGTGTCGCCCCGGTAGGTCTCGGTGGCGTGCATGCCGAGCTTGAGGGTGTCGTCGTCCAGATCTTCGTCGGCGGCGAAGGGGCTCACCGACCACCACATCATCCCGAGGTCGCTCGCGTGGTCGCGGACGTCCGCGATGCCCCACAGCGAGGCCGCGCCCACGTCGATGGGGGCCTCTCCGCCGCCCGCGGTCGCGGCCCAGCTCGCCTGCAGGAACTCCTGACTCGTGGCCACCAGGTCGGCGGCCCGGGTGCGCACCCGCTCGGGGTCGCAGACCACGGCCATGGAGTCCTTCGGCAGGACGTCGAGCAGCAGCTCCATGTCGTCGACCAGGACCGGCGCGAGGGACTCCATGCCCTCGACGGCGATGCCCTCGGCGATCTTGCCGAGCAGCTCGCCGAGCTCGGGGTGGGCCTCGGCCAGGGCCGCGGCCCTCTCGCGTACGTCGTCGGTGAGCAGCAGCTCACGGCAGGGCGGCGCCCACAGGCCGTGCTCGGCGACCTCCAGGGAGCGCTGGTCGGCGACCTTGAAGTAGCGGATCTCCTCGACGTCGTCGCCCCAGAACTCGACGCGGAGCGGATGCTCCTCGGTCGGCGGGAAGACGTCGAGGATGCCGCCGCGCACGGCGAACTCACCGCGCTTCTCGACCAGCTCGACACGGGAGTACGCGGCTGCCGCGAGCGCCTCGACGGTCTCGTTCAGGTCGGTGGTCTGCCCCTGGCGCAGGGCGACGGGCTCCAGGTCCCCCAGGCCCTTGACCTGCGGCTGGAGGACGGAGCGCACGGGGGCGACGATGACGGAGACGGGCCCGGTCTCGGGGTCGTCCGCCCGGGGGTGCGCGAGCCGGCGCAGGACCGCGAGGCGGCGGCCGACGGTGTCGGAGCGGGGCGAGAGACGCTCGTGCGGGAGCGTCTCCCAGGAGGGGTACTCGACGACTCCGTCCGGCGGGATGATCGTGCGCAGGGCGGCCGCCAGGTCCTCGGCCTCCCGGCCGGTCGCCGTCACGGCGAGGACGGTGCGCTTCGTCTCGCGGGCGAGTGCGGCAACCGCGAAGGGGCGGGCCGCGGGCGGGCCGACCAGGTCGACGTGCATGCGGTTGCCGTCGGTGGCGGCCTTGACCGCTTCGGCGAGTGCGGAGTCCTTGACGACAGCGTCGAGCAGACCGTGCAGGCTCATGTGGGCTTTCGCTTTCCGTCCAGGTTCGGGGGCGCGCGGGAGGGCAACGCGAACCGCCCGGCTCCGTCATACGGGCCGGGGGGCTTCCAGCGTACGACTCCGGGCTGACGGCCGCTGGCCGTCGGCACACGCGCACCCATCCGGAGCCCCAGCAACGGCGCCGCGGCCAAAAGAAGCCCCCCGACGCAGCAGGCGGCCCCCGGCGGGCGCGAAGCCCGCCGGGGGCCATGTCCCCCGCACCCCCGTAGCGGGGAGCTATTCCGTGGCGATGGCGTTGAGGACGTTCATCCGGCCCGCCCGGAAGGCCGGGACCAGCGCCGCGAACAGGCCCACGAACGCCGAGCCGATGAAGACCGTGATGATCGTCGGCCAGGGGATCTCCAGGACCTTCAGACCCTCCAGGGCCAGGAGCTTCTGCGCCGTGGCTCCCCAGCCCATGCCCAGGCCCAGGCCGAGCAGCGCGCCGAAGAGGGCGATGACCACCGACTCCATGCGGATCATGCGGCGCAGCTGACGGCGCGAGAGGCCGATCGCCCGCATCAGACCGATCTCACGGGTCCGCTCGACCACCGAGAGGGCCAGGGTGTTCACGACGCCCAGGATGGCGACGATGATCGCGAGGCCGAGGAGCCCGTAGACCATGTTCAGCATCTGGCCGACCTGGTCCTTCAGCGTCTGCTTGAAGTCGGTCTGGTCCATGACCTTGTACTGCGGGTAGTCGGACATGGCCGCCTTCAGCGACTTGTACGCCGCGTCCTGCTGGCCCTTCTCCGCCTTGGCGAACATGATCTCGTTCGGCGGCATCCGGTCGGCGGGCACGTACTTCTCGGCGGTCGTGATGTTCACGTACATCGCGCCCGAGTCGATCGAGGTGTCGCTCGACGTGATGGCCCGGACCGTCATCTCGCCCGTCCGACCGTGGTCGAAGGCAAGCTTCACCTTGTCGCCGACGGTGATGCCGTGGTCCTTGGCGAAGTCCTCGCCGACCGACATCGAGTCCGGCTTGTAGGCGTCGGCGAGCTTGCCGGCGACCGTCTCGCTGCGCACGTCCTCGGCGTACGTCGCGTCGGCGGCGCTCAGGCCGACCTCCTTGGCGACCTTGCCGTTCGGGGCCGTCAGGTCCGCCTTGATGTCCTTGTACTGGGTGATGTGGGCGATGTGGTCGGCCTTCTCCAGGGACTTCGCGGCCTTCGGGGTGATCGCCTGTTCGTTGTCGGACTGGATGATGAAGTCCGCGCCGACCGACTTGTCGAGCTCGTCCGTGGCGGAGGCGACCATCGAGGAGCCGACCACGGAGAGACAGGCGACAAGCGCGAGGCCGATCATCAGGGCCGCGCCGGTGGCACCGGTGCGGCGCGGGTTGCGCAGCGCGTTGCGCTCGGCCATGCGGCCGATGGGACCGAACATCCTCAGCAGTACGGCGCTGATGACGCGGACCACGCCGCCCGCGAGGACCGGGCCGATGACGACGAAGCCGATGAGGGTGAGGACGACACCGCCGCCGAGGAAGAGCGAACCGTCGCTCGCCTTGTCCGCCTGGGACGCGGTGTAGAGGCCGTAGCCGCCGGCGCCGGTGAGGACGAGGCCGATGACCGCACGCAGCGCGCTCGCCTTGCCGTCGGCCGGGGTTCCGGCGTCGCGCAGCGCGGCCATCGGGGAGACCTTGGCCGCTCGCCGGGCCGGGAGGTAGGCGGCCAGGACCGTGACGACGATGCCAAGGACCATGCCCACCACGGGAGTTGTCCACTTGACCGTGAGGTCCTGCGTCGACAGCTCCATGCCCATGCCGGACATCAGCTGCATCAGGCCGACGGCGAGCCCGACGCCCGCGCCGACGCCGAGGACCGAGCCGAAGACGCCGAGCAGCAGCGCCTCGACGAGCACGGAGCGGTTGACCTGCTTGCGGCTCGAACCGATGGCGCGCATCAGGCCGATCTCGCGGGTGCGCTGGGCGACCAGCATCGAGAAGGTGTTGATGATGAGGAAGATGCCGACGAGGAAGGCGATCCCGGCGAAGCCGAGCATCGCGTACTTCATCACGTTCAGGAAGCCGCTGACGCTCTCGCGGTTGTCGTCCGCGCTCTCCTTCTGCGTCTTGACCTTGTACGCGGAGGCGTCCGCGCCCATCGTGTCGGTGACGTTCCGCTTGAGCACCGCGTCGCTGACGCCGGCTTCTGCGGTGACGTTGACGTGCGTGAACCGGCCGGTGGTGCCGAGCAGTTCGCGCTGTGCGGTGGCGGTGTCGAAGTAGACGATCGCGGCACCGGGGTTGGTCACCTTGAAGGTGGCTATGCCGGAGATCTTTGCGGTGTGGTCGCCGGAGACGGCGATCGTGCGCAGTTCGTCGCCGATCTTCAGGTCGTGCTTGTCGGCGGTGTCGGCGTCGATCATCACGTCGGTGGGACCGCGCGGGGCGTGCCCGGAGGTGATGTCCATCGAACGCAGGTCGTTGCGCGTCCAGTTGCCCGCGAGGGTCGGGCCGCCGTTGGTCGGACCGATGTTCTCCTTCTCGGAGTTGACGACGGTCACGCTCTCGCTGCTGACCGCGCCCTCGGCGGACTTCACGCCGTCCGCCTTCTTCGCCCGGTCGACGACCGATGCGGGCATCGACTCGGGCTTGCCCGAGTCGGGCCGGTCACCGGGGTCCGTCGCGGACTTGGAGGTGACGGTGACGTCGGCGGACGTCGCGGCGAAGAGCTTGTCGAACGTCGTGTTCATCGTGTCGGAGAAGACGAGCGTGCCGCAGACGAACGCCACCGACAGGACCACGGCCACCGCGGAGAGCGCCATGCGGCCCTTGTGCGCGAAGAAGTTGCGCATCGAGGTCTTCAGGACGGTCATGACGTACGCCCCCGCGCGTCGAAGTCCTTCATGCGATCAAGGACCGTCTCGGCGGTGGGCGAGTACATCTCGTCGACGATCCGTCCGTCGGCGAGATACAGCACCCGGTCCGCGTACGAGGCGGCCACCGGGTCGTGCGTGACCATCACGATGGTCTGGCCAAGATCGGTCACCGAGCGGCGCAGGAAGCCCAACACCTCCGCCCCGGCACGGGAGTCGAGGTTCCCTGTCGGCTCGTCGCCGAAGATGATCTCAGGCCGGGACGCGAGCGCGCGGGCCACGGCGACGCGCTGCTGCTGGCCGCCGGAGAGCTCGGTCGGGCGGTGCTTGAGGCGGCCCGCAAGGCCCACCGTCTCGACGACCTGGTCGAGCCAGCCGCGGTCGGGCTTGCGGCCCGCTATGTCCATCGGGAGCGTGATGTTCTCGATGGCGTTGAGCGTCGGGAGCAGGTTGAACGCCTGGAAGATGAAGCCGATCCGGTCCCGGCGCAGCTGCGTGAGCTTCTTGTCCTTCAGGCCGGTGATCTCGGTCTCGTCGAGGTAGATCTGCCCGGAGGAAACGGTGTCGAGGCCCGCGAGGCAGTGCATCAGGGTCGACTTGCCGGAGCCGGAGGGGCCCATGATCGCGGTGAACTGCCCGCGGGCGATGTCCACGTCGATGTGGTCGAGCGCCACGACCCGGGTCTCCCCGGATCCGTACGCCTTCACGACCTGGCGCGCCCGTGCCGCCACGGCCGTACGCCCTCCAGTGCCCCCGTGCCTGGGAATGGTCACAGCCGATGTCACGGTAAGTCTCCTAAGTCGGTTACGCGGTAGGTCAGGCGTGTTCGCTACGCATAAAGAGTCTGGTCTGCCGAGGGGGTCCGGCGCGCTGGTGCCCGGCGCAGTCTTTTACGGGGGAAAACCCCACCCCTGGAGCTGTGGTTCTTCCGCCCCCGAGGGCGATTGGTCCGCCCCCGTCGGCATAAAGCCAATCTAAGGACGGGTCCTGGCCTTCTCGTCCTCCAGCGGTACGAACGACCCCCGGTCCGTAGTACGGAGGTTCCCCTAGGGGATCTCCACCCGCCGGTGGAGTCGGCCTGGGGGATCACTCCACCCACATACCTACCGGACACCTCCCCACCTGCCGGGAAGGTCTCCACCCCCTGCCCCCACCACGCATCGGGTGAGAAGGTGGCCCGGAGCAATTACATGCAGGGGGAAGGAATCTCGGTGGGCACTGACGACATACGACGCCGCGGCCCCGTCGTCGCCGCGCTCATGCTCGCCATGGCCCTCGCGGCCCTGGACTCCACGATCGTCTCGACCGCCATCCCGCAGATCGTCGGCGACCTCGGCGGCTTCTCCGTCTTCTCCTGGCTCTTCTCCGGCTATCTCCTCGCCGTCACGGTCACCCTGCCCATCTACGGCAAGCTCTCCGACACCTTCGGCCGCAAGCCCGTCCTCATCGCGGGCAGCATCCTCTTCCTGATCGGCTCGGCCCTGTGCGCCGTGGCGTGGAACATGGGGGCGCTGATCGCCTTCCGCGTCGTCCAGGGCCTGGGCGGCGGCGCACTCCAGGGCACGGTGCAGACACTCGCCGCCGACCTCTACCCCCTCAAGGAACGCCCCAAGATCCAGGCCAAGTTGTCCACCGTGTGGGCCGCTTCGTCGATCGCGGGCCCGGCGCTCGGCGGCCTGATCGCCGCGTACGCCGACTGGCGCTGGATCTTCCTGATCAATCTGCCCATCGGGGCGGTGGCCCTGTGGCTGATCGTGCGCCACCTGCACGAGCCGGAGCGCGCGGCGGCCACCGCCCGGGGGCGCACCGACTGGGCGGGCGCGCTCGCCGTCTTCGCCTGCGGCGGCGTCCTGCTCACCGCGCTCGTACAGGGCGGCGTCGCCTGGGGCTGGCTGTCCACGCCGTCGCTCGCGCTCTTCGCGGCGGGCCTCGCGCTCGCCGCCGCCGTCGTGGTCATCGAGCGGCGGGCCGCCGAGCCGATCCTGCCGGGCTGGGTCTGGCGGCGCCGCACCATCGCCGCCGTCAATCTCGCCCTGGGCGCGCTCGGCCTCCTGATGGTCGCCCCGACGGTCTTCCTGCCGACGTACGCGCAGTCCGTGCTGGGCCTCGCGCCGATCGCCGCCGGGTTCGTGCTCTCCGTCATGACGCTGAGCTGGCCGGTGTCGGCGGCGCTCAGCCAGCACGTGTACCGCAGGATCGGCTTCCGCAACACCGCGATCATCGGCATCGGCGCGTCCGCGCTCCTCCTCTTCGCGTTCCCGCTGCTGCCCTATCCGGGGCAGGCCTGGCAACCGGCCCTGATCATGCTGCTGCTCGGCGCGGCGCTCGGCCTCTTCCAACTCCCGCTGATCGTCGGGGTGCAGTCCACCGTCGGCTGGTCCGAGCGCGGCACGGCGACCGCGTCGATCCTCTTCTGCCGCCAGATCGGCCAGACGCTCGGCGCCGCACTCTTCGGCGCGGTCGCCAACGCGGTGCTGACCTCGCGCCTCGGTGGCGCGGGCTCCCTGGACTCGGTCGCCCGCTCCCTCGAGAACGCAGCGGACCCGGCGTCGGTCGCCGACCCCGACCGGCTGCGCCGCGCGGTCGACTCCGCCGTCGACACGGTGTACGTGGGGGCCGGGTGCGCGGCGGTGCTCGCCCTGCTCGTACTGGTATTCCTTGCGCCCCGACGGTTTCCGGTTATCGGCGTGAAGTCCCCGGAGAACGGGGAAGAAACCGGCCCGGCACCGCGTGAACGCCCCGTGAATAAACCGGCCGAATAAACCGACCAAGCAGTATGCCCAAATCCCTTCGCAGCCCCGCTACTTACAAGTAACGTGCTCGGTTCTCACCTCTCGCTCCCTGCGGTCCCGCACCGGACCGACGCCGCGCAAGGAGAACCGGGATGCCGCACCACCATCACCCTCAGCAGCCGCAGCCTTCTCAACAGCCTTATCAGCCAAGCCAGTTGCCGTACCCTGAACGACCGGAGCAGGCAGAGGAGCCGTATCCGGCAGCGCAGCCACGCCACGCCCAACAGCCGCGAGCAGCCCAGCAGCCGCATCAGTCACAACAACCGCACCACCCTCAACAGCCGCATCAGGCGCACCAGTTGCCGCATCATGACCAGCCGCAGCAGCCACAGCAGTCCTACGAGCCGTGGCAGCCAGGGCAGGGGCAGCCCAAGCCCCAACCGCAGCCCCAACCGCAGCCGCAGCCGCAGCCGCAGTCCCAACGCCCGTACCAGTCACAGCAACCCCAGCCTCCCCAACCGTCGCCCCTCCCCCGCCACCTCCCGCCGCACGACTCGTCCCCCTCCTACCCGACCTACCCCTGGCAGCCCGTCGCGCCGCCACCCCCACCACCCCCGCCGCGGCCCCGCCGCCACCCGGCGCTCGGGCGCCACAGTGACCTGCGTTTCCTGCGCAGTGCCTACCGGTGGCAGCGCCGCGTCGCCACGCTCACCGCGCTCGGCTACTTCACGCTCTTCCTGGTTCTCTCCGCCTTCGCGCCGTCCCTGATGACGGACACCGTCACCGGCGGGCTCTCCGTCGGTCTGCTGCTCGGCCTGTGCCAGCTGCCCGTCACGCTGCTCGCCATAGCGCTGTACGAGTTCACGGCCCGCCGTCTCCTCGACCCACTGGCCCAACGGCTGCGCAAGCTGGCCGAGTTGGAGGCGAACCGATGAACACCTCCGCACACGCCCGAGTCGTCCTCGCCACCGATTCCGCACAGGCCATGTCCCTGGTGGCCTTCACCGCCGTCGTCACCCTCACCCTGCTGCTGTGCGTCCTGACCGGCCCCGACCGCGACGACCTCGGCGAGTTCTACACCGGCTACGGCGCGCTCTCACCGATGCGCAACGGCCTCGCCATCGCGGGCGACTACATCTCCGCGGCGACCGTCCTCGGCACCGGCGGCGTGATCGCGCTCGTCGGGTACGACGGGGTCGTCCTGGCCCTGAGCACGGCGCTGTCCCTGATGCTCCTGATGTTCCTGCTGGCCGAACCCCTGCGCAACGCAGGGCAGTTCACCATGGGAGATGTACTGACCCGCCGGATGCCGGGACGTGCCGTACGCATCACGGCATGCGCGGCGACGCTGGCCGCGCTGATCCCGCTGATGCTGGTCCAGCTGGCCGGCGCGGGCGATCTGCTCGCCTTCATCCTCGGGTTCTCCAGCGAGGGCCTGAAGACGGGCTGCGTCGTCGCACTCGGCGCCCTCATGATCAGCTACGCGGCGATCGGCGGCATGAAGGGCACCGCCCTCATCCAGATCCTGAAGATCGTGATCCTGCTCGGCTCCGGCCTGGTCATCGCCGCACTGATCCTGCGCCGCTTCGACTGGGACCTGGGCGCGCTGCTCGCCGCCGGCGAGCGTGGCAGCGGCATCGGCCCCGCCTTCCTCCAGTCGGGACTGCAGTTCGCCGGCGGCCCCAACCCCCGCCTGGACATGATCAGTTCGGAGCTGACGGTGGTGCTCGGCGGGGCCTGCCTGCCGCACGTCACCATGCGCATGTACACGGCGCGCAGCGCACGCGAGATACGGCGCTCCATGTCATGGGCGGTGTCGTCGGTGGCCCTCTTCGTCCTCATCATCGCCATCGTCGGCTTCGGCGCGACGGCGATGATCGGGCGGGCGGCGATCGCCCAGGCGGACCCGCAGGGCAACACGGCGTATCTGCTCGGCTCCAAGGCGGTTTTCGGCGCGAACGCGTCGACGGCGGAGACCCTCATCTTCACGACGGTCACCACGGCGATCTTCCTCACGCTGCTCGCCTCGGTCGCGGGAATGATCCTGGCCTGCGCCAACTCGCTGGCCCACGACGTCTTCGCGCACTGCCGCCGCGGCATCACACCGCGCAGGGAGATGACGCTCGCCCGCGTTTCGGCCTTCGCCGTCGGCGGCCTGGCGATCTTCCTCGCGGTCCTGGTGCAGCACCGCAATCTGCAGCCGCTGGTCACGCTCTCGTTCTGCCTGGGCGCGTCCGCCCTCGCGCCGGCGCTCGTCTACAGCCTCTTCTGGCGCCGCTTCACCCGCAGGGGCCTGCTGTGGACGCTGATCGGCGGCACGCTGGGCTCCGTCATCCTGATGACGGGCACCAACCTGGTCTCGGGCTCCCCGGTTTCGGCCTTCCCCGACCTGGACTTCAACTGGTTCCCGTTCACCACGACAGGCATCGTCTCCATCCCCCTCGGCTTCCTCCTGGGCTGGCTCGGCACGGTGTCGTCGGGCCGCAGGGAGTCGGAGGAACAGCGCAGGCAGTACGAGGCGGTGGAGGGCTGGATCCTGGCGGGAATCAAGCGAGGCTGAGGCTGGAGGTCGTTACCCACCCACCCCAACAGCCCACCGGGGCACTCACGCCCACGTGTCCGACGCGGGGTGCTCGGGTGGGTGGGCGGGCGGGAAATGTCGCCGCGAAGCGGCGTCTAGGACACCTGCCCGGTCAGCGCGGCGAGACTGCTCCGCACATGCTCCATGTGCGCCCGAACCTCCTCCCACTCCTCACCGTGTTCCCGCAACAACCGCTCCGTCTCCCGGACAACCCCTTCCTCCCGCACCCCCGCGGCAGCGACCAACTCCGCACCCCGCGCCTCCGCGTCCTCCTGCCCGTGACGGGCGGACTCCTCCGCCTCGGCATAGGCCCGCTCGGCCTCGGACAGGCGGGCCTCCGCCGCTGCCACGACCGAGGCCTCCCACGCCTCCCCTTCGGCCTCCCGCAGGGCGATCTCCCGCTCGGCCGCCTCCCAGCGCTCGGCGTGCTCCGTCTCCTGCTCCTCCAGGAGCGCGGCACTGCGCTGCCGCATCTCCCGCAGCGCGGCGAGCGCCTCGCCGCGCCACTCCTTCACATCGCGGCGGGCCGCGATCCGCATCTCGTCCGCCGCGGCGCGGGCGGCAAGCAGCCGCTTCCCGGCCCGCTCGTCGGCCTCGGCGAGCAGCTCGTCGGCGTACGCACCGGCTGCCTCGCGCACCTCCCGCGCCGCCGCGTCGGCCGCCTCGCCCACCCGCAGCGCCTCGGCCTCCGCGTCGGCCCGCAGCCCGGCGGCCTCCGCCTCGCTGACCGCCAGGATCTGCTGAGCGCGCTCGCCGAGTTCCTCGTACGTCTGCGGGGCGAGCCGCGAGACCACGTCCCGCAGCCGTTCCACCTCCGCCTCCATGTCCTTGGCGAGGACGGTGAGCCGGGCGGCGCGCTCCCACGCGTCGTCCCGGTCCCGGGAAAGACCGGAGGCGTACGCGTCCACCTGCCCGGGCCGGTAGCCGCGTCCGCGCACGGCGACGAAGCCGTACGGCGAGGCCGTTGCACCGCTGCTCATCCTTGAATCCCCTCTCCGAGGCACCCCGCGCGTACTACGCGATTGGCGCACATCTTGATGGATCAAGCGGAAGCGCTCATAACGCGACACTCCGCGCATCTCACCCGGTCAAGGATGCGCCATTTCCCGTCAAAGGCCGTAATCACTCCTCGACACCCGGGGCAATCGGGCGGGTGGGCGGGAAAGGCTTGTTCCGAGCCAGGGGATGCGGGGTGACACGAACGAGGCGCCCGCCCCCAAACAGGGCCGAGCGCCTCGTGTCACAACCGCCGGGGGCTACAGCAGCCCGTCCCACATCTGCTCGAGCAGCACCGACCACCAGCTCTCCGGAGACGCAAGCGCCGCCGGATCGAGCGCGGCGAGCTGGCTCTGGAAGTCGACGGTCCAGCGCCCCGCCTGCTCCTGGTTGAGCCCGAACCGCAGCCGCCACATCCGGCCGAGCAGCGCCAGGCAGCGGGTGAACTCGGGCAGCCCCGTGTTCACGAACTGCGGCGGCACCGGAGCCCCGCCGGGCCCCGCCTCCACCGGCACGGCGACGATGTTCGCCGTGCCGTACTGGACACAGATCGCCCGGCCGAAGTCACTGCCCATGACGAGGTACGAACCGGCGTCCGACGCCGGCTGTACGCCCCGCTCCTGCGCCGTCTCGGCCAGCGTCGGCACCGGACGCCCCGGCTGGGCCTGCGCCCAGAAGAACGGGCCGAAGTCGACGGGCAGACCCGCCACGACGAGCGTGTGCGCCACGATCTCCGGCACACCCTGACGCGACACCGCCCGCTGGTCGAAGCGGAAGATGCCGGGCCCGAACGCGCCCGCGAGCTCCTGCGCCACGCCCTCCGGCGGAATCGGCGGCGCCGGCTGCACCTGCGGCAGCGGCGCCCGCACCGGCGCGGGGCGCGCCGGGCCGTCCGCGACCTGGTGCAACTCGCCCTGGTGCGCGATCAGTTGTTGCATGCCGCCCTGACGGGACGCGTGATCCTTGCCGTACGGCGCGATGGATGTGATCCGCGCCTGCGGCCACGTCTCGCGGATCATGCGGGCGCAGTACGCACCCGGAAGCTCGCAGGACTCCAGCTCGGTGTGGAGTTCGAGCACCTGCTGCGGCGGCACGTTCATGCCGCGCAGCTCGTGCAGGATCTGCCACTCCGGGTGCGGGGTGCCGGGCGCCGAGCGGCGGATGAGCTGCTGCTCGGAGCCGTCGGCCGCGCGATACCGCAGTACGGCCTGGTAGCCGGGGCCGACGGTCGGCTGACCTGCGGGCGGCTGCGGGTAGCCGTACGGCTGGCCCGGCGCGGGCGGCGGCATGCCGGGAGCACCGGGACCCTGCGGCGGCAGCGGCGCACCGGGACCGCCGACCGCGGGTCCGGCCAGCATCGTCGCCGCGTGGTGGACACCGCCGCCGGGGGGCGGGGTGCCGGGAGCGCCAGGAGCACCGGGAGCGCCAGGAGGCTGAGGGGCACCCGGGGTGCCGGGAGCACCCGGCGGCTTGATTCCACCGGGACCACCCATGCTCGGGTCGGCCAGCATCGTCGCCGCATGGTGCACCCCACCGGGAGGCGTACCCGGCGTACCGGGAGGCCCAGGTGGCTGCGGCGCACCAGGAGCACCAGGAGCACCAGGAGGACCGGGAGGCTGCGGCGCACCAGGAGCACCCGGCGGCTTGATTCCACCGGGACCACCCATGCTCGGGTCCGCGAACATCGTCGCCGCATGGTGCACCCCACCGGGAGGCGTACCCGGCGTACCGGGAGGCCCAGGAGGCTGCGGTGCACCAGGAGCACCCGGAGCCGCCGGAGCACCAGGAGCCGCAGGCGGCTGAGGCCCGTCAGGGCCGAGCGCCGAGACGAGCTGCGTCGGGACGTAGCCCCCCGCCGGCGTACCCGGAGCACCGGGCCCGGACGGCGGCGGCGTACTCCCCGGAGCCGCACCGGGAGTCCCCGGCGCACCCGGAGGCGGCGGCGTACTCGCACCGCTCCCCCGTGCGGCGCGCGGCGGCGCCTGCGCCTTGCTGGTCGCGGCGTCGGCGATGTCCCCGGCGCCGGGCGGCACGGAGTGCTGCTGGGCGGCAGGAGCCGCGGGCCCCTGCGGATAGCCGTACGCGGAAGCGTCCGGCACGCCCGCGCCCGGAGGCGGCGGCATGTTCACCGCGCCACCGGCAGGCGGCGGAGGCAGGTTCGGTCCCGGAGCGGCAGGGGGCTGCGGCGCACCCGCGTCCGGAACGTCGAGGGCGGGCGCGACCGTCGTCGACGGAAGGCGGCTGCCGCCGTGCATCAGCGCGGTCTTGGCCTCCGGCGAAACGCCGGGCGGCGGGGTGTCGTCGTCGTCACCGCCGACCAGCGGTGGCGCGAAGACCGTCGCGGGCGCGGGCACCGAACTCTCGTCGCCCGACTGCCCGTTGGTGTCAGTGCCGTCCCACGGAGCGGCAGCGGCGGGTGCGCCGCCCGACGCACCGGCCGCGGGCCACGGCGTACCGCCACCGGGCGCCTCGGGCGCACCCGGAGCGGCAGGAGCCCCGGACGCGGCCGGAGCGGCAGCCGAACTCCCCACCGCACCCGCCTCGTTGGACGCCGCCGGGCGATCCCACGCCCCGGGCGCACCCGGAGCCGAAGCAGCGGAAGCCGCAGGCGCGGCCGGAGCAGCCGGAGTCGGAGCCGCAGCCGGCGAACTCCCCACCGCACCCGCCCCGTTGGACGCGTCCGCCCGGCGATCCGGGATGCCCAGCTTGTCCGCCGCCTCCTGGAGCCACTCCGGAGGGCTCAACAGGAACGACGTCTGATTCAGGTCGACCCGCTCCGGCGGTGCCGGTGCCGGATCCTCCGGAGCCGCGTCCGGGACGCCGTACTCCTCTTCGTACCGGCGAATCACCTCACCGACGGGCAGCCCGGGCCACAGCGTGGCCTCGCCGCTGTCCCGCGCGATGACGAGCCGCTGCTTGCCGCCGTCGGACACCGGACCGTTCTCCCGGTCCTCCGCCCACACGACAAAGCCGAGATCGAACTCCCGGACCCGCACCTCACGGTGCTGGTAGCCGGGCACGTCGCCGTTGATCCACTCCTCGGCGCGCTCCTGCGCCTGCGCGAAGGTCACCATCGCCAAGTCACTCCCCCACCGGAACGGCGCGCGCGAAGCCGCCGTCCACCATCAGGTTCGCCACGGTCTCCAGCTCCGGCGGGTTCCCCGCGAGCCGGGACAAGAACGCGTCGAAATCGTCGCCGCACGGCAGCAGCAGCCGCTCCACCCGCTCGGCGGGCTGCCACCCTGCCGCTTCCGAGACATCACGGGCGTCGTCGTACGCGCAGAACCACACCGAGCCGATCCGGTCGCCCTTGACCTTCACGGCGAGCAGTCCGCCCTGCACGAAGCCGACGCACAGGTAGTCCTTGGTGAGATGGTCGCGCAGACACTTGTTCACGTACACCAGGTCGTTGACCGCGGCCTCGTCCCGCACCGTGAAGAACGGCTGGTCGACCAGCAGACCCAGCTCCGCGTCGAGCGCGGCGCCAACCGGCGCGCAGCCGCCCGCCGCCTTCAGGAACGAGCGGTAGGCGCCGGGCAGCCGGTAACCGAGGTCCTCCTCGACGCCGAGGATCTCCTGCTCCGACACCGCGACCGCCGACTTCGGCAGCGCGAGATGCGCGGGACGGGTCTCCTGGAGCGGGCGCGTACCCCTCTTGTTCTGGTCCACGGCCGTCGTCGCGATCCCGCCGTGATGGCGAAGGAGCGCCTTCACCTCGACCGGCACAAGATCGAGGCGGCGGCCGCCCGGCACGTGATGCCAGGTCCAGCCGTGCGGGGTCGCCACCGGCGGGATCGTGTCCCACAGGTCATGACCCGACGCCGCGAGGGCGGCGTTCGCGGAGACATAGTCCGTGAGGCGCAGCTCGTCGACACCGAAACCCTCGGGGGGTTCGGCGATCTCGGCCGCAGCACGCGCGTAGGCAGAGAAGTCCGGATAGCCGTGCTCGTCCACGCGCACCCCTCTGGGGTGGCGCGAGGCCCGGACCGGATCCGGGAAGTGCACGATCTGCCCGGCGTAGGCCGCGTTCGGCGGCGCGGCCTGCTGCCCCAGCCGACCTGTCGTCATGGCGGTTGCCCCCTGCGGCACTGTTAATGGTTCTGCGGATCACTGTTGTGCGTACTGCGACGCGTACTGCTCTGTGCACTCTTTCGCGCACTGTTCTGCGTACTACGAATGTCGACAGCCTATGCGTAAGGACGACACCGGTCACCGGGCCTCCGGTTCCATGACCAGCAGCCACCGCACCGTCACCGTGCGACGAAAGCCAGGCGTGTCGCGCCGCCCCAGCTTCCGCACCACCCGCCCCATTTGGCAGGCTGTCCCCGCAACGCGGGGGCGTGGCACACGCGGTCATGCCGCGGGTTGCGGGGAGGGAAGCACCACCATGCACACGGCACAAACCGGTCGGTCAAGCCACACACTGTCCACGACAGCGGCTCCCGGCACCGACGAGAGCGGCACCACCGGCTCGGGCGACCCCCGCGTCGGCTGGAGCAGCACCTCCGCCCACGCGCCCATACTGCGCCAGCGCCGCGACGGCATCCTGCCCACCGTCGCCGCCGCGCTCTCCGTCCGCGGGGCGACCCTCACCTGCACCGCGGGCCGCGGCGAGGAACCCCCCGCACTGCACCCGCTCGTACAGGACTTTCTCGACACCCTCACAAGCGGCCAGCGCGAACGCTTCACCGGACGCTGCGCCGAAGCCATCCTCATCTCCCGGCACCTCAGCGCCGCCGACGGCAGCCGCTCCAAACGCGCGGCACGAAAACCCATGACCAACGGCGAGGCCCGCAAGGCCCTCAAGCACGCCAAGCTCACCACCCGCCGCATCCGCGAGGACGGCGACCCCCTGCACGGCGGCTTCGCCCGCCCCTGCCGCTCCTGTACCGCGCTCACGGCACACTTCGGCGTACGAGTCGTGGACCCGACCACCCCCGAAGCCTGACCCCCCACCGAGCCGCGCTACCGCAACGAGGGCCCATGCACACCGAACAGCAGCACCCCACCACTGCCGCCAACCCGCGCTTCCCCGTCCCCGTCGACGCCGCCCTGCGCGCGGCCGGCTGGCTCCCCGGACGCTGGGACATAAAGCAGGCGGAGATCTGGGCCGACGTACTGCGCAACCACGCCTCACCGGCAGGCCACCGGCACGCCGTCTTCCCCGCGGCCGTCGAGGCCTGGGCCGAATTCGGCGGACTGCACATCACCCCGCAGGGCCCCGGCCGCCAGATAGCACCCGCCGCCATGCACCTCGATCCCCTGTACGGGCTGCACATGGCCCGCACCCTGGGGGACCTGGGCCGCGCCCTGGACTCCGAGGTCTGCCCCATCGGCGAGGAGCCCGAGACCCAGGCCCTGCTCGCCATCGACGCCGAGGGCCGCGTGTACTCCCTCGACCACAGTGGCGACTGGTACCTCGGCGCGCATATCGACCAGGCGCTGGCGACACTCCTGTCAGGAACCCAGCCGGAACGCCTCACGGCGGGCTGAGCCGAGCGCTCCGCTGGGGTGCCGTCGTGGCTGGTCGCGCCGTTCCCCGCGCCCCTTCGGGGCGCTCCCCGAAGGGTGCTCAAGCGCTCGTCGGCAGCACCGCCGACACCCGGAAACCACCCGCATCCGTCGGCCCCGACACGAACACCCCGCCCAGCGCGGTGACCCGCTCCTTCATCCCCACAAGCCCGTTCCCCCCGCTCGGCAGCCGGGCGTCCGCGGGACCCGCCTCCGGCGGCGGCTCGTTCTCCACCTGCATCGCGATCTCCGCACCCCGGTGCGCGAGCCGCACATACGTCTTCGCGCCCGCCGCGTGCTTGTGCACGTTCGTCAACGCCTCCTGCACCACGCGGTACGCGGTCTGCTCCACCTCGGCGGCATACGCACGCGCATCCCCCTCCACGGACAGATCTACCGCCATCCCCGCCGCACGGGACTGCCCCACCAGCTCGTCGAGCTCCGCCAGACACGGCCCGTCCTCGTCCACCGCACGCGAGGCGGCAGCCGCGGCGGCGAACCCCACCGCGGCGAGCGGCACGGCCTCGGAAGCCGACACACGCTGCTGCACGCCGGACCCCGCACCCGACTCCCCGGTCCGCAGCACCCCGAGCATCTCCCGCAACTCCGTCAACGCCTGCCGCCCCATGTCACCGACAAGGGCGGCATTCTTGACGGCCTTCTCCGGATCCTTCCGGGCCACAGCCTGCAACGCGGCCGCATGCACGACCATCAAACTCACCCGATGCGCCACGACGTCATGCATCTCCCGCGCGATCCGGGTCCGCTCCTCGTTACGCGCCCACTCGGCCCGTTCCTCGGCCCGCTCGGCAAGGAGCTGCAACTCCCGCTCCAGACTGTCGGCACGCTCCCGCAGACTCTCCATGAGCCGCCGCCGAGCCCCCACATAAAGACCGAGCAGAATCGGCGGCGCGGTCACACCGATCGAAGTCGTGATCGCGATGAACGGTATGAACCCCTCCGCGAACGCCAGCTCCCCACTCGCCATGTCCTGCCGCGTCCGCACCAGCGTCACGATGAGCGTGCCGAGCAGCGACATCCCCGCGAGCGACCCGATGATCCGCCGCGGCAGCTCCGAGGCCGCCAGCGAATAGAGCCCCACGATGGTCAGCAGAATCCCCATCTGAGCAGGCGTGATGGCGATCGAGACGAGCACCACCGCGATCGGCCACCGCCGCCGCAGCACCAGCGCCGAACCGGCGACGGCCCCGAAGCCCACCCCGACCGCCGCAGGAATCCCCGTATCCCCCGAAAACGTGATCCCCTCGGCCCCGCACTCCGCCGCCGAAGCCAGCGCGAGCCCCACATCAAGCACGGCACTGCGCCACCGCTCCCACCACCACGGCCCGGTATCGGCCGCCCTGTGGCTCTCCCCCGTCGTGGTCATGCCTTCCAGCCTACGGGCGCCAAGCCCTCCTTTTCCGGCGAGTTTCGAGCGCGGTGATCCAGCACACCCCTCGTGCGAGAAGAAGCCGCATCATCGCGTCGAGGGCCCCCGGTACGGCATAGTGTTGTCCGCGCGCCGAGCCGATCAACGGAATCGGGCATAGGTGCGCAACCCATCCCGGGTCGTCTAATGGCAGGACAAATGGTTTTGGTCCATTGAATGAGGGTTCGATTCCTTCCCCGGGAGCCGCGCAGTTCGGGTCCTGACCTCCAAGGTCGGGACCCGCCCTCATTTCCGCCCCACAACGCCCCGGTATCCTGCGGATGTCCACCCCCCGCACTTTCGAAGCCGAAGGGCACCCCCGTGAGCGCCAACAGCCCGGCAGCCGTCGTCGTCCTCGCAGCGGGTGAGGGCACCCGTATGAAGTCGGCCACCCCCAAGGTCCTGCATGAGATCTGTGGGCGTTCCCTCATCGGGCATGTGCTCGAGGCCGCGTACGCGTTGAGCCCGCAGCGGCTCGTCACCGTCGTCGGGTTCGCCAGGGAGCAGGTCACCGGTCACCTCGGGGTCATCGCGCCCGACGTCCGCACCGCCTACCAGAGCGAGCAGAAGGGCACGGGCCACGCGGTCCGTATCGGGCTCGAGGAGCTCGGCGGTTCCGTGGACGGGACCGTCATCGTGGTCTGCGGGGACACTCCGCTGCTGACCGGGGCGACGCTGCAGAAGCTCGCCGCGACGCACACCGCCGACGGGAACGCCGTCACCGTGCTGACCGCCGAGGTGCCGGACGCGACCGGCTATGGGCGGATCGTGCGGGACGGCGAGAGCGGTGCCGTCACCGCCATCGTCGAGCACAAGGACGCCACCGACGCGCAGCGCGCGATCCGGGAGATCAACTCCGGGGTGTTCGCGTTTGATGGTGAGCTGCTCGCGGATGCGCTGGGCAAGGTGCGTACGGACAACAGTCAGGGCGAGGAGTACCTGACGGACGTCCTTGGCATCCTGCGGGAAGCCGGGCATCGGGTGGGGGCGTCCGTCGCCGCCGATCACGAGGAGATCGCCGGGATCAACAATCGCGTACAACTGGCGGAGGCCCGGCGTACGTTGAACGAGCGGCTGCTGACCGAGGCCATGCTCGCCGGCGTGACGGTCGTGGATCCGGCGTCGACGTGGTTCGACGCGACGGTGACGTACGAGCAGGACGCGCTGGTGCATCCGGGTACGCAGCTGCATGGCTCCACGCATCTGGGCGAGGGCGCCGAGGTCGGCCCCAACTCCCGTCTGAAGGACACCCGTGTCGGCGCCGGTGCGCGCGTCGACAACACGGTCTCCGACAGCGCCGAGATCGGGGAGCGGGCGAGCGTCGGCCCGTTCGCGTATCTGCGGCCGGGGACCCGGCTTGGGGTGAAGGCCAAGGCGGGTACGTATGTGGAGATGAAGAACGCGACGATCGGTGACGGTTCGAAGGTGCCGCATCTGTCGTACGTGGGTGACGCGACGATCGGTGAGTACTCCAACATCGGTGCGGCGAGCGTCTTTGTGAACTACGACGGTGAGGCGAAGCACCACACGACGGTGGGGTCGCACTGCCGCACCGGTTCGGACAACATGTTTGTGGCTCCTGTCACGGTCGGGGACGGCGCCTACACGGCGGCCGGCTCGGTGATCACGAAGGATGTGCCGGCGGGTTCGTTGGCCGTCGCGCGGGGCCAGCAGCGGAATATCGAGGGCTGGGTGGCCCGTAAGCGTCCGGGGAGCGCGGCCGCGAAGGCGGCCGAGGCGGCGTCCCGGAAGCCGGAAGGCGAAAGCTGACCGGAAACAGGTGCGTCTGACACGGCGTACCGTGATAGGTGCACACAAATTCGGCCGACTCGACGCACCGGGACGCGTGAGTACGGCAGCGGGAAGAACTCTCTGAGGAGACAGTGCTGTGACCGGGATCAAGACGACCGGCGAGAAGAAGTTGATGCTCTTCTCCGGCCGCGCCCACCCCGAGTTGGCCGAGGAGGTCGCACACAAGCTGGGTGTCGGCATCGTGCCGACGAAGGCCTTTGATTTCGCCAATGGCGAGATCTACGTGCGGTACCAGGAGTCGGCTCGTGGCGCGGACTGCTTCTTGATCCAGAGCCACACGGCTCCGATCAACAAGTGGATCATGGAGCAGCTGATCATGATCGACGCGCTGAAGCGCGCGTCGGCCCGCTCCATCACGGTGATCGTGCCGTTCTACGGCTACGCCCGTCAGGACAAGAAGCACCGCGGCCGTGAGCCGATCTCGGCCCGTCTGGTCGCCGACCTGATGAAGACCGCGGGCGCGGACCGCATCCTCACGGTCGACCTGCACACGGACCAGATCCAGGGCTTCTTCGACGGCCCGGTCGACCACCTCTTCGCGCTGCCGGTCCTCGCGGACTACGTGGGTGCGAAGGTCGACCGCTCGAAGCTGACCGTGGTCTCCCCGGACGCCGGCCGCGTGCGCGTCGCCGACCGCTGGTGCGACCGTCTGGGCGCACCGCTTGCGATCGTCCACAAGCGCCGTGACAAGGACGTCGCGAACCAGGTCACCGTGCACGAGGTGGTCGGTGACGTGAAGGGCCGCGTCTGCGTCCTGGTCGACGACATGATCGACACGGGTGGCACGATCTGCGCCGCCGCCGACGCGCTGTTCGCGCACGGTGCGGAGGACGTCATCGTGACGGCGACGCACGGTGTACTCTCCGGTCCGGCCGCGGACCGTCTGAAGAACTCCAAGGTGAGCGAGTTCGTCTTCACGGACACCCTGCCCGACCCGGGTGACCTGGAGCTCGACAAGATCACGGTGCTCTCGATCGCGCCGACGATCGCGAACGCGGTGCGTGAGGTCTTCGAGGACGGTTCGGTGACGAGCCTCTTCGACGAGCAGGCGTAAAGATCCACTTTGGGTGCGGCCTTCCCGCCGGGTAGACTCACCGAGTTGCTCGGCGAGGGAGGCCGCACTTTTTCTGTGTGGCTGTCCGTTATCGACGCGCTCTTCGTAGCAGGCCAGTAGTCGTATGGCCGGGTAACCGCCCCCATTCGACATTTCTGATACGAGGAGTGCACATGGCTGAGATCAAGCTCGCCGCCGAGACCCGCACCGAGTTCGGCAAGGGCGCTGCCCGCCGCATCCGCCGTGAGTCCAAGGTTCCGGCCGTCGTCTACGGTCACGGCGCCGACCCGGTCCACGTCACCCTTCCGGGCCACGAGCTGCACCTCGCCCTGCGTCAGGCGAACGTCCTGCTCTCCCTGGAGATCGACGGCAAGACCCAGCTCGCGATCCCGAAGGCCGTCCAGCGCGACGCCATCAAGGGCTTCCTCGAGCACGTCGACCTGCTGCTCGTCCGTCAGGGCGAGAAGGTCAACGTCGACATCTACGTCCACACCGAGGGCGAGCTCGCCCCGGGCGGCAACCTGCTCGAGCACGTGCTGAACGCGCTGCCCGTCGAGGCCGAGGCCACGCACATCCCGGAGTCGGTCACCGTCTCCATCGCCGGTCTCGAGGCCGGTGCGACCATCCTCGCCAAGGACATCCCGCTGCCCGCCGGCACCACCCTGAACGTCGAGGACGACGTCGTGGTCCTGCAGGTCCTGGCCGCGCAGGCCGAGGAGGCCCCCGAGGCCGGCGAGGGCGAGGGCGAAGAGGCCGCCGAGGCCTGAGCCTCACCCCGGCGCTCGACCGAGCTCGACTGACAACCGCCGCCCCGCACTCCGTGCGCGGGGCGGCGGTTGGGTTATGCGGAGGGCTTATGAAGAGAGCTATGAAGGAGACATGCAGATGACGACGGATCCCGGCGCCCCGTGGCTGATCGTGGGCCTGGGCAATCCAGGCCCCCGTTACGCGATGAACCGGCACAACGTGGGCTTCATGGTGGCCGACGTGCTCGCTGACCGGATCGGCGGCACGTTCAAGCGTGCGGGCCGGGCGCAGGCGCAGGTCCTGGAGGGCCGGATCGGTCCGGTGGGCCCGGCGAACCGCCGAGTGGTGCTCGCGAAGCCGATGTCGTACATGAACGTCTCGGGCGCTCCGGTGACGGCGCTGCGCGACTTCTACAAGGTGCCGGTGGCGAACATCGTGGCGGTCCACGACGAGCTGGACATCGACTACGGCACGCTGCGGCTGAAGCTGGGCGGCGGCGACAACGGCCACAACGGCCTGAAGTCGATGACGAAGGCGATGAGCTCGGACTACCACCGGGTGCGGTTCGGGATCGGGCGTCCGCCGGGGCGGATGCAGGTCGCCGACTTCGTCCTGAAGGACTTCTCGTCGGCGGAGCGCAAGGAGTTGGACTACTTCGTGGACCGGGCGGCCGATGCGGTGGAGGCGCTGGTCATCGAGGGTCTTGAGCGGGCGCAGAGCGCGTACAACTCCTGAGGCACCTTGGGCGCCGCCCCGGCGAGTGTTGACTGAGCGCAGTCATATGGCCAAGGATCGCCGCCATGAACGCGCTGCTTCTCGGACGCCGTACGGCGATGGGCGGGCTCGCGGTGCTGCTTCTCGTCGCCGGCATCTGGGCGTCCTGGGGCACCGCGCAGCACGTGATGCTGACCGATGAGCGGGAGCGCGGCACGATGCGGATCGCGCGCTGCGATGCCGATGAGTGTGTGGGGTCGTACGTTCCCGGATCCGCCGGTTCCAAGGCGCGTGCGCGGGTCGTGATCGACCGCTCGATCGCGGAGAAGAAGGGCGCGCGGATCCCGGTGGCCGTGAAGCCCGGCACGTCGGAGGTCGTCCGCGCGGGCGGCCCCGGCTTCCTCCACGCCTGGCTCCCCCTGGGCGGAGCGCTGCTCCTGGCCTCGGTGGTGGTGGCGGGGGGTCTGCGCCTGCGCCGCACGGCGTGGGGCCTGGCCCTGGCGGGCGGGACGCTGCTGACTGCGTCGTACGCGTCGCTGACGTTCTAGCCGCCGCTTCGCGGCGATATCTCCCTCCCACCCACCCGAATACCCGGAGAACGGGTGGGTGGGAGGGAAAGATCCGCCGCGAAGCGGCGGGACAGAAAAGCGCAAGCCCAACGGCAAAGCGCCCGCCCCGCCAGAGAGCCTCAGCCGGTGTTACGCAGACCGGCCGCCACACCGTTGACGGTGAGCAGCAAAGCCCGGGCCAGCAAAGGATCCGCCTCATCGCCGCGCGCAGCCGCATCCCGCTGCCGCTTGAGCAGCGCGACCTGGAGATACGAGATCGGGTCCAGGTAGGCGTCACGGATGGCGAATGTCTGCTGAAGCGCCGGGTGCGAATCCAGCAGCTTCTCGCCGCCGGTGATCCGCAGGACCTCCGCCACCGTCAGCGCGTGCTCCGCCTCGATCGCCTCGAAGACGTGCTTCAGCTCGTCGGGGACGAGCGTGTCCACGTAATGGCGGGCGATCCGCAGGTCCGTCTTGGCCAGCGTCATCTCCACGTTCGAGATGAAGTTCTGGAAGAAGTGCCAGTGCTCCTGCATCTCGGTGAGCACCGTTTCCAGGCCCGCCTCACGCAGCGCCTTGAGCCCCGAGCCCACGCCGAACCAGCCCGGCACGATCTGCCGCGACTGGGTCCAGCCGAAGACCCACGGGATGGCGCGCAGGCCGTCGAGCGAGACGCCCGAGCCGGGGCGGCGGGAGGGCCGGGAGCCGAGGTGCAGGTCGGCGAGCTGGTCGACCGGCGTCGACGCGAGGAAGTACGTCGGCAGGTCCGGGTCCTCGACCAGCTTGCGGTACGCGGAGTGCGCGGCGTCCGAGACGACGTCCATGGCGGCGTCCCAGCGGGCGAGCGCCTCGTCGGACTGGCGGGGAGCCGTGTGCAGGGCGGAGGCCTGCAGCGTCGCCGCGACCGTCAGTTCGAGGTTCTCCCGCGCCAGCGAAGGCACCAGGTACTTGTCGGAGATGACCTCGCCCTGCTCGGTCACCTTGATCTCGCCCTCCAGGGTTCCCCAGGGCTGGGCGAGGATCGCGTCGTGCGACGGGCCGCCACCGCGGCCGACGGTGCCGCCACGGCCGTGGAAGAGCCGCAGCCGGACCCCGTAACGGTGCGCGACGTCACGCAACCTCCGCTGGGCCCGGTGGATCTCCCACTGCGAGGTGGTGATGCCGCCGAACTTGGACGAGTCCGAGTAGCCGAGCATGACCTCCTGGACGTCGCCCCGGAGCGCCACCAGCCTGCGGTACGACGGGTCGGCCAGCATCTCGTCCAGGATGACGTCGGCGGCGCGCAGCTCGTCCGTGGTCTCCAGGAGCGGCACGATGCCGATCTTCGCCCAGCCTGCGTGCAGGTCGATGAGCCCGGCCTCGCGCGCAAGGACAGCAGCGGCGAAGACGTCGTCCGCGCCCTGGCACATCGAGATGATGTACGACTCGATGACCTCGGGCCCGAAGACTTCGAGGGCCTTCTTGACCGTCAGGAAGACACCCAGGGTCTTCTCGCCCGCGGCGTCGACCGGCGCCGGGGTCGGGCCGAGCGGACGCCGGGACCGCAGCTCCTTGGCGAGCAGCTTCTGCCGGTACTCGCGCGGCATGTCCGTGTACCGCCAGGACTCCTCGCCGAGCCGGTCGAAGAGCTGCCCGAGCGCGTGGTGGTGGGCGTCGGCGTGCTCGCGTACGTCCATGGTGGCGAGCTGCAGACCGAACGCGGCCAGCGTACGGATCGTGCGGTTCATCCGGCCGTCGGCGAAGAGGCCGCCCTTGTGCTCGCGCAGCGAGGTCTGGACGAGGGTGAGGTCGTGAAGGAGCTCACCGGTGCCCAGGTAGTCGCGCCCCGGATCGTGGGCGGTGCCGCGGGCCAGGCGCTGCTTGGTGTTCTCCAGCTTCTGCCGGATGCAGGTGGCCTTGAGTCGGTAGGGCTCCTCGGCGTTCAGCCGCTTGTAGCGCGGGCTGATCTCGGGCAGCCGCTCCAGGTCGAGCTGGAGGGAGGACTTCAGCTCCTCGGTGGCTCCGGTGTAGCGGATGGAGTTGGAGAGGAAGCCGCGCAGCTCGTCGACGAGGGCGAGCGCGTCGTTGATGCCGTGCTCGTGCTGGAGGATCAGGACGTCCCAGGTGACGTCGGGCGTCACGTTCGGGTTGCCGTCGCGGTCGCCGCCGATCCAGGTGCCGAAGGTCAGCGGACGGGTGCCCTCGGGCAGCTCGACGCCGACGCGCTCCAGCTCGGCCGTCAGGTCTTCCAGTACGTCCCCGACGGCGCCGGCGTGCAGCTCGTCCAGGTAGTAGATGGCGTTGCGGGCCTCGTCGGCGGGCTCGGGGCGGACGACCCGCAGCTCGTCGGTCTGCCACACCAGGTCGATGTTCTCGGCGAGCCGGGTGTCGTGGCGGCGCCGGTCGGCCTCGATGACCGGCGTCTCCAGGAGCTCGGCGACCCGGCGCAGCTTGTTGAGGACCGACCGGCGGGCGGCCTCGGTGGGGTGCGCGGTGAAGACGGGGCGCACGTTGAGGTGCTGCACGGTCTGGCGCAGGTGCTCGGGGTCGGCGTCCTTGAGCCGGTCGGCCGTACGGGACAGGAGCCCGCCCTCGGCGGCCCGGCGGGCGCGCAGCTCGCGGCCGCGGTGGACCTGCTCGGTCACGTTCGCCAGATGGAAGTACGTGGAGAAGGCGCGGACCAGCTTGGCCGCCGTCTCCAGTTCCGTACCACCCAGAAGGCGGGCGGCTGCCTCGCCGTCCTCGCGGGTCAGGCGGCGGACCTTCTCGACCAGGTCAAGGAGCTCGGGGCCCTCCTGACGTACGAGGGTCTCGCCAAGGAGATCACCGAGGCGCCGGATGTCGGCACGCAGCTCGGTGCTCGCCGTGGTCGTCTGGTCGTCGGCACTGCTCACAGGTGCGGCTCCTTGCAGTGTTGAAGCACGTCAGGTCTGGGAGGGGTCCCCAGCCCGGATAGGAATCCGTGTTCCGGGGGAAATAGAGAGCGGACCGCGCTGTCCGACCGATTCCAAGGATAAGTGTCACTTCGCGGCACGGGCTCGCGGCCTCTTGCCGCCAGGTCCCGCGCTGCCATACTTACGACGCCGTAGGTTACGGGACCGTAGGAACACGGGAGCGCACGGCTGTGTGCACCCGGCGCCCGCTGTGACCGTTGTAACCCTCAACCCTCGACCCCACAGGGGACGTGCCCATGACCCCATCTTCCGATGCGTACTCCGACACCGATGTGATCGAAGACGCTCCCCGGGCGGCCTCGGACGCCGTTCTGCCATCGGCGACGCTCGGCGGCGAGAAAAAGCGTTCGCTCGAACAGATCACGCTGCTCCTGTTCATCACCGTCCCGTTCCTCGCCCTGCTCGCGGCGGTGCCGCTGGCCTGGGGCTGGGGTGTGAGCTGGCTTGACCTCGGCCTTCTCGTCTTCATGTACTACCTGGGCTGCCACGGCATCACGATCGGCTTCCACCGCTACTTCACGCACGGCTCCTTCAAGGCGAAGCGCCCGCTGCGGATCGCGCTGGCCGTAGCCGGGTCGATGGCGGTGGAAGGTCCCCTTGTCCGCTGGGTGGCCGACCACCGCAAGCACCACAAATTCTCGGACGCGGAGGGCGACCCGCACTCCCCCTGGCGCTTCGGCGAGACGGTCCCGGCGCTGATGAAGGGCCTGTGGTGGGCGCACATCGGCTGGATGTTCGATGAGGAGCAGACGCCGCAGGACAAGTACGCACCGGACCTGATCAAGGACCCGGCGCTACGCCGCATCTCCCGCCAGTTCCTTCTCTGGACGATCGTCTCGCTGGGCATCCCGCCGCTGGTCGGCGGCCTGGTGACGATGTCCTGGTGGGGCGCCTTCACGGCCTTCTTCTGGGGTTCGCTGGTGCGAGTGGCCCTCCTCCATCACGTCACGTGGTCGATCAACTCGATCTGCCACGCGGTGGGCAAGCGCCCGTTCAAGTCGCGCGACCGCTCGGGCAACGTGTGGTGGCTGGCCGTCCTCTCCTGCGGCGAGTCCTGGCACAACCTGCACCACGCGGACCCGACGTCGGCTCGGCACGGCGTGATGAAGGGCCAGCTGGACTCGTCGGCGCGGATCATCCGCTGGTGCGAACAGCTGGGCTGGGCGACGGACGTGCGCTGGCCGTCAAAGTCCCGTATCGAGTCCCGGCGGAAGCCGAAGACCGTCGGCCCGGCATGATTGACGACGTGGCGACCGACTCCAGCAATTCCAGCCCCTCCAGCAAAGAGAAGCAGCCCCGGCGCGCCCGCCGGACCCGGATGACGGGTGCCGAGCGCCGGGAGCAGTTGCTGGACATCGGCCGTACGCTCTTCGCCGCCAAGGGCTTCGAGGGCACGTCGGTGGAGGAGATCGCCGCGAAGGCGGGCGTCTCCAAGCCGGTCGTGTACGAGCACTTCGGCGGCAAGGAGGGTCTGTACGCGGTGGTGGTGGACCGCGAGATGCGGGCGCTGCTCGACGGGGTGACGGGGGCGCTGACGGCGGGGCATCCGCGCGAGCTCTTGGAGCAGGCAGCCTTCGCCCTCCTCGACTACATCGAGACGTACACGGACGGCTTCCGCATCCTGGTCCGCGACTCCCCCGTCGCCCAGTCGACGGGCACGTTCGCGTCTCTCATCTCCGACATCGCGACGCAGGTGGAGGACATCCTCGGGCAGGAGTTCAAGACCCGGGGCTTCGACCAGAAGCTGGCCCCGCTCTACGCCCAGGCGCTGGTCGGCATGGTGGCGCTGACGGGCCAGTGGTGGCTGGACGTCCGCAAGCCGAAGAAGGCGGAGGTGGCGGCGCACCTGGTGAACCTGGCCTGGCACGGCCTCGACGGCCTGGAGCCAAAACCCCGCCTGATAGGCCACCGCAAGGCCTAGCGGCAGCGACGGGAGGGGCGGGGCAGGGGTACACACCCCCACCCCTCCCACCACACGGCACACCGCGCCCCCGCACCACCGCCGCACCGCATGCCGCGCCTCGGCACCAACACCGCCGCTTCGCGGCGGATGCCTCCCGCCCACCCACCCGTTCACCCCGCAGCGCCGGGTGAACGGGTGGGTGGGCGGGAAAGATCCGCCGCGAAGCGGCGGGACAGGCGCGAACCCAGGGCGCCACGCAAGGCCCTCGCAATCGGCGCCGACCTGGAGTGGCCGCCGCGCGCTCAGGCCCCCGGGCTCTCCCCGGTCGGCTCCAGGAACTCCAGGCGGTTGCCCACCGGGTCCTCGGAATAGAAGCGCCGGTGGCCCGGAAGGGTGTCGTCCCAGAGGACGTCCGCGCCCCGCGCGGCGAGACGCTCGGCGTATGCCGAGATGCCCCGCACCCGCAGCCCGGGATGCGCCTTGCGCGCCGGGCGGAAGTCGGCCTCCACCCCCACGTGCAGCTCGACCGCCCCCGCGCGGAACCAGCAGCCGCCCCGCGCCGCGAGCACCGGCGGCTTGGGGATCTCCGTCATGCCGAGTACGTCGGTGTAGTACGCCCGCAGCTTCGGCTCGCTGCCGGGCGGCGCGGCGAGCTGGACGTGATCGACGGCCACCAGCATCAGGCGCGCTTCCGGGCCACCGCGAACACCCTGCGGAAAGGGAAGACCGTGCCGCCCGCGCCCGCCGGGTACGCCTTCCTCAGCAGGGCCCCGTACTCGGACAGGAACGCCTCCCTCGCCTCCGTGTCGTCCCCCAGCGCCGTAAGCACCGGCCGCAGGCCCGTCCCCTTCACCCAGTCGAGGACCGGGTCATCGCCCTCGAGGAGGTGGAGATACGTCGTCTCCCAGGCGTCCACCTCGCAGCCCAGCGAGACGAGCCGCTCCAGGTACGCCGTCGGCGAGAGCACCGCGTCCGCGTGGCGCAGGTGGCCGCCGAGCCGGTCCCGCCAGCGCGACGACTCGGTCAGCTCGCGCATCAGTACGTGGCTCGGGGCGTCGAAGTTGCCGGGGACCTGGAAGGCGAACGTACCGCCGGGGGCGAGCGCGGCCACCCAGGCGGGGAAGGAGTCCGGGTGGCCCGGCACCCACTGGAGGGTGGCGTTGGAGAGGATCAGGTCGTACGTGCCCCGGGACGGCGCCCAGCCCACCGCGTCCGCCTCCGCGAAGTCGAGGCGGCCGCCGCCCGGCGTGGGCCCCGCGAGCGCCCCGGCCCGGTCCAGCATCTCCGGGGAATTGTCGAAGCCGGTGATGTGCGCCGTGGGCCAACGCTCGGCGAGCAGCCGTGTGACGTTGCCGGGACCGCAGCCCAGGTCGGCGATGCGCGGTGGACGGCCTTCGGGGGATGGGAGTTCGGGGATGCGGGCCAGCAGGTCGACGAAGGGGCGGGCACGGTGTCCGGAGTGGCGCAGGTACTGGCCCGGGTCCCAGGTGGGGGCGGCTGCGGCAGCAGGGGTGTTGGCGGCTGCGGACATCGGCGGGGCCTCCTGGATTCACGTATCTAGGCGTCGTATCGCCATCCTCGACGCCATCCTCGACCCATAAGTATCTTGACGTCAAGAGACTTCATGTCGACAGACCCCCTACACTGATCGTCATGGAGGACGAGGTCGATCGGCTGGTCGCAGCGTGGCGCCGGGAGCGCCCTGACCTCGACGTGGAACCGCTCGAGGTACTCAGCCGCGTCAGCAGGCTCGCGCGGCATCTGGACCGAGCCCGGCGGCTCGCCTTCTCCGAGCACAGCCTGGAGCCGTGGGAGTTCGACGTACTGACGTCGCTGCGGCGCGCGGGCGCGCCCTATCAGCTCTCCCCCGGGCAGCTGCTCACGCAGACCCTGGTGACCTCCGGCACGATGACCAACCGCATCGACCGCCTCGCGAAGAAGAGCCTCGTCGAGCGGCTGCCGGACCCCAGCGACCGGCGCGGTGTCCTTGTGCGGCTCACCGAGGAGGGGCAGAACAGGGCCGACCAGGCGCTCGCCGGGCTCCTGGAGCAGGAGCGGGCCATCCTCGCCGAACTCTCGCGCGCGCAGCGGGGCGAACTGGCCGCGCTGCTACGCCAGTTGACCGCCCCGTTCGACAACATCCCCGGCTAGGTCGACCGGTCCCACGCCCGCCCTGCGGGCCAGCGCGACGGCCGCGAGCGTGGAGTGCACGCCCAGCTTCCCCAGCACGTTCTGCATGTGCGTACGCACCGTGTGCGGGGAGAGGAAGAGGCGTTCGGCCACCGCCTTGCGGCCCAGGCCCGCCACCATGCAGCGAAGGACCTCGCGCTCGCGCGGGGTCAGGGACTCCACCAGGCGCTCGGACTCCGTGCGGTGCTTGCGCGCGGCGGTCAACTCGCGCAGGACACCGGTGAGCAGCGCGGGCGGCAGATGGGTCTCCTCCCGCAGCACCCCCCGGATGACGGTCAGAAGCCGGGACAGGGAACAGTCCTTGGCGACCCAGCCCGACGCTCCCGCCTGCAGCGCGAGGGCGGCCCTGCGCGGGTCGTCCTTCTCCGCAAGCACGACCGTACGGACCATCGGCTGGCCGGAACGGACCCCGGCCACGAGTGAGATCCCGTCGACCAGACCGTCCGCGTTGCCCTCCTGGACGGACGGCGCGGGCCGAACACCCTGCATGGAGCTCGCGGACGCGCCGAGGTCGGCGTCGACGAGCAGCACGTCGTATCTGCGCCCCTCGGCGATTGCCCGCTCGAGGCAGCGCAGCGCGGCAGGGCCACTGCCCGCCGCGGACACGTCGACGTCCGGCTCCGCCGCCAGAGCCGCGGCGAGCGACTCGGCGAAGATGCGGTGGTCGTCGACGACCAGGACTCGGATACGAACCACTGAAACCCCCTTCCCCAGGCCCTCGTCGGAGAGCAGGGGATACCCCATCGTCTGAAGACGCACGGTGCGGGTACGACGCACGGAACGGAGGTCGCCGCAGTAGGCACGGCCGCCGCCGTGCTGTGACTGCTACCCCCACCCCGGGCGTCGTACCCGACTGTCTCGCCCCCTGAACGGTGCCGGCCCCCACCGGCACTGCCCTCAGAGTAGGGCCGGAGGGCAGGAGCGGAAGGTGATTTACAGAACTGATTGGCCAGCGCGTTTATGGTGAGCCGTATGTTTCGTATTGAGACAGGAGTCGACAAAGCGCGGTTCGCTCTGCTCCTGAACGGGCTCGAGGACGCGAACGCGGCGGCTTCCCCGGCGCTGCGAGCGCTGCGCGGCACCCCTCAGGATCGTGAAGTGCCGCTGGCCGTCTGGGTCCTTGACCGCACGGACGCACTGGCCGGCGGTCTCGCGGGGCACACCTGGGGGCGCTGGCTCCATGTGAACCACCTCTGGGTCGCCGAGGGCCACCGGGGCGCGGGCCTGGGCGCGCGGCTGCTCGGCGAGGCGGAGCAGCTCGCGCGCGAGGAGCGGGGCTGTCTCAACTCCCGTGTCGAGACATGGGACTTCCAGGCTCCCGGGTTCTACCGGGGGCAGGGATACGAGGTGGTGTCGGTCATCCCCGACTACCCGGAAGGGGCAAAGGAGTTCACCCTGACGAAGCGGCTGGGGTAGGCACGCCGAGGCTCACCCCTCCCGCCGCGCCCCCGCCGAAGGCACCGCCGGGAACACCCGCGGTGCCGTGAAGCCCGCCGTCACGAACGCCTCCGTGATCGACTTCGTCACCCGCTCCGCGTCCGGCTCCTCCACCAGGACGATCGCCGAGCCGCCGAAGCCGCCGCCCGTCATCCGGGCGCCGATCGCTCCGGAGGCGTTCGCGGTGGAGACCACCAGGTCCAACTCCTCGCAGGAGATGCGGAGATCGTCGCGGAGCGAGGCGTGCCCGTCGGTCAGGACGGGGCCGATCGCGCGTACGTCGCCCGCGTCGAGCAGGGCGATGACCCGCTCGACCCGGTGGTCGTCCGAGACGATGTGGCGGACATAGCGGCGGATCTTCTCGTCCGTCAATTGCGCGAGGGCCGACGGCAGTTCGGCGTACGGAACGTCGCGCAGGTGCGACACCCCGAGGATGGCCGCGCCCTCCTCGCAGCCTGCCCGGCGCTCGGCGTACGCACCGTCCCCCAGCTCGTGCTTGACCCGCGTGTCGACCACCAGGAGCCGCAGGCCCTGCGCCGCGAGGTCGAAGGGGATCTGGCGTATCGAAAGGTCCCGGCAGTCCAGGTGCAGGGCGTGGCCCGCCGTGGCGCACGCCGACGCCATCTGGTCCATGACGCCGCAGGGGACGCCGACGAAGGCGTTCTCGGCGCGCTGGGCGATGACCGCCAACTCGGGGCGGGACAGAGAGAGTTCGTAGAGGTCGTTCAGGGCCAGCGCCGTGACGACCTCCAGGGCGGCGGACGAGGAGAGGCCCGCCCCCGTCGGCACGGTCGATGCCAGGTGGATGTCCGCGCCGCCGGACACCGCGTGGCCCGCGTCCCTCAGCGCCCACACCACGCCCGCCGGGTAGGCGGCCCAGCCGCCCTGCCCGGCCCCCCGGGCGGTCAGCGTCAGGGGGGTCAGCTCGTCGACACGCAGTTCGGCCACCGGGGCGTCGATGTCCGCCGAGTGCAGGCGCAGGACGCCGTCGGTGCGGCGTGCCACCGCCGCCACCGCGGTGTGCGGCAGCGCGAGCGGCATCACGAAGCCCTCGTTGAAGTCCGTGTACTCGCCGATGAGGTTGACCCGGCCTGGTGCCGACCAGACCCCGTCGGGCGCGTACCCGTACAGCTCCGTGAACTGCGCTGCTACGTCCATGAGTTACCCCTCAACCTCTGCTAGCGCCGGGCGAATGCCCAGGCGTCGGCGACGATGCCCGCGAGGTCCGCGCGGGTCGGATTCCAGCCGAGCCGCTCCCGCGCGGTGGCCGCGGAGGCGACGAGGACCGCCGGGTCGCCGCCCCGGCGCGGGGCCATGACCTCGGGGATCGGGTGGCCGGTGACCTGGCGGACGGTTTCGATGACTTCGCGTACGGAGAAGCCGTTGCCGTTGCCGAGGTTGCAGATCAGGTGCTCGCCGGAGGTGGCCGCCTCGACCGCGAGGAGGTGCGCCTGTGCGAGGTCCGCGACGTGGATGTAGTCGCGGACGCAGGTGCCGTCGGGGGTCGGGTAGTCGTCGCCGAAGACGGAGATCGCCTCGCGCCTGCCCTGGGCGACCTGGAGGACGAGGGGGATCAGGTGCGACTCGGGGTCGTGCCGCTCGCCGTACTCCCCGTACGCGCCCGCCACGTTGAAGTAGCGCAGCGAGACCGCGCCCAGGCCGTGGGCGGTCGCCTCGCCCGTGATCATGTGGTCTACGGCGAGCTTCGACGCGCCGTACGGAGAGGTGGGGGCGGTCGGGTCGGTCTCCGTGATGGGGGTGCTGACCGGCTCGCCGTACGTGGCGGCCGTCGAGGAGAAGACCAGCTTGCGTACGCCCGCGTCGCGCATCGCGGCGAGCAGCGCCATCGTGCCGCCGACGTTGTTGTCCCAGTACTTCTCGGGCTTCACGACGGACTCGCCGACCTGCGAGAAGGCGGCGAAGTGCAGGACAGCGTCGTAGGAGGAGTCCAGCCACTTGGCGGCATCGCGGATGTCGCCCTCGACGAAGGCGGCGCCCGCGGGGACGCCCTCGCGGAATCCGGTGGAGAGGTTGTCGAGGACGGTCACCTCATGCCCGGCCTCGATCAGATGCTGGGCCACCACACTGCCCACATAGCCCGCACCGCCGGTGACCAGGTACTTACCGCTCATGAACTCGCTACCTCTCGCAGTCGCTGGGCCGCGGCTTCCGGCGGCACGTCGTTGATGAACACACTCATGCCGGATTCGGAACCCGCGAGGAACTTCAGCTTGCCCGAAGTGCGGCGGATGGTGAAAAGCTCGAGGTGGAGGGCGAAGTCGTCCCGATTGACCCCGTCATGTCCCCCCAGTGAGCCGAAGGGCGCCTGATGCCAGGCCGCGATGTACGGGGTGGTCTTCTCGCCTTCGCCGAAGATCCGGTCGAAGCGCCTCAACAGTTCCAGATAGACCTGGGGAAACTCTGTGCGCGCGGCCTCGTCGAGCCCGAGCAGGTCCGGCACCCGGCGCTTGGGGTAGAGGTGCACCTCGTACGGCCAGTGGGCGCTGTAGGGGACGTACGCGATCCAGTGTTCGGCGTCCAGGACGACGCGTTCGCCCGCCGACTCCTCGGCCACGACGTCGTCGAAGAGGTTGCGGCCGCCCGTCGCCTCCTTGTGCGCGGCGAGCGACCTCAGCATCAGGGACGTACGCGGCGTCACGAAGGGATAGGCGTAGATCTGGCCGTGCGGGTGGCCGAGGGTCACGCCGATCTCGGCGCCGCGGTTCTCGAAGCAGAAGACCTGCTCCACGGAGGGCAGGTGGGAGAGCTCGGCGGTGCGGTCCGTCCAGGCGTCGAGGACGAGCCGGGCCTGCTCGTCGGTGAGGTCGGCGAAGGACGCGTCGTGGTCGGAGGTGAAGCAGACGACCTCGCAGCGGCCCGCGTCCCCGGCGAGCGAGGGGAAGCGGTTCTCGAAGACCACGACGTCGTACGAGGAGTCGGGGATCTCGCTCATGCGCCCCCCGGCCGACGGGCAGAGCGGGCACTCGTCGGCCGGCGGGTGGTAGGTGCGGCCCTGGCGGTGCGAGGCGATGGCGACGGCGTCGCCGAGCAGCGGGTCGCGCCGGATCTCCGATGTGGTGGAGATGGGGTCCAGGGGCCTGCGGTCGATGGCATCGCGCACCGCGTCGTCGCGCGAGTCGTAGTAGATGAGCTCACGACCGTCTGCGAGACGGGTCGAGGTCTTCTTCACGTCCGGGGCTCCTCACCAACACCCATCAAACATAACCGCACATAACAAACCACAAGGCAACAGCAACGTCAATGGCGCGGCAGGACGGGCTCAGGGCGGGCCGGAACGGGGCGGAGCCTATGCGTCCGATCACAATCCAACAAAGAACACCAACAGAACTGTTCAGTTATTGAAGTGAGGGGCGTAGGTTCCGGTCTGATCAGTTCGCGCAACGAAGCGAGTTCACCTATGCAGTCCCCCACACAAACCCTGGCCGAGGGGCTTCGGCTGCCCACCAACGGCCTCGACTACGCGATCCTCGCGATCTACTTCGCCGTGGTCCTCGGGATCGGCTTCGCCGCCCGCCGCTCCGTGAAGACCAGCCTCGACTTCTTCCTCTCGGGCCGATCGCTGCCCGCCTGGGTCACCGGTCTCGCCTTCGTCGCAGCGAACCTCGGCGCCACCGAGATCCTGGGCATGGCGGCCACCGGCGCCCAGTACGGCGTCGCGGTCGTGCACTGGTACTGGATCGGCGCCATCCCCGCGATGGTCTTCCTCGGCCTCGTGATGATGCCGTTCTACTACCGCTCGAAGGTCCGCTCGGTGCCGGAGTTCCTGCTCCAGCGCTTCGACAAGTCGGCGCACCTGCTCAGCTCGGTGCTCTTCGCGTTCGCGGCGATACTCATCGCGGGCGTGAACCTCTACGCCCTGTCGATCGTCGTCGAGGCGCTGCTCGGCTGGCCGCAGTGGGTGGCGATCGTCGTCGCCGGGTTCTTCGTCCTGGCGTACATCACGATCGGCGGTCTCTCCTCGGCGATCTACAACGAGGTGCTCCAGTTCTTCGTGATCCTCGCCGCGCTGATCCCGATCTGCGTCATCGGCCTGAAGAAGGTCGGCGGCTGGGACGGCCTGAGCGGATCGATCGAGAAGTCGCACGGCGAGAACTTCATGACCGCCTGGGGCGGCACCGGCATCGGTGACGCCAACCCGCTCGGCGCGAACTGGCTGACGATCATCCTCGGCCTCGGCTTCGTGCTCTCCTTCGGCTACTGGACGACCAACTTCGCCGAGGTGCAGCGCGCCCTGTCCGCCAAGAACCTCTCCGCCGCCCAGCGCACCCCGCTGATCGCCGCCTTCCCGAAGATCTTCATCGTCTTCCTGGTGATGATCCCGGGCCTGGTCGCCGCCGTACTCGTCCCGAAGATCGGCACCGCCGGATCGGACCTGACGTACAACGACGCGATCCCGTACCTGATGCAGGAGTTGCTGCCCAACGGCGTGCTCGGCATCGCGGTGACCGGTCTGCTCGCCGCGTTCATGGCCGGCATGGCGGCCAACGTGTCGTCCTTCAACACCGTGTTCACGTACGACATCTGGGCGAAGTACGTGGTCAAGGACCGCGAGGACGGCTACTACCTGAAGTTCGGCCGGCTCATCACCGCGATCGGCGTCCTCGCCTCCATCGGCACGGCCTTCATCGCCTCGTCGTTCTCGAACATCATGGGGTACCTGCAGACGCTGTTCTCCTTCTTCAACGTCCCGATGTTCGTGGTCTTCATCATCGGCATGTTCTGGAAGCGCGCCTCCATGAAGTCCGGCGTCTGGGGTCTGGTCGCGGGCACCACCGCGGCGATGGTCAACTACTTCTGGATCTACAAGCAGGGCGTCATCGGCATCCCGACCGACCAGGGCGCCAACTTCGTCTCGGCGATCGTCGGCTTCGTCGCCGGTGCCGTGGTGATGGTCGTCGTCACGCTCTTCACCGCGCCCAAGCCGGAGGCCGAACTCGCCGGTCTGGTGTACGGGACGACCGCGCCGGGCATCGAGGAGCCGCCCGCCGAGGGCGACGACGCCTGGTACCGCAAGCCCGCGCTGCTCGGCTGGGGTGCGATCGTGCTCGCGGCGGCCTGCTACCTGCCGTACTCGCTCTAATCCCGATCGGAGGTCTGGAAGATCATGTCTGAACTGCAGAACGAAGTCTCCGAGCTGGAGCGCAAGTCCGCCACGGCGGCCCGTCTCTTCGACATCCGGCGCATCATCGGCGGCCTGTTCGTCGTGTACGGCGTCATCGTGACGATCGCCGGGATCGCACCGTCCGACGCCGACATGGACAAGGCCGAGGGCATCAACATCAACCTGTGGACGGGCCTGGCCATGCTGGCGCTCGGGCTCTTCTTCCTCGGCTGGCTGTGGCTGCGCCCCACGGCGGCGCCCACCCAGGAGCCGGAGGACGAGTAACACCCCCGGCCGGGGCCCGAGTTCACTCTGCCGGTGACTCGGGCCCCTTCGGCGTCTCCACATCGTTGGCGTAGGCCGCGGCCGCCGGACGCTCCGCGCGGTCGAGCAGCCCCGTCCGCGCGGCGAGCGCGGCCGCCTCAAGACGGGACCCGACGCCCAGTTTCATCAGAACCCGCTGCACATGCGTCCGCGCGGTGCTCGGCGCGATGCCCATCCCGGCGGCGATAAGGCGGGTGTCCTCGCCGTCCGCGACCCGCACCAGGACCTCGACCTCGCGCGGCGTCAGCATCTGAAGGAGCCGCTGCCCCTCGTCGTCGGGCTGCGCCGCCGGATTCAGGAGCTCGCTGAACGCGCCCTGGAGCAGCTGCGGGGCGACGGCCGCCTCGCCCGCTCTCGCCTTCATGATGGCTCGCTCGACGCCCTCGATGCGCTCGTCATGGCGTACGTATCCGGAGGCGCCCGCGGCGAACGCCGCCGCGATGCCGCGCGGGCTCGGCACCGGGCCGAGCACCACCACAGCGACCTGCGGACGCTCCCGCTTGATCTTCACCACCGGGTCGAACATGCCGGCCTCGGCGGGCGTCGCCGTGCCGAGGAGGCAGACCTCGGGGGCCCGGCTGATGACCAGTTCCGCCGCCCCCGCGGCGGGCGCGGCCGCGGCGAGCACCCGGTGGCCACGTAGTTTCAGCGCCGAGGCGAGCGCCTCGGCGAGCAGTCGGTGATCGTCGACCACCATGAGCCGCACACCCATAGAGCAACCCCCCAATGTCCCCCACTGATCCCCCACGGATCGAGGGCCCCCCGGCCCCGCACCCACTCATCCCCCGGAAGCTACACGCTTGTTCGACGTTGCGCGCCCCCTACCGGCGAGAAGCGGCCCGGAATGCGGAAATACCGCCCATGGACGGGTGACGGGTTGTACGTGCGTACGGAGGGCGCGCACGGGAATGCCGAACGGCCCCGCTCCACAAGGGGATCGGGGCCGTCCGGTATCGCGCTCCGGGCGCGGGCCTGCGGTTACTCCGCCACGAAGCCCAGCGCCGTGTACTCCTTCTCGTCCTTCGAGTACGGCTTGCTGATCAGTTCCTTGCCGAGGAACAACTTGCCGTCGCCGTAAAGGAGTTCGTTCGACTTCGGGACCATGCCGCTGATCGCGTTGCCGACCGCCTCGGCCGCCGGGGTCTCCAGGAGCTTGGTCTCCTTCATCGTCTTGCCGTTGATGGAGACGACCTGGGAGCCCTTGTTGTAGCCGCCGTCCTTGTACGCCAGGATGTTGCCGCCGTCCATCCGGATCGGGAACATCTCGCCGCCCTCGCCCGCGTCGGCGCGGCCACCGTCGGTCTTACCCGTCTTCAGCGAGAACGAGATGATCTCGTTGGTCTGGCTGTAGCTTTCACCGCCACCGTCGTGCTGGCGGGTCGGGACGTACAGCTTGTCGTTGCCGACGGCGATCGAGGTGCAGTCGTGTACGACGTTGACCTCGCAGTTGTGGTCGTACTTGCCGTCGGGCAGCGAGATCTTGGCGCGCAGCTTGCCCTGGTCGTCGAGCGAGAAGACGTCCGTGGCACCGCTGGAGGTGATGTCCTGGGTGTCCTGGCCGTAGACCACCGGGCTGGTCGAGATGATCTTGGCGTTGTCGACGCCCGGCGTCACCGGGTACGTCCACTCGGCATCGCCGGACGTCGCGTCGAGGAGCTCGACGCTCAGCTTCTCGTCGCCGTAGTCACCGCACTTGCGCACCGCGACCAGCTGCTCGCCGCCCGCGTAGCCCTCGTCCTGGCACTTGTCGCCCGCCGTCGGCTCCCACAGGAGATCGCCCGACGACGCCTTGAAGGCGGCGCCGCCCGCGCTGGTGCCGACAGCGACCGTGCTGCCGCTGATGGTGAGCTCCTGGACGCGGGCCGCCGAGCTGCCCTCCTTGACCTCTTCCGTCCAGAGCAATTCGCCGGACTTCAGGTCGATCCCGGAGATCTGCGAGCAGGTCTCGTGGTCGCCCGACTTATTCCGCTTGGCCTCTTCGTACGCGACCGCGGCGACGCCGTCCTTGGTGATCTCGGGCGAGGCCGCGCACGTCTGGCCCTTGAGCGGCCGCGTCCACAGCTCCTTGCCGGTGGCCGAGTCATAGCCGACGATCTTGTTGACGCCCGCCTTGGCGTAGACGCCCTCGGTGAGCCAGGAGCCCTTGATGCTCCAGACGTCGTCCTTGGGCACCTCGGGCTGCGGGAGCTGCATGACGATCTTGCCCGCGGTGTTGGCCGGGACCTTCTCCTTGCCCGGGCCGCCCTCGGCCGCGCCGCCGCCGCCCTTCTGCTCCCCTTCGCCGCCCTTGCCGCCGGACGAGCCCTCGGAGCTGGCCTCGGTGTCGTCCTTGCCGGACGTCGTGGCGTAGAAGACGCCGCCGCCGACGATCAGGGCGATCGCGACCACCGCGCCGATGATGATCTTCATCTGGCCGCTGAGCCCGCCACCGCCGGACCCACCGGGAGCGCCCGGCTGCGGGGCCATCGGCATGGTCGGGGGCTGCTGCTGGTAGGCGCCGTACGGGGGCTGCTGGCCGTAGGGCTGACCCGGCTGACCCGGGTAGCCGTAGCCCTGGGGCTGGGTGGGGGCCTGCGGGGCCGGGGCCTGCGGGGCCTGCGGTGCCTGCGGGTAGCCGTAGTTGGGCTGGCCCTGCGGCGGCTGGCCCTGCGGCGGCGGGGGCGGCGTCGGCGGCTGCGCGGGCGGCGGGGTGCCGGGCGCCTGCGGGTAGCCGTACCCCGGGTTCGGGTTCGGCTCGGGGGCCTTGCCGAAGCCGACGGCGGGGGGATCCTGCGGTGCGCCGAACCCGCCCTGCTGCGGGGGCTCGTTGGGCGGTGGGGGCTGCGTCATGACGTCTTTTCCTTGAGGCGAGAAGCTTGCGGCGTGAGGCGTGGGCGGGAATGTGACTGGACGACGGAGAGGGCTACTTTCCGTAGGCCAGCATCAGCTTCTCCTGGCCCTGCGTGCTGCCCGAGAGCCGCGTGGTGGAGATGTAGAAGCGTCCGTCCACGTAGTCGACGTCCTTCGAGAAGAAGCCGCTCTCGATCTCCGAGGTCCCTTCCGGGTTCTTCAGGAGCGTCTTGGGCGTGTGCGAGCCCGACGTCGAGATCGAGACGATCTGACCGCCGGCGTCGTACGACGGGTTGACGTAGGCGATGAGCGAACCGCCCTCGACCTTCATCGGCAGCATCGACTCCTCCAGCGGAGACTTCGTGCGCCAGGCCTCCTTGCCGGTGGAGAGGCTGACCGCGACGACCTCGTTGGCACCGGAGCTCGCCTCGGTCGGCAGGTAGAGGTTCTTGTCGTCGACCGTCACACCCAGGCAGCCCTGCAGGCTGCCGCCGAGGAACGTCGAACCGCCGCACTCCGGTGCGAACTTCTCGTCGACGCTGACCTCAGAGCGGGTGGCGCTGCTGTTGGGCTTCAGCGTGGTGATGTTCCACTGCTTCTTGTCCTCATTGGTGAGGTAGACGACCGTGGGGCTCTCGGAGTAGATCCGGCCGACCTTCCAGCCCTTGGGGAACTTCTTCGTCCAGACGGCCTTGCCGGTCTTCGGGTCGATCTGCTGCAGCTCGTCGTGCTCCGTGTCGGAGCCGGCACCGCAGGACAGGGCGCGGAGCATCTTCTTGCCGCCGGCGAAGCCACTGGGGAAGCAGGTGCCCTCGTCCTTCTTGTCGGATACGAAGAGCTCCTTGCCGTCGCTCATCCGCAGCGCCGTGCCGGACTGGGAGCGGCCGACCATCAGCGTGTCACCGGTGATGGAGAGGTCGGCGTTGCTGGCGAAGTCGAAGAGACCTTCCTCCTCGACCGGCTTCTTCCAGCCCTTGTCACCCGTCTTCAGGTCGACGACCTGGACCTGGCTGCACTTGGCGTTGTCCTTGAGCCCGTCCTTGTACGCGACGACGATCTTGCCGTCGGCGGTGGGCGTCGGGGTGCTGCCACAGATCTTCTGCGGGAACTTGATCGTGGGCCACGCGGCCTTGCCCGTCTCGACGTTGTAGGCGTTGATCTCCTTGAACGCGGCCTTGACGGCGACGTCGCCCTTGACCCACATGCCGTTGGCGTCGGCACCCGAACCGGGCACCTTGGGCGCTTCCTTGTACCAGAGCACCTTCGACTCGCCGGGCTGACGGCCCGCGTTGAGGTCTTCCTGCTCCTCGCCGCCGTCGCCGTCGCCGTTGCCGGGGTTGACCGGGGCGGAGCCGGTGGCCTTGGGGTCGTCACTCTTGCCGGCCGTCGGCTTCTTCTTCTTGCCGTCGTCGTCACCGCCGACGACCGCCCAGGCGACACCGCCGATGACGAGCGCCGCCGCGGCCACGGCCGCCACGATCAGACCGGGCTTGCCCTTGAACGGGTTCTTGCTGCCGCCGCCGGGCGGGGTGCCGGGAGCACCCGGGGCACCGGGGAACTGCGGCTGCGTCTGCGGGTATCCGTAGGGGCCCGACTGCTGCGGCTGGCTGTAGGGACCCGGCTGCTGGGGCTGGCCGTACGGGCCCGGCTGGTTGTACGGTCCGGGCTGGCCGGGCTGTTGCGGATAGCCGTAGCCGGGCTGCGGCGCGGGCGGCGTCTGCGGATAGCCGTAACCGGGCTGCCCCGCGGGCGGAGTCGGCGGGGCCTGCGGCGGCTGGCCGGGCGCCTGCGGCGGCTGGCCCGGTGGCTGCGGAGCGGCTCCCTGCTGCGGATCCTGCGGAGCTCCGAAACCGCCGGACGGCGGCTGGTTGGGCGGCTGAGTCATCAGCGCTTCCCCCTTCACTGATTTTTCGGCACGCCAAGTGGTGCTCAGGCCGACCTTTCTATCACCCTGCGCCTCTAGCACACCTGACCGGTCCGCCCCCTGTTCCCAAGGGAGGACCGGCCCGTGATGCGTCTGTTACGAGACCTCTACGCGTCCTCCGCCAGCTCTAGCCAGCGCATCTCCAACTCGTCGCGCTCGCCGATGAGTTGACGCAGCTCGGCGTCCAGTTCGGCCACCTTTTCGAAGTTCGTGGCGTTATCGGCGATCTGCGCGTGCAGCCATGTCTCCTTCGTGGACATCTTGTCCAGCTGCCGCTCGATCTTCTGGAGTTCCTTCTTCGCGGCGCGATTCTCTTTGGAAGACACAGTGGCGGAGGAGACGGTCTTCTGCGCGGCGGCCGGTGCGGTGACCGCGGGGGCCGCGGGGACGGCGGCTTCCGCCATCCGCTTGCGGCGCTCCAGGTACTCGTCGATGCCGCGCGGCAGCATCCGCATCGTCGCGTCACCCAGAAGCGCGAACACCTTGTCGGTGGTGCGCTCCAGGAAGAACCGGTCGTGCGAGATGACGACCATCGAGCCGGGCCAGCCGTCGAGTACGTCCTCCAACTGCGTCAGCGTCTCGATGTCGAGGTCGTTGGTCGGCTCGTCGAGGAAGAGGACGTTCGGCTCGTCCATCAGGAGACGGAGCAGCTGCAGCCTGCGCCGCTCGCCGCCGGACAGATCACCGACCGGCGTCCACTGCTTCTCCTTGTTGAAGCCGAACGTCTCGCAGAGCTGCCCCGCGGTCATCTCCCGGCCCTTGCCGAGGTCGACGCGCTCGCGCACCTGCTGCACGGCCTGAAGGACCCGCAGCGTCGGGCTGAGCTCGGCCACCTCCTGCGAGAGGTAGGCCAGCTTCACGGTCTTGCCGACCACGACCCGGCCGCCTGCGGGCTGCGCATCGCCGTCGGAGGTCGAGGCCTCGGCCATCGCCCGGAGCAGCGAGGTCTTGCCCGCGCCGTTCACACCGACCAGGCCGATGCGGTCGCCCGGGCCGAGTTGCCAGGTCAGATGCTTGAGCAGCACCTTCGGCCCGGCCTGGACGGTCACGTCCTCCAGGTCGAAGACGGTCTTGCCGAGCCGCGTGGTCGCGAACTTCATCAGCTCGCTGGTGTCACGCGGCGGCGGTACATCGGCAATCAGCTCATTGGCGGCCTCGATGCGGAACCGGGGCTTGCTGGTGCGGGCGGGCGCCCCGCGCCGCAGCCAGGCAAGCTCCTTGCGCATCAGGTTCTTCCGCTTGGTCTCCTCGGTGGCCGCGATGCGCTCACGCTCGGCACGCGCGAAGACGTAATCGGAGTACCCACCCTCGTACTCGTAGACAGACCCGCTCTGTACGTCCCACATGCGCGTGCACACCTGGTCGAGGAACCAGCGGTCGTGCGTGACGCAGACGAGCGCCGAGCGCCGCGTCCGCAGATGCTCGGCGAGCCAGGCGATGCCCTCGACGTCCAGGTGGTTGGTCGGCTCGTCGAGCACGATCAGATCAGGCTCGCCGATGAGCAGCTTCGCGAGCGCGATGCGCCGCCGCTCGCCACCGGAGAGCGGCCCGATGACGGTGTCGAGGCCCTGCGGGAAGCCAGGCATCTCAAGGCCGCCGAAAAGGCCGGTCAGCACGTCACGGATCTTGGCGTTGCCCGCCCACTCGTGATCGGCGAGGTCACCGATGACCTCGTGCCGCACGGTGGCCTCGGGGTCCAGCGAGTCGTGCTGGGTCAGTACGCCGAGCTGAAGCCCGCCGTTGTGCGTGACCCGCCCGGTGTCGGCCTCCTCCAGCTTGGCGAGCATCCGGATGAGGGTCGTCTTCCCGTCTCCGTTGCGCCCCACGACGCCGATCCGGTCCCCCTCGGACACGCCGAGGGAGACACCGTCGAGCAGGGCACGTGTGCCGTACACCTTGCTGACTGCCTCGACATTGACCAGATTGACGGCCATTAACGCTCCAGGTAAGGGGGATCGATCGATCTCCAGCGTAGTCGGAGGCGGCGGCTACCAGCCCGGCGGCCGTTGCGGGGGCATCGGCGTACCCGGCATCCCGGGGCGGGCGAATCCGAGCCGTACGTCCTGCATGGTGCTGATCAGGCGGACCGCCATGAGGCCGCAGATCCCGGCGGCGATCAGGGTCAGGTCGGAGAGGATGAACATCAGCACGGCGGTCCTGGCCTGCCCGACGTCCCCGTTGTCCGCGCTGGAGAGCAGCATCCAGCCGAGCGCGCTGGTGACGCTGGACGCGACCCAGGTGATCCACCAGGCGGTGACGGTGCCGCTTCCGGGGCGATAGGGCTGCGGGCCGTATCCGTACGGTCCCGAGCCGTACGGCTCGCTCGCCGCGATGATGTCGTCGGTGATCTGCTTCGGGATCCACCAGTTGGCCACCGGGATGAACCACGCGCCGATCGCCATGCCCGGCGACTGCCGGTGCCGTCCGGGCGCGAGCACCTCCGCGTTCATCCGCACCCGGTGGAACCAGGTCAGGAAGACGGGGATGGCGGCGAGGAAGCCGATGCCGAGCAGGATGACGGTGACGCCCCAGAACTCGCCGAAGTCGTCGTCGTAGTAGAGCAACCAGGCGCGGCCGAGGTCACCGTAGAGATCGAAGTCGGCGACGAGCCGCAGCAGGGTGAGTCCTGCGACACCGCCGAGGAGGATCGAGGCGGCGGTACCGAGGCCTCCGGCCGGGGTGGGGCGGGGCGGGATCGGGACGTAGTAGCCGGGGTACGGGGTGCCGGGCGGGGGCGGGTATCCGGGGTGTCCGGGGTGGCTTCCGGGCGGGCCGGGGGGTGCGGCTGGCGGGGGCGGAGTGGCGGCGGGCGGGCGGTCGGGTGCCTTGTCCGGCGCTTCCCAGGGTTTGCGTGCCGGGCCTCCGTCGCACTGCGGGCAGCGCCCGTCGGAGCCAAGCGGTGTTGTCTTGCACCGCGTGCAGTTCATTCTCCCCGCCCCCGATCTCAACTCGGCAGTCTGGGACGGGTGTTCCGTCCATTCGCCGAGCGATCAGGTTAGGCGATCAGCGCCGGGAGATTCAGCCCGTCGAGGGGGTCCCCCCTGCTCTTTAAGAGCTTGGGGGAGTTTGAGGACGAACTCGGCGGAGCCGGTGATCGACGGTCATCGATAGCGCCCCGCCCGCTCCACCAGCAGCCACCCCGCCAGCGCCATCCCCACCGCCACCGGTGCCGTCACCCGCACCGCGATCAGCATCGCCGTACGCCCCTCCAAAAGCCCCCCGAAGCCGACCATCGAGAGGCCAAGGACCCCGAAGAGGCACAGCGTGACCCCCACGGCGGCCGCCGGGCCCGAACCCGGGGCCGGGGTCAACTCCCGGGGCGCCCCCGCCCGTTCGAAGCGGCGGAAGGCTGCGACCAGGATCCCGGTCAGCACTACCGCCGCCGCCATCCGCAAAGGAACCTGCGCCCACCACGCCGCAGACGCGGGCTCCGGCAGCGGTACGTCGAGGGCGAGCAGCATCCCGTAGACACCGAGCATCGCCGTGAGGTGCCACAGGAAGGCCGTCATCGAGATGCCGTTCGCCGTCACCACGCCCCGCCACACCCGGGGCCGCGCGAGCCACCGCGTCGCGGGCCCCCGCAGCAGCTCCACCGCGCCGACCAGCCACATCCCGTGGCAGAGCAGGGCGAAGGTCGGCGGGGCCATGTTCGAGACGCGCTCGCCGGGCATCCCGACCATGGAGAGGGGGTACGGGCCGAGGGCCACCAGCAGGGCGGCGCCCACGAGGCCCGCTCCCGCCAGTGCGGACGGCATCCGCAGCCTCCCGTCCGCCCGCAGGAAACCGAGCTGGTGCACCGCGAGCCAGACGAAGGCGAAGTTGAGGAACTCGACGTACGGAACGTCGAAGGCGAAGCGCGCCGCGTCCACCGCACCCGCCGCCAGCACGAGCCCGCCGAACGCGCCCCACCCGTACCGCTCGTGCAGCCTCAGCAGCGGCGGGGTGAACGCGACCATCGCCAGGTAGATGCCGATGAACCACAGCGGCTGGGCGACGAGCCGCAGCGTCACATCCAGCAACGCCCCGCCCTCGCCGAGCAGTTGGAGCAGCAGCGCGGCCGCGCCCCACACCCCTATGAACACCATGGTGGGGCGGAGCAGCCGCTGGAGCCGCGCCCGCAGGAACGCCGAGTAGACCGAACCGCCCTCCGGGGCCTTGCGGCTCAGCGAGCGGTACGAGAGCGCGTGCGAGAAGCCCCCGACGAAGAAGAACACCGGCATGATCTGCAGCACCCAGGTGAGCAGCTGCAGGTCCGGTACGACGGCGAGGAGGTTGCCGACCTCGGTCCTGCCGTCGTCGCCGACCGTCACGGCGGCCATCAGCCAGTGCCCGATGACGACCGTGCCGAGCGAGGCGACCCGCAGCAGATCGATGTACCGGTCACGCCCGGCGGGCGTCTTCTCGGCCAGTTCGCGAACGCTTGATCCCATACAGGTACGGTCGCGCGAGGCGACGGCCCCGCGTCAGCGCGCACGTACTCAGATCCCGGCCTGAGTATCTGAGCGATCCGCTGGAAGTGCCGCGACATGCCGTCGATCATCTGCGGCACCATCGTGGCTGGTCGCGCCCACGCGGCGGAGCCGCACATGTCGCAGCCCCGCGCCCCTTCGGGGCGCTCCCGAACCGCTCAGAGCGCCACGGCACCCCGAGCCGGCGCCTCCGCCACCCGCGCCGCCCGGCACGAGCCGGACGCAAGCAGCGCGTCGGCAACGCGCCGCGCCGCGTCCGCGTCCTCGGCGAGGAACGCCGTCGTCGGCCCGGAGCCGGAGACAAGGGCCGCGAGCGCGCCCGCGGCGGTGCCTGCCGCGAGGGTGTCCTTGAGGGACGGGAAGAGCGAAAGGGCCGCGGGCTGAAGGTCGTTGACCATGGTCGCGGCGAGGCCCGCCACATCGCCCGTACGCAGTGCGTCGAGCAGCGGCGGGGACGCCTCGGGGTCCGGCGCGACCGGGGTCAGCCGGTCGAACTCCCGGTACACGGCCGGGGTCGAGAGCCCGCCGTCGGCGACCGCGAACACCCAGTGGAAGGCGCCCCCGACCTCAAGCGGCTCCAGCTTCTCCCCGCGCCCCGTCCCGAGCGCCGCCCCGCCCACCAGGCTGAACGGCACGTCGCTGCCCAACTCGGCGCAGATGTCGAGGAGTTCACCGCCGGGCGCCTTCGTCCCCCACAGCGCGTCGCACGCCACGAGCGCGCCCGCACCGTCCGCGCTGCCGCCTGCCATGCCGCCCGCGACGGGGATGTCCTTGGCGATGTGGATGTGCACGTCGGGCGCGATCCCGTACCGGGCGCCGAGCAGTTCCGCGGCCCGTGCGGCCAAGTTCGTACGGTCCAGGGGCACTTGATCGGATCCCGGGCCCTCGCACGTCACCCGCAGTTCGTCCGCGGGCGTGACCGTGACCTCGTCGTAGAGGCCGACGGCGAGGAAGACATTGGCGAGGCCGTGGAAGCCGTCCGCGCGTGCGGCACCCACCGCGAGCTGGACGTTGACCTTCGCGGGAACCCGTACGGTCACGCTCACGCGCCTGCCTCCTTGAGCTCGGCGGCGCCCTTGTGCTCGGCGATGCGCGCGAACTCCTCCACCGTGAGCGCCTCGCCGCGCGCCTGCGGGGAGACCCCGGCCACGACGAGCGCGGCCTCGGCGGCGGCCGCGGACCCGGCCCATCCGGACAGGGCGGCCCGCAGCGTCTTCCTGCGCTGCGCGAAGGCGGCGTCGACGACGGCGAACACCTCGCGCTTCGAGGCCGTGGTCTTGACCGGCTCGGCCCGCCGTACCAGCGAGACGAGCCCGGAGTCGACGTTCGGCGCGGGCCAGAAGACATTGCGGCCGATGGACCCGGCGCGCTTCACGTCGGCGTACCAGTTGGCCTTCACGGACGGCACCCCATACACCTTCGAGCCGGGCGCCGCGGCGAGGCGGTCGGCGACCTCGGCCTGCACCATGACGAGCGTGCGCTCGATGGTCGGGAAGGTGTCGAGCATGTGCAGGAGTACGGGTACGGCCACGTTGTACGGGAGGTTCGCGACCAGTGCGGTCGGGGCGGGGCCCGGCAGCTCGCGCACCAGCATGGCGTCGCTGTGCACCAGCGCGAAGGAGTTCGCCTTCGCGGGGAGGCGGGCCTCGATGGTGGCGGGCAGTGCGCTCGCGAGCACGTCGTCGATCTCTACGGCGGTGACGTGCGCGGCGGTGTCCAGGAGGGCCAGGGTCAGGGAGCCGAGTCCGGGGCCGACCTCGACGACGTTGTCCTGGGGGCCTACCTCCGCGGTGCGGACGATGCGGCGGACCGTGTTGGCGTCGATGACGAAGTTCTGGCCGCGCTGCTTGGTCGGGCGTACGCCGAGGGCGGCTGCCAGTTCGCGGATGTCGGCGGCGCCGAGGAGGTTGCTGGGCTCTGTGCTCACCTGACCAGGTTACGGGGCCCGCGGCATCGAGCTGACGAACAGGCCTTTCCCGTTCCGCCCTGCGGAACGCCTGCCCACAGCCATGCCGACTACAACCGCGCCCCGCAATGCGGCCACGGACTCGCCCCCCGCTGTACGTACAGCTTCTTGGCTCGGTACGTCTGTTCCTGTGCCGGAGCATCCTGGGGGCGGCCCTGGCCGCCGAGGCGCTGCCAGGTCTGGGTGTCGAACTGGTAGAGGCCGCCGTAGGTGCCGGAGCCGTCGACCGCGTTGGGGCGGCCGCCCGACTCGCACCGGGCGAGCCCGCCCCAGTTCAGGCCGTCCGCGCCCGCCACCGAGTTCGGCTGCTGCTTGGTGCCGACCTTCACGATCCGCGTCTGGGGCTCGCGCACCACCTCGGACTTCACCCGGCGCGGCTTCTGTTGGACGCCGTTGACGGTCCGCAGGGCGTAGGTGACCCGCCGGGTGCCCTGATGGCCCGGGCGCTCGACGACCTCCGTACCGCTGAAGAGCGTCGGGTCCTGGGTGCGCCGCACGTCGAAGGGGATCGGCTCCTCGCGCACCTCCTTGCGCCCGGAGATCCGCATCACGGTGATCGTCTGGCCGTCGCGCGGAAAGCTGCCGGGCGCGACGGAGGTCGTGTCCTGGCCGTGCAGGCTGACGCCGGACTCCTCGACCGCCTCGCGCACGGTCGCCGCGTTGGTGCGGATGGTGCGCTCGCGTCCGTCCGCCATGACCGTCACGGTGCGCTCGGTCCGTACGTCGAGGTCGAGACCGCTCCGGTCGATCCGCTTGCTGCGCGATGCCGACAGATAGGCGCCCTCGGCGCGCACGCCGAGCTGCCGCAGCGCGCTGTCGACCGTGCGCGCCGTCGTCCACACCTCGCGCCGCTCGCCGTCGAGGGTGAGCTCGACGGGCCGGCCGTACCGGATGGCGATCTCGTCGCCGCTGGCCAGGGCGGTGTTCGCGGTCGGCGCCACGATGTCGTGGGCGCCGAAGTCCACGCCCTCCTCCTCCAGGAGCTCGTCCACGTCGTCGGCGAAGGTGTGCAGCGTGCGCGCCTTGCCGTCGACCGTGAGCTGCACGGCCTTGTCATCGGCGACGAACGCGGAGGTGCCGCCGGCGAGGAAGGCCACCACGAGGGCCTGCGGCAGCAGCCGCCGCAGCGACTCGGGCCGCTCAGAGACGCTCTTCCTGCGCCGCGCGGCCCGCCGCGCCTGGGCCCGGCCGCCGACGGGGCGCGGGGCGTCGACGGGGCGCGGGGCGTCGACGGTCTCGGGCCCGGTGGACTGCCGGGGGAAGTGCTCGCCGGGCTCCGGAGCAGGGGGCGGCGCGGGGGCTCCGTACGACGTCCCGTACTGCGCATGACTCACGACGACGCTCCACGGTTCTGGTCCGGATCGGGCGAGGCGGACAGAACCTAGCGGAGCGATCGTCACTCTCCAAAGCACTGCGGATACGCAGTGTCGCCGCACTGCCCTGAACTATGGGGCTTTAGGCGTTATCGGTCAGTAATCAAAGGCGCGCGCGGTGTTCACGGAGATCGCCTCGGCCATGGCGTCCTCGCCGATGCCCCGCACCTCGGCCATGGCCCGCAATGTGACCGGAATGAGATACGGCGCGTTAGGCCGTCCGCGGTAGGGCGCGGGCGTCAGGAAGGGGGCGTCGGTCTCCACCAGGACGAGTTCCAGCGGGGCGACGGCCAGGGCGTCCCGAAGACCCTGTGCGTTCTTGAAGGTCATGTTGCCTGCGAAGGACATGAAGTAGCCGTGTTCCGCGCACACTTGGGCCATCTCCGCGTCGCCGGAGTAGCAGTGGAAGACGGTGCGCTCGGGGGCGCCCTCCTCCTTCAGGACGCGCAGCACATCGTCGTGGGCCTCGCGATCGTGGATGACCAGGGCCTTGCCGTGCCGCTTGGCGATCTCGATGTGGGCTCGGAAGGACCGCTCCTGGGCCTCCTTGCCCTCGGGCCCCGTGCGGAAGTAGTCGAGGCCGGTCTCGCCCACGCCCTTGACGTGCTCAAGCGCGGCAAGGCGGTCGATCTCGGCGAGGGCGGCGTCGAGCGCCGCGTCGCCGCCCGCCTCGCGCGCGCCCTGCCGGGACCAGCCGTCGGGGTCTCCGTGCACGATGCGGGGCGCCTCATTGGGGTGCAGGGCGACCGTGGCGTGCACGGCGGCGTACGCGGCGGCCGTCTCGGCGGCCCAGCGCGACCCCGCCACGTCGCAGCCGACCTGCACGACCGTCGTCACGCCGACCGCCGCGGCCTTGGCGAGCCCCTCGTCCACCGTGCCCGACTGCATGTCGAGGTGGGTGTGGGAGTCGGCGACCGGTACCCGCAGCGGTTCGGGCAGCGGCGGCGCGGCGTTCTTGGAGTCGGCGTCGTTGGAAGGCATGCCCCGATCCTACGAAGGGCCCGATCCTGCGAAGCGGGGTGTCATCCCGCCTTGCGGTGGTGGAAGGGGTGCAGCAGGGCCGACAGGTGCCAGTGGTGGTGCTTGGGCTCCCCCTCACCGGCCGCCTCCGCCGCGTCCGGCTCCTCCGGCTCCTTGTGCGCCGGCCTCGGCGCGTGAGACCGCTGGATCAGATCGAGCACCGACGAAACCTGCCCGGCCCGCATGATCCGCACGACGTGACCGTCGCAGTTCAGGCACGTCGGCCTGGACAGCGGCGACGGCACATACCGGCCGTCCGCCACGTAGAGCACGAACTCCTTGCCCTTGGCGTCGACGTGATGCTCGATCTCGTACGACTGTTCCCAGCCGTGCCCGCAGCGCATGCAGGCAAAGGCGTACGACTCGTGAGCAGTGTGTGTCGCGGTTGTCGCGGTGGACGCCGTGGTGTCGTGACCGGTGTCGGCGATCTCACTCATGCCAGCTCCTCTTGTCCGCTGGACAAGCGCCGTCCGACCGGGGCTTTCCTCCCGGCCGGCAGCGTCGGGACGGGTGCGTCCCTTTGACCAGTGGACGCTTTTCCCGGAGCGAGCGCATCAGACCTGTCGAGCGTTGAAGGCGATTTGGCCTTTCATTGGCCTTCAGGCCCGGTGCGCGGCCCGCACTTTGCCTTTCACGATAGTCCTTTGCCCTCTGATGGGGCGCTCTGAGCCGCATTCTTTGCCGCGACGACGGCATCGAAGACCTCGCGCTTGGGTAGCCCCGCCTCGGCGGCGACGGCGGCGATCGCCTCCTTGCGCCGCTCCCCCGCCTCCTCGCGCACCCGCACCCTGCGCACCAGCTCGTCGGGGCCGAGTTCGCCGGGGCTCTTCTCGGGGGCGCCCTCGACGACGACGGTGATCTCACCGCGCACTCCGTCGGCGGCCCACTCCGCGAGCTCCTTCAGCGAACCGCGCTTGACCTCTTCGTACGTCTTGGTCAGCTCGCGGCAGACCGCCGCCCTGCGCTCGTCGCCGAACGCCTCGGCCATCGCGGCGAGGGTGTCGTCGATGCGGTGCGGTGCCTCGAAGTAGACGAGGGTGCGCCGGTCGTCGGCGACCTCCTTCAGGCGTGAGAGGCGCTCGCCCGCCTTGCGCGGCAGGAACCCCTCGAAGCAGAAGCGGTCCACGGGAAGCCCCGAGAGCGCGAGCGCCGTGAGCACGGCGGACGGGCCCGGCACGGCGGTCACCTTGATGTCGCGCTCCACGGCGGCCGCGACCAGGCGGTAGCCGGGGTCGGAGACGGAGGGCATCCCGGCGTCCGTCACGAGCAGCACCCGCGCACCGCCCACCAGGGCCTCGACAAGGTCGGGCGTACGGGCCGTCTCATTGCCCTCGAAGTACGAGACGACACGGCCGCCCACCTGCACGCCGAGCGCCTGGGTGAGCCTGCGCAGGCGCCTGGTGTCCTCGGCGGCGACGACGTCCGCCGACTCCAGCTCGGCGGCGAGCCGCGGCGGCGCGTCCGCGACATCGCCGATGGGCGTGCCTGCAAGGACGAGGGTTCCGGGGGACTGGTTTTCTGGGGAGTGGGCGCTTCCTGTCACGGTTCCATCCTCGCAGGGGCCTGGAGGGCCCAGGAGCGGGACTCACACAGTCGGGTTCCCTACGATGGCGCGGTGACCAGTACCGCGTCTTCCCCGGACACCCGCCAGGGCCAGGCAGCCGAGGAGCAGCAGCCGTCGTGGCAGCGCAGGCTGCGCCGCTTCGGCTATGTGGCGCGGCCCAGAGGCAGCGACGACGTACGGGCCCGTCTCGTCCCCGCGTACACCGAGCCGAGCCCACGGCTGTGGGTGACGCTCGGGGTGCCGAAGGCGACGGCGGATCTGCTGGTCAAGTGGATGGGCTGGATCGGCCCGCTGCTGATCACGCTGGTCGCGGGTGTCATGCGGTTCTGGAATCTCGGCAGCCCGAAGGCCGTGATATTCGACGAGACGTACTACGCCAAGGACGCCTGGGCGCTGATCCACCGGGGCTTCGAGGTCAACTGGCCCGAGAAGGTCAACGACACCGTCCTGGCGCAGGGCAGCGGCGTCAAGATCCCCACGGACGCCGCATACGTCGTGCATCCGCCGGTCGGCAAGTACGTCATCGGCATCGGCGAGTGGATGTTCGGCTTCGATCCGTTCGGCTGGCGCTTCATGACGGCGGTGCTCGGCACCCTGTCCGTCCTGATGCTGTGCCGGATCGGGCGGCGGCTCTTCCGCTCCACGTTCCTGGGCTGTCTGGCAGGCGCGCTGCTCGCGGTGGACGGCCTGCACTTCGTGATGAGCAGGACCGCGCTCCTCGACCAGGTCCTGATGTTCTTCGTCCTCGCCGCGTCCGGCTGCTTCCTGATCGACCGGGACAAGGCGCGGGAGCGGCTCGCGGCGGCGCTGCCGACGGACCCCGACAGCACGGACGGTGTCGTACGTCCCGACGCGTACGTAGCGGAAACGGTGCGCCTGGGGTGGCGGCCGTGGCGCTGGGCGGCCGGGCTCTGCCTGGGTCTCGCCTTCGGCACCAAGTGGAACGGCCTGTACATCATGGTCTTCTTCTGCTTGATGACCGTCCTGTGGGACGTCGGCGGCCGCCGGGTCGCCGGGGCAGCGCGCCCCTACCGCGCGGTCCTGAAGCGCGACGTGTTCCCGGCGTTCGTCTCGACGGTGCCGGTCGCGCTCGGCACGTACGTGCTGTCCTGGCTCGGCTGGATCCTCTCCCCGACCGACGGCAGCGGCGGCTACTACCGCAACTGGGCGGCGACGGACGGCAAGGGCGGCGACTGGACGTGGCTGCCGGACTGGCTGCGCAGCCTGTGGCACTACGAACACGCGGTGTACGAGTTCCACGTGGGGCTGTCGTCGCCGCACACCTACCAGTCCAACCCGTGGAGCTGGATCGTCGACGGCCGCCCCGTCTCCTACTTCTACGAGTCCCCGCTGCCCGGCAAGGACGGCTGCCCCGCCGACACCGCCGAGAAGTGCGCCCGCGAGGTCCTCGCGCTCGGCACCCCGATGCTGTGGTGGGCGGCGGGCTTCGCGCTGCTCTACGTCCTGTGGCGGTGGGCGTTCCGCAGGGACTGGCGGGCCGGGGCGATCGTGTGCGGGATCGCGGCGGGCTATCTGCCCTGGTTCATGTACCAGGAGCGGACGATCTTCTTCTTCTACGCCGTCGTCTTCGTGCCGTTCCTCTGTCTTGCCGTGGCGATGATGATCGGCGCGATCATCGGTCCCGCGGGCTCCAGTGAACGGCGACGCGTGGTGGGCGCGGCGAGCGCGGGCGTCCTCGTGCTGCTGATCCTGTGGAACTTCGTCTGGTTCTGGCCGATTTACACGGGCCAGGCGATTCCCATCGATTCCTGGCGGGCCAGAATGCTGCTCGATACCTGGGTGTAGCGCCATGGGTGCAGTGACATGAGTGTAGGGCGCACCTTGGACACCTTCGGATAACAGCCCGCTCATCTGTCACCTCCTCCCCTTAAAGTCGGGGCGAACGACTTTCCGTGTTCATTCGGATACGGGAAGGCTCCTGGGGAGGGGAAGCGCGTCATGCGCAAAGGGGTAAAAGTCACCCTGGTCGGCGGGGTGTTCGCGGTCATGGTCGGGGGCGCCGGGTACGGCGCGTACAACTTGGTGAACGGCGTGACCGGGGGCGACGGTGCGTCCTCGTCGGGCCCCGAGGCCGTGCGGACGGGGCAGCCGACGGACAAGGAGACCGCGGAGACCGCCGGAAAGTTCCTCGCCGCGTGGGCGAAGGGCGACGCCGAGCAGGCCGCCTCGTACACGAACAACGCGGAAGTGGCCTCGCTCCTCCTGACCGGCTACCGCGAGGACGCGCACCTGACGAAGGTGAAGCTCACCCCGGGGAAGGCCACCGGGACGCGGGTGCCGTTCTCGGTCGAGGCGACTGTCACGTACGAGGGGAAGTCCAAGCCCTTCGCGTACGACTCCGAACTGACCGTCGTCCGGGGCGTCACCACCGGCCGTGCGCTCGTCGACTGGGACGCGTCCGTCGTCCACCCGGACCTGGAGGACGGCGACACCCTGCAGACCGGAGAGGCCGCCGCGCCGCCCATCGAGGCGGTCGACCGGCACGGCGAGGTCCTGGACAAGAAGGACTATCCGTCGCTCGGCCCGGTCCTCGACCAGCTGCGGGCGAAGTACGGCGAGAAGGCGGGCGGCACGCCCGGCGTCGAGCTCTACGTCCAGCACGAGACCGAGGACGAGGGCACCGAGACGCTCCTCACGCTCGCCAAGGGCAAGGCAGGACAGCTGGAGACGACGCTGAGCGCGCCCGCGCAGAAGGCGGCCGAGAAGGCGGTGGCCGCGCACGCGGAGTCGTCGGTGGTCGCCGTGCAGCCGAGCTCCGGCGAGGTCCTTGCGGTCGCCAACCACCGGGCGGACCAGTTCAACGCGGCGTTCGAGGGCAAGCTGGCCCCCGGCTCCACGATGAAGATCGTCTCGGCGGCGATGCTCATCGACAAGGGCGTGACGAGGGCGGGCGGGCCCGCGCCCTGCCCGGCGACCGCGACCTGGCAGAGCCAGACCATCAAAAACCTGCCGGGCCTGGCCCCGAACGAGAACGCGACCCTCGCCGACAGCTTCGCGCGCTCCTGCAACACCGCGTTCGTGAAGCTCGTCGACGAGGAGGGCATCACCGACGAGTCCCTCACCGAGGAGGCGCAGAACCGGTTCGGCCTCGGCCTCGACTGGAAGGCGGGCGTCCGGACGGTCGACGGAACGGTCCCGGCGTCCCCGGGACCCGACCGCGCGACGAACATGATCGGCCAGGGCGAGGTCCAGCTGAACCCGCTCAACCTCGCCTCGGTCACGGCGACCGCGATGACGGGCACCTTCCGGCAACCGGTCGTCGTCGCCCAGTCCCTGGACGACCGCGAACTGGCCCGGGCGGACGGCCTGCCCGCGTCCACCGTCAAGCAGCTGCGCCAGATGATGAACCGCACGGCGGTCAGCGGCACCGGCGCGGGCGCCATGTCCAAGCTCGGCGGGACCATCGGCGCGAAGACCGGCTCGGCGGAGGTCGACGGCCAGGCGAAGCCCAACAGCTGGTTCACCGGCTACCGGGGGGATGTGGCGGCAGCCGCGGTGGCCCAGGAGGGCGGTCACGGCGGCGACACGGCGGGTCCGATCGTGGCGGCGGTGCTGGCTGCGGGCAGCTGAGGGACGAGTGGTCGGGGGCTTCCTGAAAGCCCCCTAGGGTGGGGCCGTCCGGTGAGGAGCTGGGGGGCTCTGGGGAATCTGCGGAGGGTTTGTGGGCAAGCGAGGGCGCGCCAGCGAGCGCAAGGGCATCAACAGCATCACGGGTACCACCGGCGCGAAGAACGCCAAGGTGCACCCGGGCGTGCTCGGCGGCGCCGCCGCTGTGGTCGTGTGCGGGTTGGGCTTCGCCGCGTACAGCCTGATGGGCGGCGGCTCGTCCGGTGACGACGGCGGCCCGACGGTCGACGAGAAGCCGGTGGCCGCGGGCCCGCCGACGGCCTCCGAGGTCCGCGCCACCACCCGGGGCTTCCTCGCCGCATGGGAGAAGGGCGACGTGGCGGGCGCCGCCGCGCTCACCGACGACCGGACGGCGGCGAAAACCGCGCTCACCGCGTACAGCAAGGACTCCCACCTCACCGAGGTGAAGCTGACGCCGGGCAGGCGGGCGGGCGCGAAGCTGCCGTTCTCGGTCACGTCCACGGTCTCGTACGAGGGAAAGTCCAAGCCCTTCTCCTACGACTCCGAGCTCACCGTCGTGCGAAGAAAGCACGACGGCAAGACACTGATCGGCTGGCAGCCCTCGGTCGTCCACCCCGAGCTGAAGGAGGGCGACCGCCTGGTCACCGGCGAGGCCGGCGACCCGCCCATCAAGGCGGTCGACCGGGACGGCGCGGAGCTGACGGCGAAGAAGTACCCCTCCCTCGGCACGGTGCTCGACTCCCTGCGCGAGAAGTACGGCGAGAAGGCGGGCGGCACGGCGGGCGTGGAGCTGCGCGTCGTACGCAAGGGCAGTGCGAAGTCGGCCGAGAAGTCGGCGACGACGAAGGACGACGCGAAGGCGACCCCCGACAAGACGCTGCTCACGCTCTCGCCGGGCACGCCGGGCACCCTGAAGACGACGATCGACGCGTCGCTCCAGTCGGCGGCCGAGAAGGAGACCGCGAAGCGGAAGCAGGCGTCGGTGGTCCTGGTGAAGCCCAGCACGGGCGAGATCCTGGCGGCGGCGAACTCCAAGCCGGCCGGCTTCAACATCGCCTTCCAGGGGTCGCTGGCCCCCGGCTCGACGATGAAGGTCATCACGTCGTCGCTGCTCCTGGAGAAGAAGCTCGCGGGGGTGGACAAGAAGCACCCGTGCCCGAAGTACGTGACGTACGGCGGCTGGAAGTTCCAGAACGACGACAAGTTCGAGATCAAGGACGGCACGTTCCGCGCGAGCTTCGCCCGTTCCTGCAACACGGCTTTCATCAGCCAGGCCAAGAAGCTTCAGAACGACTCCCTCACCAAGCAGTCGCAGGAGGTCTTCGGCCTCGGCCGCGACAACTGGTCGATCGGTGTCCCGTCCTTCGACGGCGGCATCCCGGTGCAGAGCGACGCGCAGATGGGGGCGTCGCTGATCGGCCAGGGCGGGGTCCGCATGAACCCGCTCAACATGGCGTCGGTGGCGGCCACGGTGAAGTCGGGCACGTTCAAGCAGCCGTACCTGGTCTCGCCGGACGTCGACGACCGCACGCTGGCGACGGCACCGCGCAAGATGTCGGGTGCGACGGTGGGGGCGCTGCGTGACCTGATGCACTACACGGCGGTGGCCGGGACCGCGGTCGAGCCGATGTCCGGGCTCGGCTCCGACATGGGCGCGAAGACCGGCTCCGCGGAGGTCGACGGCCAGAAGAAGCCGAACGGCTGGTTCACGGCGTACCGCGGCGACCTGGCCGCGGGCGCGGTGGTCCAGGAGGGCGGCCACGGCGGCGAGTCGGCGGGGCCGCTGGTGCGGGCGATGTTCTTGGCGGGGCAGTAGCACCCGCTCCCTCCGGTATCCAAAGCCTGCTGTCCGGTATACGGATACACGGTCGCGTGCCCCGTACACAGACCGCTAGCGTGCGGGGCATGAGCGCTACCGAATCTCCCGCACACCCCCGTTTCGCCGCGGCCCTGAGCGAGCTGGGCCTCGCCGACCTCGTCGGCGACATCCGCCGCTTCCCGGACCAGACCCGTACCGCCCAGGAGGCCGCCGCGGCGATCGGCTGCGAGCTCAGCCAGATCTGCAAGTCGCTCATCTTCGCGGCGGACGGCGTCCCGGTCCTGGTCCTGATGGACGGGGCGTCCCGCGTCGATCTGGAGCTCGTACGCCGGGAGTTGGGCGCGGAGAAGGTGACGCGCGCGAAGGCGGACATCGTCCGGGAGACGACGGGTTACGCGATCGGGGGCGTACCGCCCTTCGGCCACGTGACGAAGACGCGCGTACTCGCCGACCGTTCACTCCTGGGCCACGACGTGGTGTGGGCGGCGGCGGGCACCCCGTACGCGGTCTTCCCCATGGCGCCCAAGGACTTGATCGCCCACGCGAACGGCACCCTGGTGGACGTGCGCGAGCTCGGCGAATGACCCCGCTGGTCGCGGCGGCGGTCCTGCTGGCCGCCGTCACGCACGCCAGTTGGAACGCGATCGCCCACCACATCACGGACAAGCTGATCGGCTTCACGCTGATAGCCGGCGGCGGGATGCTGATCGGCCTGCTCCTCGCCCCGTTCGTCGCGATCCCGGCGGCAGGTGCCTGGCCCTACCTCGTCCTCTCCGCGGCGATCCACGTCGGCTACATGGCCCTCCTGATGCGGTCGTTCAAGCTGGGCGACTTCGGCCAGGCGTATCCGATCGCGCGCGGGACGGCGCCGCTGGTGGTGACCGTCCTCGCGGCGGTCTTCGCGGGCGAGATCCCGGACGGCTGGCAGGCGGCGGGGGTCGCGGTGTCGTGCGCGGGCCTGACGGGCCTGGCCCTATGGGGCATCCGCGGCTCGGGCCGCCGTCCCCATTGGGCGGCGATAGGCGCGGCGCTGGCGACAGGCGTCTCCATCGCGGCGTACACGGTGGTGGACGGACTCGGCGTCCGGGCGTCCGGCTCCGCGATGGGGTACATCGCGTGGCTGATGATTCTTGAGGGCGTCGTGATTCCGGTGTACGCGGCTTACCGCTGGCGCGGTGAACTGCCGGGCCGCCTGCGCCCGTTCGCCGGTGTCGGCCTCCTGGGGGCTGCGCTGTCCGTCTCCGCGTACGGCCTGGTCCTGTGGGCCCAGACGAAGGCGGACCTGGCGCCGATTTCCGCCCTCCGGGAGTCGTCGATCATCGTGGGCGCGGCAATCGGGGCGGTGTTCTTCAAGGAACGCTTCGGGGCGCCTCGCCTTGTGGCGGCGGGGTTGATGGTGGCGGGGATCGGGTTGATGCTGCACGCGGGGTGACGACGCGCCGTCGTCGGCTGCGCCGCCGTACCGCCGCTTCGCGGCGAAAGCTTTCCCGCCCACCCACCCGATTGCCCGGCAGGTTCTTTCAGCCCGTCGAGGGGTCCCCCCTGCTCTTTAAGGGAAAACGCCCCTACACCAGCCCCCGCACCGCCCGCACAAGCCCCTGCGCCCGAGGATCCGCCGTAACGCCTTTGTTCATCCCGTTCGTCACGTACCCGAAGGCAATCCCCGACTCCGGATCGGCGAAGCCAAGCGCGCCCCCACGCCCGGGGTGACCGAACGAACCGGGACCCAGCAGCGGCGACGCCCCGCCATGCAGCATGTAGCCAAGGCCGAAGCGGGTGTTGACGACAAGGACACGGTCCGCCCCCGCGGACTCCTCCCCGCGCGCCAGCTCCACCGTCGAGGGAGTGAACAGCCGCTCCCCACCCTCGACTTCACCGATCAGGGAGGCGTAGAAGCGCGCCAGGGACGACGCCGTGGCGATGCCATTGGACGCGGGAAGGACCGCCGACCGGTACGCCGGGTCGTTCTCGTCCGGGGACGGGTCAATCGCGCCGAACGCCCGCTGGGTGAGGGAGTCCGGGTCCGCGTAGGCCTCGGCGACGTTCCGCCGGGGACGGACCCGAAGCCCCCCGGGCGCGGACGGTGCCGAGATGCGGCCGACCCGGCCCACACGGTCCGCATCCCCTTCGGGAAGGCCTATCCAGAGGTCGAGGCCCAGCGGCCGGGATATCTCCTCGGCCACCCACTCCCCGATCGACCGCCCCGTCACCCGCCGCACCAGCTCACCGGTCAGCCAGCTGTATGTCTGTGCGTGATAGCCGTGGTCGGTCCCCGGCTCCCAGACCGGCGCCTCCCCGGCGACCGCGTCCGCCGCGAAGTCGGGATCCGCCGCCTCCGCGGGAGTCAGCGGGCGGTCGAGGACCGGCACCCCCGCCCGGTGCGACAGCAGATGCCGGACCAGCGTCCGTTCCTTGCCGTGCGCCTTGAACTCCGGCCAGTAGGACCCGACGGGCGCGTCCAGGTCGAGGTCGCCGCGCTGGTGGAGCAGGAGCAGGACAGCGGCGGCGACGCCCTTCGTCGCCGAGCGGACGATCTGCGCGGTGCCCCGCTCCCAGGGCGCACCCCGCTCTCCCCCGTCGACGTCCTTCGTACCGCCCCAGAGCTCGACGACCGGCCGCCCCTCGCGGTAGACCGTGACCGCCGCCCCCTGCTCACCGAGCTCGGCGAAGTTGCGTACGAAGGCGTCCCGCACCGGCTCGAAGCCCTCGGCCACTGTCCCGTCGATCGCCACGTCGTTCTCCTCAATCACCTGCACGCGCATCCCTAAAGGCAACAGAGACGCGGCCCGCCGGATTCCGGCTAGCTCAGCACGATCGAGACGTCGATGTTCCCGCGCGTCGCGTTCGAGTACGGGCAGACCTGGTGCGCCGCCCCCACCAGGCGCCCCGCGAGCTCCTGGTCGACCAGCGGCAGCGAGACGTTGAGCGCGACCGCGAGGCCGTACCCCTGCTCCTGATTGGGGCCGATGCCGACCTTCGCGGCGACGGTGGAGCCGGTCAGGTCGTAGCCCGCGCGGCGGCCCACCAGGACGAGCGCGTTGTGGAAACAGGCGCTGTAGCCCGCCGCGAAGAGCTGCTCGGGGTTGGTGCCGCGGCCGTCGCCGCCGAGCGCCGGGGGCATCGCGACCCGTAGGTCGAGCTGCCCGTCCTGGCTGGTGACGTAGCCGTCACGGCCGCCGTGCGCGGTGGCCTCGGCAACGTACATGATCTTCGTCGGACGGCTGTCGGCGATGGTGCCGTCGGTCATGGCTCGACCTCACCCGGGGAGAGAGAAGGAGGAAGGAGAAAGGAGCGTGGACAAGTACATCGTGCGCAATCTATCTGGCGTACGCACGTCCTTATTACCCGGGGGTAGCAACCGCGGGTAACCCCCCGCCGCTCACCTCTCCCGCGCCCCGACCGCCTCGGCCCGCTCCACAAGCCGCCACAACTCGCCCCGCAGCCGCGCCACTTCGTCCCCCTTCAGCCCGGCCCCCGACAGCAGCGCCTGCGGCACGGCAGAAGCCCGTGACCGCAGCTCGGCGCCCTGCGGGGTCACCTGCACAAGCACCGAGCGCTCGTCGTGCGCCGCCCGCTCGCGCCGCAGCAGCCCCGCAGCCTCAAGGCGTTTCAGGAGCGGCGAGACCGTCCCGTAGTCGAGGTGCAGCGCGGCGGCCAGTTCCTTGACGGGGATCTCGCCTCGCTCCCAGAGCACCAGCATGACCAGGTACTGGGGGTAGGTGAGCCCCAGCTCGTCGAGGACCGGACGGTACGCGGACGTCACGGCGCGCTGTGCCGCGTACAGCGCGAAGCACAGCTGGTCGTCGAGGAGCAGCGATCCCTCGGGGGCCTGGTTCGTCACGCCCCCATTGTCACGGATTTCGGGTCGAAGCCGAACGGCAGTTCCAGGCGGTGCGCGCTCATCAGGGCTTCGTCGCCGAGCAGCTCCCCCGTCGGGCCGTCCGCCGCGATCACGCCGTCGCTGAGGACCAGGGCGCGGGGGCAGAGTTCGAGAGCGTACGGAAGATCGTGCGTCACCATCAGGACCGTCACGTCCAACGACCGCAGGATGTCGGCCAGTTCGCGGCGCGACGCCGGGTCGAGGTTCGACGAGGGCTCGTCGAGGACCAGGATCTCCGGCTCCATCGCGAGGACCGTCGCCACCGCCACCCGCCTGCGCTGCCCGAAGGAGAGGTGGTGCGGCGGGCGGTCGGCGAACTCCGCCATGCCGACCTGTGCAAGAGCGTTCTGTACGCGGGCCTCCAGCTCGGGGCCGCGCATCCCTGCCGCCGCGGGGCCGAACGCCACGTCCTCCCGCACCGTCGGCATGAACAACTGGTCGTCCGGATCCTGGAAGACGATGCCGACCCGGCGCCTGATCTCCGCCATGTGCTTCTTGCCGACGGGCAGGCCGGCCACGGTGACCGTGCCCGCGCCGCCGGTCAGGATGCCGTTCAGATGCAGGACGAGGGTCGTTTTGCCCGCGCCGTTCGGGCCGAGCAGGGCAACCCGCTCGCCGCGGCCGATCGTCATGTCGACGCCGAAGAGCGCCTGGTGCCCGTCGGGGTAGGCGAAGGCGAGGCCGGAGACCTCGAGGGAAGGGACCTGAGGAGAAGGGGCCTCAGGAGAAGGGGCAGTACTCACAGCGTCCATCCCAACAGACATACGACAAGTGCGGAGAACGGAAGGGCCAGCGCGTACGTCCACTGCGTGCGCGATGCGGTCACCTCGTCGATGACCGGCATCGAACCGGCGTACCCCCGGCTGACCATCGCCAGATGCACCCGCTCGCCCCTCTCGTAGGAGCGGATGAAGAGCGCGCCCGCGGATTTGGCCAGGACCCCCCACTGGCGCACGCCCCGCGCCTCGAAGCCGCGCGACTCCCGCGCGATCTTCATGCGGCGCATCTCGTCCGTGATCACATCCCCGTACCGGATCATGAACGAGGCGATCTGGACGAGCAGCGGCGGGAGCTTGAGCCGCTGGAGGCCGAGGAGCAGGGCCCGCAGTTCGGTGGTGGAGGCGAGGATGACGGAGGCGGCGACGCCGAGCGTGCCCTTGGCGAGGACGTTCCAGGCGCCCCACAGTCCGTTCACGCTCAGCGAGAGACCGAGTACGCCGACCCGCTCGCCCTCCGCCACGAACGGCATGAGCACCGCGAACGCCACGAACGGCACCTCGATGAGCAGCCGCTTCAGGAGGAACCCCGCAGGGATGCGGGCCGCGTACGCCACCACACCAAGCAGCACCGCGTACAACGCGAACGCCCACATCGCCTCGCGCGGCGTGGAGACGACCACGACGACGAAGGCGAAGACCGCCGCCAGCTTGGTGTGCGGCGGCAGCGCGTGCACCGGCGAGTGGCCGTGCCGGTAGAGCCGGTGGGCGTGGCCCGCTCCCACGTCAGGCCTTCTCGGTGACGGACGCCGTCGACGCGGGGTCCGTGTCCGACGTACGACGACGACGCAGCGACCAGAAGACCGCCGAGCCCGCGACGACCGTGACGCCGACGCCGATCACACCCGCGAGGCCGCCGGAGAGGCGGGCGTCGGTGATGTCCTTGACGCCGTAGTCGGCGAGCGGCGATTCGGCGGTGGCGTGCTCCTCGGCCTTCTTGTCGATGCCCTTGTCGGCGGCGACCTTCTCCAGGCCGTCGGGGTTCGCGGAGGCGTAGAAGCTGACGAAACCGGCGAGGACGAGGGAGGTGACAAGGCCCGCGATCCAGACCTTGCGGTGAAGGGGGTCCCTCCCTGCTCGAGCGGAGCCGAGAGCTTGGGGGAGTGCGGCCACCGGGACGGCGGCCGGTTCGGCATCGACGAGTTCGCCGCCGACGCGGAGCTTGAGCTTCTGCGTCAGGCCCCGGGCGCCGTACACCAGGTCGGGGCGTACGGCGATGACCGCGCCGACGGTGAGCGCGGTGATCGCGGCCTCGCCGATGCCGATGAGGACGTGCACGCCGACCATGGCGGTGGCGACCTTGCCGATGGAGACGTCGGTGGTGCCACCGAGGGCGTAGAGGAACGTGAAGGCGAGGGCGGCCGCGGGCACGGAGAGCAGCGCGGCGACGAACGACGAGACGGTGACGGAGCGGCGGGTGCGCGGGAGCACCTTCACCAGGCCCCGGAAGACGAGATAGGCGACGACGGTCGTGACGATCGCCATGTCCGTGATGTTCACGCCGAGCGCGGTCAGGCCGCCGTCCGCGAAAAGGACGCCCTGCATGAGGAGTACGACGGACACACACAGGACACCCGTGAAGGGGCCGACGAGTATCGCGGCGAGCGCGCCGCCGAGGAGGTGTCCGCTGGTGCCCGCCGCGACCGGGAAGTTCAGCATCTGTACGGCGAAGATGAACGCCGCGACCAGGCCGGCGAGCGGGGCGGTCCGCTCGTCCAGCTCACGCCGCGCGCCCTTGAGGCTGACGGCGATCGCGCCGGCGGCGATGACCCCGGTGACGGCGGAGACGGGGGCGTCGATGAATCCGTCGGGGACATGCATACGGGCGCTCCTGGGCAGGACACGGGGAAGGAGGACGGAAGGCAGAGCGGATCGCTCGTGAACCGTTCAATGATAGTGCCCTGTTGCGAACGCTTTGCAAGAGCGCTGGGTACCCAACTAATCCGGAGCATCCTGGAGCAATAACAACGAAATATGGGACATTAGAGGGCATAAAGGAAGCAAGAGTGAGGGCAAGGAGTCTGACGATGTCCGCAGTCGAGCAGTACACACGGGCCCACATCGTCACGGACTCGGCCGACGGCCACCGCGCCGTGCCCGCCATCCTCCACTACGACCCGGAGGCCGACCCGCTAGCGATGCGGATCGACCTCCCTGGCGGCCACCAGTGGACCTTCGACCGCCGCCTCATCGAAGAGGGCCTGCTGTCCCCGGTCACCAGCGGCGATGTACGCGTATGGCCCTGCGGCCGAGTCCAACTGGTCGTGGAGTTCCACTCGCGGGAGGGGGTGGAGGTCGTGGAGTTCGACTCAGTGGTGCTGCTCCGCTTCCTGCGCCGCACCTACGCCGCCACTCCCGTCCCGCACTGAGCACTGAGCACTGAGCGGGGTCAGACGCGGGCAAGCTCCCGGTCACCGTCCGCGGCCTTGTCCGCCACGTCGCGCAGCCCCTCGCCCTCCACATCCACATTCGGCAGCGCCCGGTCCAGCCACCTCGGCAGCCACCACGCCTTCCTGCCAAGGAGCGCGAGCACCGCCGGGACCAGGGCCATCCGCACGATGAACGCGTCGAAGAAGACCGCGATCGCCAGACCGAAGCCGATCATCTTCACCATCTGTTCGCTGGAACCGATGAAGCCCGCGAAGACCGCGATCATGATGACGGCCGCCGCCGAGACCACCCGTGCCCCGTGCCGGAAGCCCGTCACGATCGCCTCGCCGGGGCGCTCCCCGTGGACGTACGCCTCTCGCATGCGGGTCACGAGGAAGACCTCGTAGTCCATCGCGAGGCCGAAGACGACGCCCACCATGAAGATCGGCATCATCGACATGATCGGGCCGGTCTGCTCCACGCCGAAGAGCGAGCCGAGCCAGCCCCACTGGAAGACCGCGACGACCGCGCCCAGTGCCGCGAGGACCGAGAGCAGGAAGCCGAGTGCCGCCTTGAGCGGGACCAGGATCGAGCGGAAGACGACGATCAGGAGGAGGAAGGCGAGGCCGACGACCAGGGCCAGGTAGGGCAGCAGGGCGTCGTTCAGCTTCTGAGACACATCGATGTTCATGGCTGTCGTGCCCGTGACCATGACTTCGGCGCCGGTGTCGGACTTGATCTCGCCGCCCGCGTCACGGATCGAGTGCACGAGGCCCTCGGTCTCGGTGCCGCTCGGCTTCGAGGACGGGACGACGCTGATGATCGCCGTGTCGCCCGCCTTGTCGATCATGGGTGGAGCGACGGTCAGGACGTCGTCGAGGCCTGAGATCTTCTTGGTGATCTGCTGGGCCGCCGCCTTAGGGTCGCCCGCGCCCTTGAGGTCGGCGACCGTCATCAGCGGGCCGTTGAAGCCGGGGCCGAATCCGTCGGAGACCAGGTCGTACGCCTTGCGCTGGGTCGTGGACGTCGGCTGCGCACCGTCGTCCGGGAGCCCGAGTTCGAGCGAGGAGACCGGGAGCGCGGCGGCGCCCAGGCCGATGATGCCGACGAGCAGCACGGTGAGCGGGCGACGCACCACGAAGCTGGCCCAGCGGGTGCCCAGGTTGGGCTTGGGCTGCGCGCCCTCGGCCGGCTGCTTCTTCCGGCCGCCGAGCAGCTTGCTCTTCTCGCCGATCGGCTTGACCTTCTTGCCCGCGTACCCGAGCAGCGCCGGTATCAGGGTCAGCGCGATGAGGACGGCGATGACCACCGTGCCGGCCGCCGCGAAGCCCATCTTGGTCAGCATCGGGATGTTGACCACGGCGAGGCCGACCAGGGCGATGACCACGGTGAGCCCGGCGAAGACCACGGCCGAACCCGCGGTCCCCACGGCACGGCCCGCAGCCTCCTCGCGGTCCCGCCCGTCGGCGAGTTCACCGCGATAACGCGAGACGATGAAGAGCGCGTAGTCGATGCCGACCGCGAGGCCGATCATCATGGCGAGCGTGGACGTGGTCGTGCCCAGGTCGAGCGCGTTGGCGAGCGCGGTGATCGAGGAGACACCGATGCCCACGCCGATCAGCGCGGTGAGCAGCGGAAGCCCCGCCGCGACCAGCGAGCCGAAGGTGATCACGAGGACGACGGCCGCGACCGCGATGCCGATGATCTCGGTGGCCCCGGTCTCGGGCATCGCCTGCAGCGCGTCGCCGCCGACCTCGACCGTGAGACCGGACTCGCGGGCGTCGTCGGTGGTCTTCTCAAGCGCGTCACGGCTCTCGTCGGCCAGCTCCATCGAGGTGACCTTGTACGAGACGGACGAGTACGCCGTGGAGCCGTCCTTGCTGACGGTCTTGGCCCGGAACGGATCGGCGGCCGAAGCGACCTCGTCCGAACCGGACTTGAGTGCGGCGACGGTCTTCTGGACCTCGGCCTTGTTGGCCGGGTCGGTGACCTTCTCGCCGTCCGGCGCCTTGAAGACGACCCGGGCGCTCGCGCCGTCGGCGCTGGCCTCGGGCACCCGCTCGTCGAGCAGGTCGAAGGCCTTCTGGGCCTCCGTGCCGGGGATGGAGAAGGAACTGGAGGCGGCGGTGGGCGCGGACGCGGCGCCGACTCCGGCGAGGGTCAGGAGCGCCACCCATATCAGGGCGACGAAGTGCCGTCGCCTGAAGGCGAGTCGGCCGAGTTTGTAGAGGAATGTGGCCACGAGGGCGTACTCCCGGTCAGTCGTGGGGTCAGCAGGGCAGGGGGGATCAGCCCGACGACGTGAGCGGTTCGCGTCAGGAGGGGTGGTCGTACGGGGGCTGGATCAGACGCCGAGGGCGGGGAGGATCACGGCGTCGACATAGGAGGTGAGGAAGTCACGGTCGACCGTGCGGTCCTCGATCAGGTCGCGGGCGACGAATCCGCCGACCATCATGTGGATGACGTAGTCGAGCGCCGGGTTGTCCGCGGCCACTTCGCCGCGTTCGACCGCTCTGCGCAGCATCGCGTTCAGGCCGGTGATCTCCGGCTCGATGAGCAACTGCCGCATCGCCTGGTGGAGTTCGGGATTGCCGTGGATGGCGTGGAACAGGCCCCGCATCAGCGCGGCGTCCCGCTCCATCTGGCAGTCGTCCGAACGCGCCATGGTCGCGTGGAAGTCGCCGCGCAGGGACCCCGTGTCGATGTCCTCGATGGACACCGGCTTGTTGTGCCGCAGCGCCCTGGCGATCAGCTCCGGCTTGCTCCCCCACTGGCGGTAGAGGGTGGCCTTGCTGGACCTGGTGCGGGCGGCGATGGCGTCCATGGTGAGCGCCTCGTACCCGACTTCGCGGAGCAGATCGAGCACGGCCGCGTACAGCTCGGCCTCGCGCTCGGGCGTGATCCGGCTGCGCCGCGCCGTTGCCGCCTCAGCCATGATCCCTCCACTCCTCATCGAATTCCGACGTATCGAACGTATCGAAATATCGAAACTGTTTCGTACGCCATGACTGTACCCCCAGCCTTAGCGAAACGAAACCGTTTCGTACGTGTGCTGGGTCACGCGCGCTGCCCCCTCGCATCCCCTGTACAAGTTGCCGGGCCTCCCGCACCGGAAAAGCATGGTGAGGTGACCGAAGCGCGCGACGACACCCATGCCGACCCCGCCTACCTGCGGTTTCCGCACCTCAGCGGCGACCGCCTCTGTTTCGCGGCCGAGGACGACCTCTGGGTGGCCCCGCTGGCCGCGGACGGCGCCCCGGCCGGCCGCGCCTGGCGGGTCACCGCCGACCGGACCAAGGTGAGCCATCCGCGCTTCTCGCCGGACGGCCGCCACATCGCGTACACGACATGGCGCAGCCTCGACCCGGAGATCCATCTCGCCCCGGTGGACGGCGGCCCCTCGCGCCGACTCACCTACTGGGGCAGCACCGACACCCGCGTCTGTGGCTGGTCCCCCGATGGCGACATCCTCGCCGTCTCCTCGCACGGCCAGCCCTTCTCCTACTTCTGCTGGGCCTACAGCGTGCCGACCGACGGCTCGCCCGGCCGCAGACTGCCCTGGGGTCCCGTCCACGACATCGCGGTCACCGACATCGACGGCGAGCGCAAGACGCTTCTCCTGACCGGGCGGCCGCCGCACGAACCGGCCGCCTGGAAGCGCTACCGGGGCGGCGCGATGGGCCGCATGTGGATGCACGGCGAGCACATCCTGGCCGACATCGACGGGCAGCTCGACACCCCGATGTTCGTGGGCGGCCGGATCGCCTTCCTCTCCGACCACGAGGGCGTGGGCAACCTCTACTCCTGCCTGCCCGACGGCTCCGACCTGCGGCGGCACACCGACCACGACGCGTTCTACGCCCGGCACGCGTCCAGCGACGGCACCCGCGTCGTCTACCAGTGCGCGGGCGGCATCTGGATGGTCGACGACCTCTCCGCGGAATCCGAGCCGCGCCGCCTGGACGTACGGCTCGGCGGGCCGCGCACCGGGCGGCGGGTCTACCATGTCCCGGCCGCGCAGAACGTCGACGCGCTCTCCGTGGACACGACTGGACGGGCCAGCGCCGTCGTCGTACGCGGCAGCCTGTACTGGCTCACCCACCGGGACGGTCCGGCCCGCACCATCATCGACACCCCGGGCGTACGCGTCCGGCTGCCGGAGATGCTCGGCACCGGCGGGCAGGTCGCGTACGTCACTGACGCCGAGGGCGAGGACGCCGTCGAGATCGCCTATCTGCCGCGCGCCAGCGGCGAGCGCGAGCCGCGCAGGCTGGCCGGCGGGGAGCTCGGCCGCGTCCAGGAGATGGTCTCCGACCCCGACGGCGAACGCCTCGCCATCGCCTCCAACGACGGCCGCCTCCTCCTCATCACTGTGTCCGATGAAGCGGCTGCCGCCGCGGGGACCGAGGAGTCCAACGGCGAGGTCACCGAGCTGATCCGCTCCATCAACGGTCCGGTGCGCGATCTCGCCTTCTCCCCCGACGGCGCCTGGCTGACCTGGTCCCATCCCGGCATCGGCCGCTCCCTGCGGCAGATCAAGCTGGCCCGTATCCAAGGCCCGGGCGCCCGCACGATCGTCGACGTCACCAACGGCCGCTTCGAGGACGAGAACCCCGTCTTCACGCGGGACGGCCGCTATCTCGCCTTCCTCTCCTGGCGCGGCTTCGACCCCGTCTACGACGTGCACACCGGCGACCTCTCCTTCCCGCTCGGCTGCCGCCCCTACCTCGTCCCCCTGTCGTCGGCGACCCCGTCCCCCTTCGCGCTCTCCCCCGACGGCCGTCCCGCCGCGGGCGGGCTCGACCCGGTCGAGGAGGGCGACAAGGACGGCGACGGGGACGGCACCACCACCGTGGAGGTCGAGGGCCTGGAGAGCAGGGTCACGCCGTTCCCCGTCACGGCATCCAAGTACTCCGCGCTCCAGCCCGTCAGCGGCGGCGGCCTGGTCTGGCTGCGCTGGCCGATCTCGGGCGCGCTCGGCGAGACCTTCGCCAACCCGGCCGACACCTCGGGGCGCCCCACCCTCGAATACTTCAACATCTCCAAGGCCAAGAAGTCCCAACTCGTCGAGCACCTCGACTGGTTCGCGGTCAGCGGCGACGGCACCCGACTCGTCGTCGTCGACGAGGGCGACCTCAGCGCCGTGCCCTCCACCGAATCCGGGGACAGCGACACCACCGTCTGGATCGACCTGCGCCGCATCCTGCACGAGGTCGACCCGCCGGCCGAGTGGCGCCAGGCCTACGACGAGGCGGGCCGCATCATCCGCGCCTACTTCTGGGAACCGGACATGTGCGGCATCGACTGGCCCGCCGTCCTCGACCAGTACCGCCCGCTCGTCGAACACGTCGCGTCCCCCGACGAGTTCGCCGACCTGCTCCGGGAGGTCCTCGGCGAACTGGGCACATCTCACGCGTACGTCACCGCGGCGCGCCGCAACGAGGGGCCGCCGCACTATCAGCGCGCGATGGGACTGCTCGGCGCCAACCTGGTCTGCCGGGACGGCAGTTGGACGGTCAAGCGGATCCTGCCCGGCGACTCGTCCGACTCCAAGGCCCGCTCGCCGCTCGCCGGAGCCGGGATCCGCGCGGGCGCCGTCCTCACGCACATCGACGGCCGCCCGGTCGACCCGGTCGCCGGGCCCTATCCACTGCTCGCGGCCGCGGGCGGCACGACGGTGGAGCTGACGTTCAAGCCCGCGGAGGGCGAGGGGCGCGCGCGGCGCGTCGCGATCGTCCCGCTGGTCAACGAACGGCCCCTGCGCTACCAGGACTGGGTGGCCAAACGGCGTGAAGTCGTACGGGAGTTGAGCGGCGGCAAGTGCGGCTATCTGCACATCCCCGACATGGGCGGCTCGGGCTGGGCACAGTTCAACAGGGACCTGCGCCTCGAAGTGTCCCGTCCTGCCCTGATCGTGGACGTACGCGGCAACGCGGGCGGCCACATCAGCGAACTGGTCGTCGAGACGCTCACGCGCAAGATCCTCGGCTGGGACCTGACACGGAACGCCCAGCCGGTGTCGTACGCGTCGAACGCACCGCGCGGTCCTGTGGTGGCCCTGGCCGACGAAGCGACATCCTCCGACGGCGACATGATCACGGCAGCCTTCAAGCTGCTCGGCCTCGGTCCTGTGGTGGGGCAGCGCACCTGGGGCGGTGTGGTGGGCATGACGGGGCGGCACCGGCTCGGTGACGGGACGGTGATCACGGTGCCGATGAACGCGGCCTGGTTCGACGCGTACGCCTGGTCCGTGGAGAACCATGGCGTCGAGCCGGACCTGGACGTTCTGCGCACGCCCCTGGACTGGGCGGAGGGGCGGCATGCCCAGCTGGACGACGCGGTCGGCCTCGCGCTCGACCTCCTCGACCGGCAGCCTGCGGCGACTCCGCCGGGCTACTCGGATGTACCGGACCGACGCCGCCCGAAGCTGCCGCCGCGGTGGTAGCGGGGCCGTTCTCCCGGATGGCTACTGTCCGTTGCTGATCGAAATGCGCGGAATGTACCCCCGTGTCAGTCTGGTCGAGGCCCTTCCAATCTCACCCTCTAGGAGTGAACCGCATGGGCATCAAGGACCAGTTCCAGGACAAGGCCGACGAGCTTCGCGACAAGGCCAAAGACGCTATGGGCGGCGCGAAGGAAGAAACGGGCAAGCGCGGCCAGCGGTCCCAGGAGGAGGTCGAGCGCAGCTCGCAGACCTCGGACGAGGCGCAGCGGGCGGCGCAGGAGCAGCAGGACAGGTTCAACCAGGACTACGACGCCTGACGCTGGCGCTGGCCTGAACGGTGAGGCCCACCCGGAAGCACCGGGTGGGCCTCCCCGCATGCCCACCGCGGCCCGGCACCGAACAACACCGCCGCTCCGCGCCGGATATCTCCCGCCCACCCACCCGATTACCCCGCAACTGCCTGCCCGCCCTCGCCTCGCTGTGGGCAGGCGTTCCGCAGGGCGGAACGGGTGGGCACAGCGCACCTGCCGGGTGAGCGATGGACTAGGCCGTAGGCCCAGCGCCGGCCGCCCGGCGGGGAAGGCCCAACCCCGGGCAAGCAGACCCCGTCACCGCCCCCGGGAACTCTCATCGGCGGAGCCGCCCGCTCCGACAAGGCCGGTCGAGACACTGCCGAGCCGCGGCTCGAAGCGGCGCATCTCCCGCTGGCCGACCGAGCCGATCACCGCCGGCAGATACCCGCGGATGCCCTGCATGCCCCGCAGCCACCACTGCGCGTACACATGGCTGGAGCGGCGCTCGATCCCGGCGACGATCCGGTCGACGGCCGGACCCAGTGGGTACGTCTTGTTGGACGGCCACGGAAGCCGCTGCCGCAACTCCCGCATCACGTCGTCCTGATCGGCCCCCCGCACCATGTCCGTGTCCGTCCAGGACAGGTAACCGACGCCCACCTTCACGCCCTTGTACCCGACCTCCGCCCGCAACGAGTGCGCGTACGCCTCGACTCCCGACTTCGACGCGCAGTACGCCGTCATCATCGGCGCCGGCGTGATCGCAGCCAGCGAGGCGATCTGCAGCAGATAGCCGCGGCTCTCCATCAGGACAGGCAGGAACGCCCGCCCCGTCACCGCGCTCCCGATCAAGTTGACCTCGATCACCCGGCGCCACGCGTCGGGGTCGGACTCCACGAACGGCCCCCCGTTCGCGACCCCCGCGTTGGCGACGACGATGTCGACCTTCCCGAACCGCTCCTTGACCTCCTGCGCCACCCGCGCCATCGCGACATGGTCCGTCACATCCACGTGCCACGCCTCGGCCTCGGTGTGCAGCCGCCCCGCGACCTGCTTCAGCTCGTCCGGCTCCAGGCCGACCAGCGCGATCTTCGCGCCCCGCGCCGACAGCTTGCGGGCGAGCAGTTCACCCACGCCCCGCGCCGCTCCCGTGACGACAGCGACCTGTCCCTCCAGGCTGACCTTGCTCATGCGCTGCTCCCCTCGACCTCGACGGCCTCGACCTCGACCTGCGGCTCGTCCACCCGTACGTACGTATCCACAAGTTCCCTGATCCGCGCCGTCACCGCCTCCGGAGCCTCGATCGGCGTCATATGGCCGATCCCCGCCAGTTCGGTGAGCCCGAGCGAGTCCGGCAGCATCGCCTCGATCCGCCGCGCGTGCGCGACCGGCGTAAGCCGGTCGGCCGTTCCCGCGATGACAGCGGTCGGAGCATTCAACTCCAGTACACCCGCGTCCAGTTCGAGCTCGGCCAGCACATGCGACCAGCGGTAGCGCACGACCCGAGGACAGGCGTGCACGATCCGCGCGCACGCGTCCACCCGCTCCGGCGACGAACCGGCGCCCATCGTCGCGTACTTGAGGATCCGCCGGGCCATCCCGGTGACAGGACCGAGCGGCGCCTTCGCCCCGAGCACCGACCGCGTCACCCGCGTCCGCACCCGCCCGGCCCTGATCGGCACCACGGTCGACTCGGCGACGAGCCGCGAACTGCCCGTGCTGCACAGCAGAACGGCCCCCGCGTGCTCCCGGAACCCGGGCCGCGTGCCGGCGGCCATCATCGTCATGCCGCCCATGGAGTGCCCGGCGAGCAGCGCCCGCTCCCCCGGTTCCAGCGTCGCCGCGAGCACCGCCTCCAGGTCGTCGGCGAGGGCGGTCGTGCTGTACCCCTCGATGCCGGTCGGCGCGGCACTGCGCCCATGTCCCCGCTGGTCGTACGCGATCACTCGGTGGTCGACCGCCAGGTCACGTATCTGCGCCGCCCAGAAGGCGGTCGAGCAGGTCCACCCGTGCGCGAGCACCACGGCGGGCGCGGCTGCTTTGCCGTCGGGACCGTGCACCTCGACGTGCAGCCGCGCGCCGTCCGCCGACACGGCGGTCAGTTCCCGCGCCGCGGGAGGCGGCGCGAACGGCCCGCTCGTCACATGCGTAAGTCGGCTCATGCCCCGGCCTCGACCTTCTTGCTCGTACGCGCCTTGCTCTTGCCCTTGCCCTTGCCTGTGCCCGTGCCCGTCGTCGTACGCGGCTTCGGCAGCGCGTCCGCCTTCGGCAGCCGCAGCACCTCGTACTCGGCCAGATCCACCTGCCGCGTGGCATTGCGGAACTCGGTCGTCGTGCCCGGCCAGATCGTCGTGTTCACGCCGTTCGCGTCGAGGTACCAGCTGTTGCAGCCGCCGGTGTTCCACACGGTGCGCTCCATCCGCCGCTGCACCTTGTCGTTCCAGGCGTGCACGGCGCTCGTCCGCGCGGCGAGCGCCGCCCGGCCACCGGGACCAGAGGAAGAGAGCGAGGAAGAGAGCAGAGTCAACTGCCGCATGTAGTCGGCGAGATAGTTCAGCTGGGACTCGATCATCAGGATCATCGAGGAGTTACCGAGACCGGTGTTCGGGCCGATGATCGTCATGAAGTTGGGGAAGCCCGCCGCGGTCGCGCCGCGCAGCGACTTCATCCCGTCCTTCCAGGACTCCATCATCGTCCCGCCGTCGGCGCCGACCACACGGTCGGCGATCGGCATGTCCGTCACATGGAAGCCCGTACCGAAGATGATCGCGTCGACCTCGGCCTCGGTGCCGTCGGCGGCGACGACGGTGTTGCCGCGCACCTCGCTCAGGCCGCTGGCGACGACGTCGACATTGGGCCGCGCGAGCGCCGGGTAGTAGGTGTTGGACAGCAGGATGCGCTTGCAGCCGATGCGGTACGTCGGTGTCAGCTTGGCCCGCATTGCCGGGTCCTTGATCGCCCGGTGGATGTTCCGCTTGGCGAGCTGCTCGATCGCGCCGAGCTCGTTCGGCCGCTTGGTGAACGCCTGGACCTGCAGCTCCCTGATCCCCCACAGGATGCCGCGCCTGGCGTGCGTGGTGAACGGCAGCCGGCGGTGCAGCCAGCGCTCGGCGCCGGTGATGGCGCGGTCCATGCGCGGCATCACCCACGGCGGGGTGCGCTGGAAGAGCGTCAGCCTGCCGACCTCGCGCTGGATGGCGGGCACGATCTGGATGGCGGACGCGCCGGTGCCGACCATCGCGACGCGCTTGCCGCGCAGGTCGTAGTCGTGGTCCCAGCGCGCGGAGTGGAAGACCTTGCCCTCGAAGGTGTCGAGGCCCGGGATGTCCGGCAGCTTGGGGTCGGAGAGCGGCCCGGTGGCGGAGACGACGACATCGGCGGTGAGCGTCCCGTTGCTGGTCTCGATCACCCACCAAAGCTGTTCGGCATCCCAACGGAGCAGCTCCACCTCGGTGTTGAGGCGGATGTGCGAGCGCAGCCGGAAGGTGTCGGCGACCCGTTCCAGGTACTCCCAGATGTGCTCCTGGCCGGAGAAGGTGCGCGGCCAGTCGGGGTTGGGGGCGAAGGAGAACGAGTACAGATGCGAGGGCACGTCGCACGCGCAGCCCGGATAGCTGTTGTCCCGCCAGGTGCCGCCCACCGCGCCGGCCCGCTCCAGGACGACGAAGTCGGTGATGCCCTCGCGGCGCAGCCGGACGGCCGCGCCGAGGCCGCCGAAGCCGGACCCGATGACCGCCACCCTCACATGCTCGTGTTCGCGCTCCTGCTCGCGCTCGTGCTCGGCCATGCCGCCGCCTCCCGAACTGCCGCTGACTCTGCCAGTGACCACTGGCGCAATGGGGAGACTAGAACAGCGACGTACTCATGGGTAGGGGTTGGACGGGAGGAGTTACCGCCGGTAGAACACTCGCCCGATCCACACGGCATAGGCTGCTGCCGTGGCAGAGACACGCGAGTACCGCATGGAGGAGCTGGCCAGGGCGGCCGGCATCACAGTGCGCACCGTGCGCTTCTACCGTGAGCGCGGCCTTATCCCACCGCCCCGCCGCGAGGGCCGCATCGCCTGGTACGACGACCACCATCTGGCCAGGCTCCGCACGATCGCCGCACTCCTGGACCGCGGCCACACCCTGAGCGGCATCGCGGAACTGGCCGAGGCCTTCGAGAACGGCCGCGACGTCGGTGAACTCCTCGGCATGGGCGAGCCCACGGAGGAGATCCCGGTCCGCCTCACCCCCGAGGACCTGGCCGACCACTTCGCCGGCGAGGTCACCCCCGAGAACCTGGCCGCGGCCCTGGACCTCGGCTACCTGGCCACCGACGGCGACGAACTCGTCCACGTCAGTCGCCGCCTCCTGGACGTGTCATCGGCCCTGGTCCGCGAGGGCATCCCGCTGGCCACGGTCCTGGAAGCGGGCCAACGGGTACGCGAACACGCGGACGCACTGGCGGAGTTGTTCGTAACGATCATCCGCGACAACACACCCCCCGAGGCGGGAGACAAAAACATTGACCGCCTACGCCCTTTGGCGAAGAGCGTGGTGGAAGCGGAACTGTCGATGGCAATGGACCGCCGCCTGGCGGCAGACAAGTCGGACTGACACCAGACCGACACCAGACCGACACCACCCCGCCTATCGCGGCAGGAACCAACGCGCCTTGTAAATACCGCCGTTGACCAAGGTGTACGAACTCGAAGGCTGATGCACACTCACCTTCGTCGTCCACCACGTCTCCCCGAGCCCGCCCTCGGGCACGGTGCTGACAACCTGCCCGGTACGAGGATCATCGCCGACCCCCTTCACCGACTTCCGGCTGATCTCCGCAGCCCCCGCAAAGTCCTGCACAAAGGCCCGCCCGGCGATGTCGTACTGAAAAACGGACGCGTTGGTGGTCACCCACAAGCGCCCCGCCCGCCCCGCCACAGGGAATAGGTCATGACCCCCCGGCGTCTTCCCCGGCGTACCCACCGGAAGCCCCACCGCGAACCGCCGCGTCAGCGTGGGCCGGGCCCGCGTCCCACCCACGGCATACGTCACCAACTCGTCGTCACCGACGGCCCACAGCACCTCACGCGCACCGTCCCAGTGCAGCCCGTGCGCCCCCTTGAGCTCCGCCTCGGCGTACCGCGAGGCCCGCGGCCCCTGCGACGCCGCGTACAACCGCACCAGCGCCCCCGTGCTGCACGCCACCGCGACATTGCCGTCCGGCAGGATCTCCGCGCTGTGCGGATTGAAGAGATCGTCGCCGGGCCCGATCGCCGCACCCCAGTACCGCCGCCCCGACGGATGGTCGACGACGGCGACGAACCCGAAGGACGCGGTCGTCAGGACGTACGTACGCCCCTTGTGTCTGCGCACCTTCGACTCGCTCGGATACACCCAACTGTCTTCAGGGCGAAGGTCTTTGTACCCCGGCTTCCCCAGCGGCGAGAACGCCCACCGCACGACGGACGGGTCGGCCTGCGTGTCCCAGACCCTGCGCCGCGGATCGAGCACGAGGATCTGCCGGGTCGCCTGTTCGGTGAGGAGCACGGGCGGCGTGCCCGGGGGCACCCCGCCCGATGCGGCGGCGGACGACGCAGCGGTCAGCGGCAGCCCCGCCCCGATCCCGGCACCCAGAGCCCCGAGCAGCACACCCCGACGAGACGGCAATGACATACCGGACATGAAGTCTCCCCACACGGCTGGCAGTTGAGTCATTGTCAGGTACGTGCCCGCAACATGCCATGGCGCCGCGCGGCCTCACATGTCGTAGACCACCGTGACGGGCGCGTGGTCCGACCACCGCTCCGCATGACTGGCCGCCCGCTCCACGAACCCCTTGACCGCGCGCTCCGCGAGCCCCGGCGTCGCCACGTGGTAGTCGATGCGCCAGCCCGTGTCGTTGTCGAAGGCGCGCCCGCGGTAGGACCACCAGGAGTAGGGCCCCTCGACGTCCGGATGCAGCGCCCGCACGACATCGACGTATCCGCCGTGCTCACCGTTCTCACCGTCGAAGACCTCACCGAGCCAGGCACGCTCCTCGGGCAGGAAGCCCGAGTTCTTCTTGTTGCCCTTCCAGTTCTTGAGGTCGGCCTCCTGGTGCGCGATGTTCCAGTCGCCGCAGACGACGACCTGCCGCCCATCGGCCGCGGCCCGCGCCTTCAGCCCCTTCAGATACGTCAGGAACTCCCCCATGAAGCGGATCTTCTCGTCCTGCCGCTCCGTGCCGACCTCACCGGAGGGCAGATACAGGCTCGCGACGGTGACCCCGGGCAGATCCGCCTCGACGTACCGCCCGCTGCCGTCGAACTCCTCCGACCCGAACCCGACCTGCACCCGCTCCGGCTCACGACGCGTATAGAGGGAGACGCCCGCGCGCCCCTTCGCCGCCGCCGGCGCGTGCACGACGTGCCAGCCCTCGGGGTCCCGCACCTCGTCCGGAAGCTGCTGCGGCTCGGCGCGCACCTCCTGCAGGCAGAGCACGTCGGCCGAGGTACCGGCGAGCCACTCGACGAAGCCCTTCTTGGCGGCGGCGCGCAGCCCGTTCACATTCACGCTGGTCACTGTGAGCATCAGGGAACGATACCGGCACACTTAATGAGGAAGCGCACGCCATCGCATAGAAGTACGATACTCCGCATGACTATCCATCCGCCTCAGCAGTCGGCCACGGTCGAACTCCGCCCCACCCCCTTCGACCACCCCGACGCGATCAAGCTGAACGACCGCGTCCAGCTCGAATACGCCGAGCGGTACGGCGACGAGGGCGATGTCACACCGCTCGACCCGGCGATGTTCCGCCCGCCGGGCGGCCTCTACCTCGTCGCGTACGACACGAACGGCACCGCCCTGGCCACCGGCGGCTGGCGCGCCCACGAGAGGAACGACGAGGGGTACGCGGACGGCGACGCGGAGATCAAGCGGATGTACGTCACCCCGGAGGCCCGCGGCCTCGGTCTCGCCCGGCGCATCCTGGCGGCCCTCGAGGACGACGCGCGGGCGGCGGGCCGCAGCCGCATGGTCCTGGAGACCGGCACGAAGCAGCCGGAGGCGATATCCCTCTACACCTCGACCGGCTACACCCCGGCGCCCACCAAGTTCGGCCACTACCGCTTCGAGAACCTGAGCCGCTGCTACGTGAAGGCGCTGTAGTCGCGAAGGCTCCGCAGTTCTTCGGCAGCTTCGGCACCTTCGGCACACGCAAAGATCCCGCCCGGTTCGATGAACCGGACGGGATCTCATGTGCAGTGGACCTGTGGGGATTTGAACCCCAGACCCCCTCGATGCGAACGAGGTGCGCTACCAGACTGCGCCACAGGCCCTTGCAACGAGTGAAACTCTAGCATCCCGATCCGGGTGCTCGGAAATCCGTTCCTGGCTGGTCAGGCATCACTCGTTGGCGGCACGCGGCCGCTCGCCTTCCTCGTACTGATCGAAGAGCGGGGTGCGCCCGCGCTCGCGGGCCCTGCGGGCGGACGCGGCCCGCCGTGCGTCGCTGCGGCCGCCGCCACCGTCCGCCTCATCCGCGCCGCCCGCCTCGTCCGCGTACGCATCGTCGGCAACGTCACGCCGAGCCTCATCGGCGGTACTCGCCCCCGCAGGCTCCATCGCGCTCGACCGCGCCGAGCTCCACGCGTCGGGTGCGCCGAGGTCGACATCGCCGGTGGCGCGCGGGGCGACGGGCGCGGTCACGTACGTCGGCAGCGGTACCGGCACCGGGTCCCAGCTGTCGCCGTGCCCGGGGCGGCGCTGCCGCTCGCGCTGCTGGTCGACCCACTCGGCGTGGTCGGTCTGCTCGACCAGGGCGCGGCGGTCGGCGGCGAGCGCGGAAAGACCGGTCTCCGTCTCGGGAGCCGGTCCTTCCTCCGTCGCGTCGGCCACCGCGTCCGTGCCGGAAGGACGCCTGCGCGGCTGGCGTTCACGCAGCCGCTGCGCCGCGACCTCGGCCCGGCGCCGGTCCATGGTGTAGGTGAAGCGGCGCCGCTCCTGGCCGCGCAGGTACACGATGTACGCGCTCAGGAGCGCGGCCGGGGCCGCGGGCGCCCACAGGAAGGCGAGCCCGCCGACCGCCGCGACGATCGCGCCGAGCGTGAAGGCGATGAACAGCATCACTGTCGTACGCCGACGGCGCGCGAGCACCTTCGTGCGCCGAGCGCGCGCGGCGGCTTCCGCCGACGCGGCCCGCCGGGCGGGCGACTGCGCCTGCTGCAGCTGCGGCTGCGGCTGCGGCTGCTGCTGCGGGGGCCGCTCGACCGGCTGCTCGGCCGGAGCCGGTGGCTGCTGCGCCGGGGGCTTCGCCTGGGGGTGCCGCGTGGCGGAGTCCGGAGGCGCGACAAAGGCCCGGACGTCCACCGAACCGGTGGCGTCGTCCGGGTCGCGCGACTCCTCCTCCTCAGGCGAGCGCGCTTGCAGGTCCTTGGCGTATCGGCGCTCCATCCCCGCCCGTCCGGACAGAAGCCGGATGGCGGTGCTGAAGCGTTCCGTCGGACGGGCTTCATTGAGCTCGTCCTGCCTACGGAGCCACATCGGCACCAAGTAGGCGGCCCAGGCCCCGACGATGACTGCGTAGATGAGGCCGCTGCTGCTCACGCCTCACACGGTAGAGGGGTTTGCGTGAGGCCATCTGCCAATTGGGCCGGTGTGTCGCACGATCTGGCTGATATCTCGAACTTTTTTTGTGACTGATGCGATCAACAGGTCACCGAGACCGTGAAATTAATGCCCGAGAGTGACCAAGTCGGGCCCCAGGCGGTCGATCACCGATCAATTTCAAACACTTATTCTATTTACGCGGTGTTCCGAGGTCGTGCCTGGTGCCAGCGCCGGAGCAACCCTTCCGGTACCTCTTCGGCGGTGAGCGCGAACACAAGATGGTCGCGCCAGGCGCCGTCGATGTGGAGAAAACGTGGACGGAGCCCCTCCTCGCGGAATCCGAGTTTCTCCACGACCCTGCGACTTGGCCCGTTCTCGGGGCGAATACAGATCTCGATACGGTGCAGCCCGACCGACCGGAAGCAATGGTCCACCGCGAGCGCGACGGCCGTCGGCATCACGCCGCGGCCCGCCACCGACTGGTCCACCCAGTAGCCGACATGGCCCGAGCACATCGATCCCCACGTGATCCCGGCAACCGTCAGCTGCCCGACGAGCCGCCCCTGGTACTCGATCACGAAGGGCAGCATGCGCCCCGCGGCGGCCTCCGCGCGCAGATGGCGGACCATCTGACGGTACGTCGGGCGGTGCACGATCGGGCCGCTCGCCGTGGGCGGCGGGATGGTGGCCTCCCAGGGGCGCAGCCAGTCCCGGTTGCGCCGGTTGACCTCACGCCAGGCCCGCTGGTCGCGCATCTTTATGGGGCGGAGGGCGACATCGCCGTCCGTGAGCTCGACGGGCCAGGAGGGGCTGTTCAGCTGGCACCCCCGGAGGGTCTTGGATGGTCGCCACCCCGGAGCTGCTCGACAGCGTGCGAAAGGAGGGGCTCCAGGACGGCGAGGCCGTCGCGTACGCCGCCGGTGGAGCCCGGCAGGTTCACGATGAGCGTCCGGCCCGCGACTCCGGCGAGGCCCCGGGAGAGCACGGCCGTGGGGACCTTGTCCCTGCCGTACGCGCGGATCGCCTCGGGGATGCCGGGCACCTCGTAGTCGATGACGCGGCGGGTGGCCTCGGGGGTGCGGTCGGTGGGCGAGACGCCCGTGCCGCCGGTGGTGAGGATCACATCGAACCCGGCGTCCGCTCCGGCGCGCAGGGCCTGCTCGACGGGGTCGCCGTCCGGGACGACCTGGGGTCCTTCGACCGCGAAGCCGAGCGCCTTCAGGCCCTCGGCGATGAGGGGCCCGCCGCGGTCCGCGTAGACGCCGGCGGCGGCGCGGTTGGATGCCGTGACGACGAGGGCGCGGTAGGCCGTCATGCCCCGGCTCCTTCGCGGCTCCAGTCCCCGGACTTGCCGCCGGTCTTCTGCTCCACGCGTACGTCCGTGATGACCGCGCCCTTGTCGACGGCCTTGACCATGTCGATCACCGTGAGGGCCGCGACGGACACCGCGGTGAGGGCCTCCATCTCGACGCCCGTGCGGTCCGTCGTCTTCACCGTGGCGGCGATCTCGACGGCGTCGTCCGCCACGGAGAGGTCGAGTTTCACTCCGGAGACGGCGAGCGGGTGACAGAGCGGGATCAGGTCCGGGGTGCGCTTGGCGCCCATGATGCCCGCGATCCGCGCGGTGGCCAGGGCGTCGCCCTTGGGGAGGGCTTCTTCTGGTGATTCCCCGCGCAGCAGCTCGATCACGCGGGGGGAGACGAGGACGCGGCCGGTGGCACGGGCGGTGCGCGCGGTCACGTCCTTCTCGGATACGTCGACCATGCGGGCGGCGCCCGCTTCGTCGATGTGCGTCAGTCGCTGCGTACTCATGTGCTGTGGCGCTCCCGGTCCTGGCTCTCCCGCGGTGCGGCGCGGGGGCCTGTGTGCGCGACACCGTACCGCGCGGACCGCCTTCTCAGCCGAGCAGGACCACGTCGACGGCGGCGCCCGGCTTCACTGAAGTGGTCTTCTCCGGGACGACGATCAGGGCGTCCGCGTGTGCGAGGGCCGCCACGAGATGTGACCCTGCGCCGCCCACGGGCCGCACCGTGCCCGCCTCCGCGTCGTACCGCCCGCGCAGGAACTGCCGCTTCCCCGCGGGCGAGGTCAGCGCCTTGTCGGCGGCGAGCTCCGCGCGCGCGGTGGGCCGGTGGACGTCCGGGAGGCCCATCAGGGTGCGCACGGCGGGACGTACGAAGATTTCGAAGGAGACGTACGACGAGACCGGGTTGCCCGGCAGCGCGAGCAGCGGGGTGTGGTCGGGGCCGATGGAGCCGAAGCCCTGCGGCTTGCCCGGCTGCATGGCGAGTTTGCGGAACTCGATGCCGCTGCCCGCCTCGTCCTCGTCCCCGATCGAGGAGAGGGCCTCCTTCACCACGTCGTACGCGCCGACGCTGACGCCGCCCGTGGTGACGATGAGGTCGGCGCGGATCAGCTGGTCCTCGATGGTGGAGCGCAGTGTCTCGGCGTCGTCGGCGACCGCGCCCACGCGGTAGGCGATCGCTCCGGCGTCCCTGGCGGCCGCGGTGAGGGCGAAGCTGTTGGAGTCGTAGATCTGGCCCTTGCCCAACTCCTCGCCGGGCTGGACCAGTTCGCTGCCGGTGGACATGACGACCACGCGGGGGCGCGGGCGCACCTTCACCGTGGCGCGGCCGATCGCGGCGAGCAGGGCGATCTGCGGGGGGCCGAGGACCGTGCCCGCGGTCAGGGCGCGGTCACCGGCCTGGACGTCGCTGCCCCGCGCGCGGACGTGCGCGCGTGCCTCGGCGGGGCGGTGCACGCGGACCTCTCCGGAGGCGCCGTCCGGGGCGGCGCTGTGGGCGCGCATCCCGGAGACGGGGCCTTCGCCGAGGCCTCCGTCGGTCCACTCCACGGGGACGACGGCCTCGGCGCCGGGCGGCAGCGGGGCGCCGGTCATGATGCGGGCGGCCTGACCGGCGCCGACTTCTGGCTGCTCGCCCTGGCCCGCGGCCACGTCGCCGATGACCGTGAGGACGGCGGGGAACTCCTCGCTCGCGCCCGCGATGTCGGCGACCCGGACCGCGTACCCGTCCATGGAGCTGTTGTCGAAGGGCGGCAGCGAGACGGGCACCGTGACGTCCTCGACGAGGACGCAGCCCTGGGCGTCGAGGAGTTGGAGCTCGATGGGCTCCAGGGGGCGGACGGATCCGAGGATGTCGTCCAGGTGCTCGCTCACCGACCAGAGATGGTCCCGGCCGGTGACTTCGGTCGTCGCGCTGCTGCTCAAAGTGCTACATCTCCTCGGACACGTAACTGCGAAGCCAGGCCTGGAAGTCCGGGCCCAGGTCTTCACGTTCGCACGCGAGTCTGACAATGGCACGCAGATAGTCGCCGCGGTCGCCGGTGTCATAGCGGCGGCCCTTGAAGACGACGCCGTGCACGGGGCCGCCGACCTTCTCGTCCTCCGCGAGTTGCTGGAGGGCGTCGGTGAGCTGGATCTCACCGCCTCGCCCGGGCTCGGTCTTGCGCAGTATGTCGAAGATGTGGGGGTCCAGGACGTACCGGCCGATGATGGCGTAGTTGCTGGGGGCGTCCGCCGCTTCGGGCTTCTCGACGAGGCCGGTGACCTTCACGACGTCGCTCTCGTCGGTGATGTCGACGGCCGCGCAGCCGTAGAGGTGGATCTGCTCCGGGGCCACCTCCATGAGGGCGATGACGCTGCCGCCGTGCCGCTCCTGGACCTCGACCATGCGGGCGAGCAGGGGGTCGCGCGGGTCGATCAGGTCGTCGCCGAGGAGCACGGCGAACGGCTCGTGGCCGACGTGCGGGGCGGCGCACAGGACGGCGTGACCGAGCCCCTTGGGGTCGCCCTGGCGTACGTAGTGCATCGTCGCGAGGTCGCTGGACTCCTGGACCTTCGCCAGTCTCGCCTCGTCGCCCTTCTTCAGAAGGGCCGACTCCAGTTCGTAGTTGCGGTCGAAGTGGTCCTCGAGGGGGCGCTTGTTGCGGCCCGTGATCATGAGGACGTCATCGAGGCCCGCCGAGGCTGCCTCCTCGACCACGTACTGGATCGCCGGCTTGTCGACGACCGGCAGCATCTCCTTCGGAGTGGCCTTGGTCGCCGGCAGGAATCGGGTGCCCAGACCTGCTGCCGGAATGACAGCCTTGCTGATCCTGGGGGGGTGAGACTCAGTCATGTCCGTAACCATAACCGGTGCGTATGCGCGGAATCTGTGGCTCCGGACAATTGGTTCTCATATGAGCGCAACTGAAGGGATTTGTGGCTACGCCATGGCAGAGACCGACCCGGACAAGGCAACCAAGCGCACATTGCGAGGAGAGTTCCTCGCGGTTAGAAGCCGGTTGACTAGGGATGACGCGCAGAAGGCAGCCGCGGTTCTCGCCGAGCGCGCATTGGAGTTGCCGGAGCTCGCCGGGGCGCGCACGGTCGCAGCGTACGTCTCCGTGGGGAGCGAACCGGGCACGCGCGCGCTCCTCGACGCGCTCCACGCGCGCGGGACGCGGGTCCTGCTGCCGGTGCTCCTCGCGGACAACGACCTGGACTGGGGTGCGTACGACGGCGAGGGCTCACTTGAGCGCGTACAACACACCGGAAAGATCGAGCTGTTGGAGCCTTCGGGGGCGCGCCTGGGCCCCGACGCCGTCACCGAGGCGGACGCCGTGCTGCTGCCCGGCCTCGCCGTCGACGAGCGCGGGATGCGCCTGGGGCGCGGCGGAGGGTCGTACGACAGGGTGCTCGCCCGGCTCGAGCGCGCGGGGGCCGATCCGGCCCTGGTGGTGCTTCTGTACGACGCGGAGGTCGTCGCCCGTGTCCCGGCCGAGGCCCACGACAAGCCGGTGCACGCCGTGGTCACGCCGTCGGGAGTGCACCGCTTCCACTGAAGACATGCCTTGACATGAAAGGGCCCTCCACGCGTGCGTGGAGGGCCCTTTCAGCGTTCTCGGCGTTCTCGGCGTTCTCGGCGTGCTGTACGGCTCAGGGCCGCAGCACCAGGGTGTCGCTCGTGCTGCCCTTGACGGCCTTCTCCGAGAAGGACCACGGCAGCAGCTCGCCCTTGACCCACTTGCTGGTCTGGTCGGTGTAGTGCGCGTTGTAGGCGTGGCCCGAAGCGCCGGTGAGGTTGATCCACTTGGACTTGTCGAGGTCCTTCAGGTTCACCACCATCCGCATCGACGGCACCCACTGCACGCCGTAGCCGCCCGCCGCGTTCCAGCCGGTGGCGTTGACCGCCGCCTCGCCGCCGCCCAGCTTGAACGGGCCGCGGTTGAGCAGGAACTGGAGCCAGCCGGGGCCGTCGACGCCCAGGGTCTGGTTCTTCAGGGTCAGCCGGTGCAGGCGGCCCCAGCTCCAGGTGTCGATGTCCTTGCCCAGCTTGGCCGTCAGGTCCCAGCGTGCGTCCTCCATGGCCCGCGAGAACAGCTGGTCGCGGGTCTTGGTGGCGGCGTCGGTGCGCGTCCCCGGCGACTTCCACCACTCGTTGTCCTCGTCGTCGAGGATCGACCGGATCACTTCGTAGTAGCGGTCGCCGCCGTCGGGCTGTGCCGACTCCGAGTCGCGCTGGCCGCACTCGCGCACCGGCTCGGCCTCGTCGGCGGGGCCCGTGTTCCCGGCCGGTTCGACGTTCAGGCACTGGCCCTTGACCCGCAGCTCCTTGGGGAGCTTGTTGCCGATGGACAGCTTGAGGATGTTGCGCCAGACCGAGTTGAAGTACGCCGCGGCCGCCGAATCGGCGTCCTGGGTGTAGTCCCAGCCCTCGAGGAGCTTCTGCGCCTCGCGGACGTACGAGTCCTTGATGTCGATCTTGAGCAGCTTGGGCACGAGCAGCTTGGCGATCTCGCTGCTGTTGTCCATCTGCATCGTGCGCATGTCCTCGGTGGAGATCTTTCCACCGTTCTTGATCTTCGACTGGATGAGGTCGGTGATGCGCTGGCTGCGCGCCCCGTAGCCCCAGTCCGACGTGAGCTTGTACGGGTACTTGTCCTCGTCGATGACGGCCTGGTTGGCGGTCACGATGTAGCCGCGCTTCGGGTCGTACTCGTAGGGCAGCGCGGACTGCGGGATGTAGCCGGTCCAGCGGTAGTCGGAGTCCCAGCCGGGCGCCGGAAGCGCGCCGTCGCCCTTGCCGCGGACCGGGATCCTGCCCGGCGCCTGGTAGCCGATGTGGCCCTTGGTGTCGGCGTAGATCAGGTTCTGGGAGGGCACTTCAAAAGAAGCGGCCGCCTTGCGGAAGTCCGAGAAGTCCTTGGCCTTGTTGAGCGCGAAAACGGCGTCCATCGACTTGCCGGGCTGCAGCGCCGTCCAGCGCAGCGAGACTCCGTAGCCGTCGCCCCGGTCGGGGGCCGCGCTGTCGACGGTGGCCTTCTTGCCGACCTTCACCAGTTCGTCGTCGCGGTCGGACAGGAGCGGACCGTTGCCGGTCTCGCGGACGGTGATCTTCTTGGACTTGCCGCCCGCGACCTTGATGGTCTCCACACGGCTCTTGAAGGGCACGACCTTGCCGTCGTACTCGTAGCCGTCGCCGGCGAACTTCTCCAGGTAGAGGTCCGTGACGTCGGCGCCCAGGTTCGTCATGCCCCAGGCGATGTCCTGGTTGTGGCCGATGACGACGCCGGGCATCCCGGAGAACGTGTAGCCGGAGACGTCGTACTGGCAGTCCTTGGAGACCGTCCGGCAGTGCAGGCCCATCTGGTACCAGGTGGAGGGCAGCTGCGGCGCGAGGTGCGGGTCGTTGGCGAGCAGCGGCTTCCCGGTGATGGTGTGCTCCCCGGAGACCACCCAGGAGTTGGAGCCGATGCCGTTGCCGTTCGGGCCCAGGCCCGCGTCCGGGATGTCGTCCAGGACGTCGGAGAGGCCGGAGAGCTGGGACTGCAGCCCGTCGGGAGCCTCCGTGTTGCCCGCCAGGCCCGTGCCCGCGGCGCCGCCGGTGCCCGACTGGCTGCCCGTGGCACCCTTGCCCTCGTACTCCTTGGTGGCGCTGTTGTAGGCGCCCTCCTGGACGATCGGCTTGTTCCGGTCGTACGGGTACTCCGGGTACAGGTCCTTGATCTGCGACGGGCCGAGGCGGCTTGTCATCAGGGAGCGGTCGATCTCGTCCTGCATGTTGCCGCGCAGGTCCCAGGCCATGGCCTTGAGCCAGGCCACGGAGTCGACGGGCGTCCACTCCTGGGGCTTGTAGTCGTTGGTGAAGCCAAGGGCGGCGTACTCCAGGGAGATGTCCTTGCCGTCCTTGCCCTTCAGGTAGGCGTTGACTCCCTTGGCGTATGCCTGGAGGTACTTCTTCGTCTCCGGCGAGAGCTTGGAGTCGTACTCCTTCTGCGCCACCCGGTGCCAGCCGAGCGTCCGCAGGAACTCATCGTTCTTGACCTGGCCCTTTCCGAACATCTCGGAGAGCCGACCGGAGGTCGTATGGCGGCGGACGTCCATCTCCCAGAAGCGGTCCTGCGCCTGGACGTAGCCCTGGGCCATGAACAGGTCGGCGTCGGACTCGGCGTAGATCTGCGGGATTCCGTTGCCGTCACGCTTCACGTCGACGGGACCGGCCAGGCCGTCGAGCTCGATCGTTCCCTTGGTCTGCGGGAAGGAGGCTCGCACGGTACTGATGCTCCAGTACGCGCCGTAACCGATGCCCCCCACGATGGCCAGGACCAGGACGATCACGATGAGTCGGGCTCGGCGCCCCTTCTTCTTGCCGGACTTATGACCGGAAGAGGCGGTGGTATTCGAGGGCATCGCTGTCCTTGCTGTCCTTACGCGAGCGGCAGTGCCGGCTGGGCGGTGGTGGGAGCGCTGGAGCAACCATAGGCGCAGGGCACTACGGCCTCGGACGCGGAGTCAGGAACCTACATCGCGACGCATCGGATAGGTGTTCGATGGCATCAAGGAAGCGTTAACAATTAGGTAAGGTAACGAAGTACTTGGCTTGCGCGGAGGAAGGAACGGCCCCTGACTGTCCACGATCTCAACCAGCTTCTGCTCATCTGCTCGCTCGTCCTGCTCGTCGCGGTCGCGGCGGTCCGGATCTCGTCGCGCAGTGGGCTGCCCAGCCTGCTCCTCTACCTCGGCATCGGCGTTGCGATCGGCCAGGACGGCATCGGCAACGTCACCTTCAACAATGCCGAGTTGACGCAGGTCATCGGCTATGCGGCGCTGGTCGTGATCCTCGCCGAGGGCGGTCTGGGCACGAAGTGGAAAGAGATCAAGCCGGCCCTTCCCGCGGCCGCCGCGCTGTCGCTGGCGGGCGTCGCGGTGAGCGTCGGCGTGACGGCTGCGGCCGCTCACTATCTGGTCGGCCTCGACTGGCGGCAGGCGCTCATCATCGGCGCCGTGGTCTCCTCGACGGACGCGGCGGCGGTCTTCTCCGTGCTGCGGAAGGTGCCGCTGCCCTCGCGCGTGACCGGCATTCTGGAAGCCGAGTCGGGGTTCAACGACGCCCCCGTGGTGATCCTGGTCGTGGCGTTCTCCACAGCGGGCCCCGTGCACCACTGGTACGTCCTCATCGGCGAGATCGCCCTGGAGCTGGCGATCGGCGCCGCGATCGGCATCGCGGTGGGCTGGCTCGGCGCCTACGGCCTGCGGCACGTGGCGCTGCCCGCGTCCGGCCTCTACCCCATCGCCGTCCTCGCCATCGCGGTCACGGCGTACGCGGCCGGCGCCATGGCGCACGGCAGTGGATTCCTCGCCGTCTACCTCGCCTCGATGGTCCTCGGCAACGCCAAGCTGCCGCACTGGCCGGCCACCCGCGGCTTCGCCGAAGGGCTCGGCTGGATCGCCCAGATCGGCATGTTCGTCCTGCTCGGCCTGCTGGTCACCCCGCACGACCTGCTCGACGACACCTGGCCCGCGATCGTCATCGGCCTGGTCCTGACCGTGGTGGCCAGACCGCTGGAAGTCGTGATCAGCCTGCTGCCGTTCCGCATGCCCTGGCAGGAGAAGGCCCTGATCTCCTGGGCGGGCCTGCGCGGCGCCGTGCCCATCATCCTCGCCACCATCCCCATGGTGAACGGCGTCGACGACAGCGAGCGGATCTTCAACATCGTCTTCATCCTGGTCGTCGTCTACACCCTCATCCAGGGCCCCACGCTGCCGTGGCTGGCCAGGAAACTGCACCTCGGCGACTCCACGGGCGCCGCCGACCTGGGCATCGAATCGGCGCCCCTGGAGCGCCTTCGCGGACATCTGCTCTCCGTCGCGATCCCCAAGGGCTCGCGGATGCACGGCGTCGAGGTGGCCGAGCTACGGCTGCCCGCCGGGGCCGCGGTCACGCTGGTCGTACGGGACGGCGAATCCTTTGTGCCGCTGCCCACGACCGTGCTGCGCCGCTGGGACGAGCTCCTGGTGGTGGCCACCGACCCGGTGCGGGATGCCGCGGAGCAGCGGCTGCGCGCGGTCGGACAGGGCGGAAAGCTGGCCGGCTGGCTGGGAACGACCGACCAGGAACCGGACAGGCGGGGCAATCGCAGGTGACGGGCGCCTCATTGTCCGTAATCGCAGGCTTGATGGGCTCGTTCCCTGTACGATGAAGGAACGCTTGATCTGAAGCTATTGATCTCGCCTGTACCAACTGATCGAACCAACTCTGTCTGACGCAGAGCTGGCGCCAACCGTATGGCGGCCGCGTGTCCTCGCAGTGGGCAACCGGCATCTACCGCAGTTCCGCGCAAGAGGACAGCTCTCGGCGCCGTCGCCCTGAAAAAAAGGGGGGCCGCGCTACCAGGCGGCAGAAAGGCACGGGCCGTGGCATCCACGGTCACCTCCCGCCCCGGATACGGACAGCTGCTGCGCACCCGCGGCGCCTGGACGTTTCTCCTGCCCGGCTTCGCGGCACGCCAGCCCTTCGCGATGCTGACCATCTCCATCGTCCTGCTGGTGCAGCACACCACCGGCTCCTACGGCGCAGCGGGCGCCGTCTCGGCCGTCACCGGCGTCTCCATGGCGGTGTTCGCCCCCTTCAGCGGCAAGCTCGCCGACCGGTTCGGCCAGCGTGCCGTACTGGTGCCCGGCGTGCTCGTCCACACCGTGTCGGTGCTCTCCCTGACGCTGCTCGCGCTGTCGGACGCCCCCCTGTGGGCGCTGTTCGTCGCGGCGGTGCCCACCGGCGCCTCCACGCCGCAGATCGGCCCCATGGTGCGGGCCCGCTGGGGCGTCAAGCTGCAGGACTCCCCGCTCGCCAGTACGGCGGCCGCCTTCGAGTCCGTCACGGACGAGCTGACGTTCGTCCTCGGCCCGCTCTTCGCGACCGCGCTGTGCACCACCATCGACCCGTCGGCGGGCCTCTTCACGGAGGCCGGGCTCACGCTGGTCGGCGGCCTGCTGTTCGCGGCACAGAAGAGCACCCAGCCCAAGCCCGCCCCGCGTGACGAGCACGCGCGCGTGGAGCACGTCTCCGCGCTGCGGGTCCCCGGAGTACGGGTCCTGATCGTCACGTTCCTGGGCATCGGCGCCGTCTTCGGCGGCATGCAGGTCGCCCTTGCCGCCTTCACCGAGTCGATCGGCGAGCCCGGCCTGAACGGCGTCCTGTACGGCACCTTCGCGGCGGGCAACATGCTCTCCGGTCTCGCCTGCGGCGCCATCGCCTGGAAGATCGCCCCGCAGCGGCGCCTGATCGTCGCGTACGCGGCACTGACGCTGATGGCGTCCGGGCTGTGGGCCATGCACTCCGTGGTGCTGCTCGCCGGGCTCGGCCTCCTGGTGGGTGTCTGCATCGCTCCGGCGCTGATCACCGGCTACACGCTGGTGGACAAGCTGGTGGCGCCGACCGGCCGCACCGAGGCCTTCACCTGGCTGACGGGCGCCGTCGCGCTCGGGCAGGCGGCCGCCGTCACGGTGGCCGGACAGCTGGAGGACCGCCTGTGGGACGGCGCCGGATTCCTGGTGCCGCTGGGCGGTACCGCACTGGCTCTGGTGGTGCTGCTCGCCCTGCGATCGCGGCTCGCACCCCGGTCCGTCGGGCGCACGGTGGCGCGTGGCATCGGTCACCGCGAGCCGGTCACGGTGGACTGATCTCGCGGAATACGTCACTATGGACCGTCGTTAGCACTCATCGAGTGAGAGTGCCAGGAGGAAGCAAGTGCCGACGTACCAGTACCAGTGCACCGAGTGCGGCGAGGGCCTCGAGGCGGTGCAGAAGTTCACCGATGACGCCCTGACCGTGTGCCCCAGCTGCGAGGGACGCCTCAAGAAGGTGTTCTCGGCCGTCGGCATCGTCTTCAAGGGCTCCGGCTTCTACCGCAACGACAGCCGCGGCTCCTCGTCGAGCAGCACGCCGTCGACGGCATCGAAGTCGTCGGACGCGAAGTCGGACTCCAAGTCCGCCTCGACCGCTTCGTCGTCCTCCTCCTCGGACTCCAAGTCGTCCAGCTCCGCGTCGACCTCGTCCTCGGGGTCGTCCGCCGGCTCGTCGGCCGCGTAGCGCCACCACGCCTTTCTTCCAGGTCCCCGCCGTCTTCCGACGGCGGGGACCTCGGCGTACCACCGTCCGGCTACTGTGCTGGACATGGTGAACACGGCGAACGCGACGCGGGCCGACATCGGTGTCATCGGCGGCTCGGGCTTCTACTCCTTCCTCGACAACGTGACCGAACTCCAGGTCGACACCCCCTACGGGGCGCCGAGCGACTCACTCTTCCTCGGCGAGATCGCCGGGCGGCGGGTCGCCTTCCTGCCCCGGCACGGCCGCGGGCACCATCTGCCGCCGCATCGCATCAACTACCGCGCCAATCTCTGGGCGTTGCGCTCCGTGGGCGTACGGCAGGTACTCGGGCCGTGTGCGGTGGGCGGGCTCCGTTCCGAGTTCGGGCCCGGGACGCTGCTGGTGCCCGACCAGCTCGTGGACCGCACGAAGGCCCGTACGCAGACGTTCTTCGACGGGGTTCCACTGGCGGACGGCAGCATTCCGAACGTCGTGCACGTGTCCCTTGCCGACCCGTACTGCCCGGCCGGGCGCAGCGCCGCGCTGAAGGCGGCGCGCGGCCGTGACTGGGAGCCGGTGGACGGCGGGACGCTGGTGGTGATCGAGGGTCCGCGGTTCTCGACCCGTGCGGAGTCGCGCTGGCACGCGGCGCAGGGCTGGTCGGTGGTGGGCATGACCGGGCATCCCGAGGCCGCGCTCGCCCGTGAACTGGAGCTCTGCTACGCGTCGTTGACGCTGGTCACGGATCTCGACGCGGGGGCGGAGAGCGGCGAGGGCGTCTCGCACGACGAGGTCCTGCAGGTGTTCGCGGCCAACGTGGACCGGTTGCGCTCGGTGCTCTTCGACGCGGTGGCGGGGCTGCCGGCGGAGGGCGAGCGGGACTGCTTGTGCGCGGGGGCGCTGGGTGGGATGGATCCGGGGATCCGGCTGCCTTGAGGCGGAACTTCCCCTTCGGGTGAGGGAGTTGTCCACAACCGGCGAGTAGTGCACGGGGCTCAGCGGGATTCGGCGCGGGCCTGCATCGTGAGAGCGGAAGCACAGCCCAGCTCATCTCGTCGCAGGCGGTGGTCGTCGTGATCCCAGTCCCTTCTCAGCCCCAGACCCGGACGCAGGCTCAGCCCCAGACCCAGGCCCGGACCAACCCGGCCGACGGCTGCCAGGTGCCGCACTTCGCTCCCGTGCGGGTACGCGGTGGGCAGCACCGGCTGCGACGGCTGCTGCGGCACAGACGGCGGGCCATGGCCGCGGGGCTCGCGGTGACCGCTGCCGCGCTCGTGGCCGCCGGACCGCGGGACGCCGAGCGGGTGCGGCCGCAGGGTCACCCGTCGGCTGCTGCCGCGCCCTCGCGCGAACGGGCCGCCGCTCTGGTGACGGCTCCCGTGCGGATCGCGGACGCGGCGACGGTGCGTCTGCTGCACCGGGGCGACCGCGTCGACGTCGTCGCCGCCGACGGCTCGACCGCGGGCGGCGGCGCACCGCGGGTGGTGGCCACCGGCGCCAGGGTGGCCGAGGTGCCCGAGCCGGACGACGGGGCCGAAAGCGCCGCGGAGGGCGGGGCGTTGGTGGTGCTCTCCGTACCGCGGGCGACGGCCGCGCGGCTCGCCGGCGCGGGTGCGAGTGCGCGTCTGGCGGTGACGTTGTGCTGATTCATGGTGTGTGCAACTGCACTGACATGCGGTCACGTCGCTCATTCGAGGCGCCCAACTGGACAGGCCCGCCCGGAGCTGCCGTAGGTTGCGAAGCTGTCTGTTTTACCAGCTGCATGTGCAACGAAAGGCCTCGTGGTGAGCGAGAAGAAGGAACCGGGTCTCTGGGAGGGCTTCAAGGCCTTCCTGATGCGCGGCAACGTCGTCGACCTGGCGGTCGCGGTGGTCATCGGCGCCGCGTTCACGAACATCGTGAACTCGGTGGTGAAGGGCGTCATCAACCCGCTGGTCGGTGCCTTCGGGACGAAGGATCTCGACCACTACAGCTCGTGCCTGAAGTCCCCGTGCGTCATGAAGGCGGACGGGACAGTCGAGAGCGGCATCCCGATCATGTGGGGATCCGTGCTCAGCGCGACCCTCAGCTTCGTGATCACCGCGGCCGTCGTCTACTTCCTGATGGTCCTGCCCATGGCCAAGTACCTGGCGAAGCAGGCGGCGCGGAAGGCCGCCAAGGAGGGCACGCAGGAGGTCGTCGAACTGTCCGAGCTGGAGGTTCTGAAGGAGATCCGCGACGCCCTGGTGGCACAGCGCGGCTCTGGCCACAGCGAGCCCTAGCGAGGGCTCAGAGGTGGTGGGGCGGCTTCTCGTCGAGGAAGCGCGCCAAGTCGGCGGCGCTGTCGCCGCCGACCGGAGGCCGCTCGCCCCACCCGCGGTCCGTGTCGTCCGAAGACTGCTGCGACAGGGGGTCGTCGAAGACCAGGGCGTTCTTCGGCTTCTTCGGCGCCGTGAAACCCTCGGGGGTCTCCGATTCCTTCGGATCGCGCGGTTCGGGGGCGGGGGCGGTGCTCATGTATCCAGGGTACGTCCGTGGGGCGCCGGTGGACCCGGCCAACGCGGGCCGACCGCCGTCAGACGGCCTTGAGGCCCTGAGCCGCGAAGATCTTCTTGGCGGCGGCCACCTGTTCCGGGGTGGGCGATGGGGTGTCGCGCAGCGTGAAGTCCTTGCCGAGCGAGGCGGCGAAGCGTGCGACGCCCTCGATGTTCGCCGGGTCGTCGGTCGGACCGGGGACGAGGAAGACGGGGTGGGCGGCAGGCGATCTCATGTTGGTTCCCGGTGGCCTTGGGCGCCAGATGACCAGGACAAAGACCGCGGGCTCCGCGGGACTTCGGACCCCCGTGCATGCCAAGCCGGTGTGCGCCGCGCCCGGGCGGGTGTCCATCGGGTGGGAACGGGTGCCGCAGCCGCATTCGGCCCAGAGCTTCTGCTGTGCTTTGGGCATGACATCCACACCGGCCTCCGCGCCGACCCCAGACCCAGGTTCCGGCTCCGACTCCGGCTCCGGTTCCGGCTCCGGCCGCCCCGTGCCCGCATCGGCCACCCTGCGCCCCCTGGTCGCGCGCGGGCGGGACGAGGAGCACCGGGCGGCGACCCCGCTGGAGCTCTTCTTCGACCTCTGTTTCGTCGTGGCGGTCGCCCAGGCCGGTGCCGAGCTGGTGCACGCGATCGCCGAGGGCCACGCGGGCGAGGGGATCCTCAACTACGCGATGGTGTTCTTCGCGCTGTTCTGGGCGTGGGTCAACTTCTCGTGGTTCGCGTCGGCGTACGACAACGACGACGTGCTCTACCGGGTGGTCACGCTCGTACAGATCGCCGGTGTGCTCGTCTTCGCGGCGGGGGTCTCCAAGGGGTTCGAGGAGCACGACTTCCTCCTCATCTGGCTCGGCTACCTGATCATGCGGGTCGCGCTCACCACCCAGTGGCTGCGCGTCGCGTCCGCCGCGGGCGGGGAGGAACGCCGCACCGCGCTGCGGTACACCGTGGGTGTGCTGATCTGTCAGATCGGCTGGTCCGGACTGCTTTTCCTGCCGGAGGGCGCCCGTGGGTGGCTGTTCCTGGTGATGGCGATCGCCGAGATGTGCGTACCCGTCATCGCCGAGCGGAGCTTCACCACGCCCTGGCATCCGCATCACATCGCGGAGCGGTACGGCCTGTTCACCATCATCGTGCTCGGCGAGACGATCGCGGCGGCGACTGTCGCCGTGAAGTCCGGCATCGACGAGAACGACGAGCTCGGCGAGCTGCTGCCCATCGCGGCGGGCGGCCTCCTGATCATCTTCGCCGCGTGGTGGATCTACTTCGTCGTGCCGATCCACGGCCGGCTGAGCACCAACCGGCAGGCGTTCCTGTGGGGTTACGGGCACTACTTCATCCTCGGCGCGGCCGCCGCGATCGGCGCCGGCATCGAGGTCGCGGTCGAGCAGGCCGTCGGCAAGGCGCACATCTCGACGCTCGCAGCGTCCGCCTCGGTGACCGTGCCGATGGCGCTGTACCTCCTCACGGTGTGGCTGCTGCACTCCCGCTACTACAAGGTGGGCACCGCGCAGCAACTGGTGCTGCCGGGCGGGGCGTTGGCGACACTCGCGAGCACGTTCGCGGGAAGCTGGGCGGTCCCGGTGGCGGGCCTCGCCGCCACGGCTACGGTCGCGACCGGGGTGACACTGACACGCCGGATGGCGAACACGGGCGGCTGAGTCACCCCGGCCCGCCGGGTGCATCGCCCGTGATAGGCAGGTCGGCATGACTTCCGACGCCCCGAACCACCCCACCTCCAACTCCCTGACCGACGTCCGGGGCCTGCGCGTGGGCCACTCGACCCTCGACGGGGGCGCCCGTGCGGGGCATCTCACCGGTACCACCGTTGTGCTCGCCCCCGAGGGTGGCGCCGTTGCGGCCGTGGATGTGCGTGGTGGTGGTCCCGGTACCCGTGAGACGGATGCGCTCGACCCCCGCAATCTGGTGCAGCGTGTCGAGGCGGTCGTCCTGACCGGCGGCAGTGCGTACGGGCTCGACTCCGCGACCGGTGTGATGGCGTGGCTGGAGGAGCAGGGTCGCGGCGTGCGGGTGGGGCCCGATGCCTCTCATGTCGTCCCCGTGGTTCCGGGCGCCTGCGTCTTCGACCTCGGCAGGGGCGGCGACTTCAAGGCCCGCCCCGACGCCACGACGGGCCGCGCCGCCGTCGAGGCCGCCGCGCGCACCGAGCCCTTCGCCCCGGTCCAGGAGGGCAACGTCGGCGCGGGCACCGGCGCGGTGGTCGGCAAGGTCAAGGGCGGTGTCGGCAGTGCGAGCGTCCGCCTTGACTCGGGCGTCACGGTCGCCGCGCTGGTGGTGGCCAACGCCGCGGGTTCGGGGGTCGACCCGGAGACGGGCGCGCTGTACGGGCAGTACTTCGAGGGGCGGCAGGTGGACTACCCCGCGCCCGAGGTGCGCGCGGAGGCCGAGCGCCGGCTCGCCGAAGCCGCCGCGAAGAACGGTCCGCCGCCCCTGAACACCACCCTCGCCGTGGTCGCCACGGACGCCGAACTCACCAAGGCCCAGGCGCAGAAGCTGGCCGGCACCTCGCACGACGGCATGGCCCGCGCCGTGCGCCCCGTCCATCTCCTCAACGACGGGGACACCGTCTTCGCCCTCGCCACCGGCGAGCACCCGCTGTCCGCCGACAACCCCCTCGCCCTCAACGAGATCCTCGCGGCGGGCGCCGACCTGGTGACCACCGCGATCGTGCGGGCGATGCTGGCCGCGGAGTCCGTACAGACCCCCGGCGGCACGTTCCCCTCATATCTCGACCTCTACGGCAAGTAGCCACAGCAAGTAGCTACAGAACCAAAGCCTCAAAGCCGCATCAACCAGGGCACGTTGGTGCGGCTTCGCTGTGCCTGCGCTCACACCATCCGGACGGAACCTTTCCGCCCGCACGTCGCTCTTTACCCGTACTGGACCAGAACGCGCACTTGGCACATAGATGGAGCAGCCCGTGACAACGTCGTACACAGCCAGGCCTCGGCGACGCACCCTGCTGGCAGCCGCTGCACTCGCCGCCGCGGGTGCGCTGACCCTCACGGGCTGCGGCGGCGACGCGGACGCGAAGGGCGATGACAAGAACGGCGAGGGCAAGGAAGCCGGCGGCCTCGCCGTCACCATCTCGGCCAAGGACGGCTCGACCGGCGCCTCCATCAACGCCACTGGCGTCAAGGTCAAGGGCGGCAAGCTGACCGACGTGAAGATGACGCTGGTCTCCACCGGCGCCGCCGTCGACGGCACACTCTCCGCCGACGGCACGAGCTGGAAGCCCAAGGCCCAGCTCGAGCGCGGCATGAAGTACCGCATCACAGCCGACGCCAAGGACGCCAAGGGCAAGGAAGCGACCGAGAACTCGATCTTCACGACCGTCTCGAAGGCCAACAGCTTCATCGGCAGCTACACCCCGGACGGCGGCACCAAGGTCGGCGTGGGCATGCCGGTCTCCTTCACCTTCGACAAGGCGATCACGGAGAAGCAGGACGTCCAGTCGCACATCAGGGTCACGTCCGACAGCGGCCAGAAGGTCGTCGGCCACTGGTTCGGCGACAACCGCCTGGACTTCAGGCCCGAGGAGTACTGGAAGGCCGGCTCCAAGGTCACCATGAAGATCGACCTGGAGGGCGTGAAGGGCGCGGAAGGCGCCACCGGCGTACAGAACAAGACGGTCAGCTTCACCATCGGCCGCGCGCAGGTCTCCACGGTCGACGTGCAGGCCAAGAAGATGACGGTGGAGCGGGACGGAAAGGTCGTCAAGACCATCCCGATCTCCGCGGGCAGCCCGTCGAACCCCACGTACAACGGCCAGATGGTGATCTCCGAGAAGTTCACGCAGACGCGCATGAACGGCGACACGGTCGGTTTCGGCGGTGAGTACGACATCAAGGACGTCCCGCACGCGATGCGCCTGTCCTCGTCCGGCACCTTCATCCACGGCAACTACTGGGGCTCGCCCTCGATCTTCGGCAGCGCCAACACCAGCCACGGCTGCGTCGGTCTGCAGGACGCGCAGGGCGCGGGCGACTCCAGCACGCCGGGCGCGTGGTTCTACGACAACTCCCTGATCGGGGACGTCGTGACGGTCAAGGGCTCCCCGGACAAGACGGTCTCGCCGGACAACGGCCTCAACGGCTGGAACATGTCCTGGAGCGAGTGGACCGCAGGCAGCGCCGGCTGACCAAAAGCCAGCCAGAAGCCCCCTCACAGCATCCTCAACACCACGAGCCGCACGGGAACTTGCCGTGCGGCTCGTACGTTTTCCCGTTCCCGGACATGATGTCCGACCCAGGGGCTACGGTATGCACTCACAAGGTGACATGCAGCAACGCCGGGAGAAACCTTGAGCGTTCCGTACGAGTACGAGACAGCGTACGAACCACCCCAGTCGCCCGAGCAGAAGCCTCCGCACTCTCCGCAGGAGCACCTCGAGCGGCTCCTCCGCCGCGCCCTGAACTCCTTCGACCTGCCGGACGAGACGATACGGCGCCTGGACTCGGCGATCGCGTACGACAGTTCGCTGCACTCCGCGCACCACAGCGCGGGCCTGCACCGCGAGACGTACCGGCACACGTGGCTGCTCGCCGACGCCAGCGCGCTCACCCTCTGGGAGCTGGTGCACAACACGGGCCCCGGCAGCCACGCCCAGCACGAGCTGTACGCGGACGAGGAGGAGGCCGGCGTCGCCACCTCGCGGCTTCCGCTCCCGCCGGACACCGCACCGGCGCCGTGCGAGCAGCCCGTCGTGCTCCAACTCCCTGCTCCGGACGAGCCCCGGCACACCTACGTCCCTGACGACTCGGCGGACCACGGGCGCCGGCTGCTGCGCCGCGCGGAGAACCCGGTCGGCGCGGGACGGCCGGGCGAGGAGATCGCGCGGCAGCTGCGCTCGGCGTTCGCGCACCAGATCACGCAGGCCTTCGGGCGCCCCTGCCTGGCCGGCGAGGCCCGCTTCTGCTTCTCGCTGTACGAGCACGCGTTCCTGCTCTACGACGGCAGCGAGCTCAGCCTCTGGGAGGTCGAGCACACGGTCACGCCGGACAAGCGGCACATGTGCGAGGTGTACGTCACCGAGAACGCGGCCCGCGAGGCGATGGAGCTGCGGGCCAGGAGCATTCCGCAGCAGCACTCCTGACCAACGGCGTAACTAGGACCGACCCTCGCCGAACTGCCGTACAAGACCGGCGAAGGCGGCCCGCTCGTCCGGTGTCAGTTCCACCGCCTCCGCGCGCGGCGGGCCCGACTGCGCGGGCAGTGCGCGCAGCGCCTGAGTCTGGTGCCAGACGTCCACGTCGGACCGGTCGCGCCGCAACACCCGCACCAGGCCCACGGCCCAGACGACGGTCGCGGCGGCGAGCACGGCCACGCCTGTCTGCTGGAGGATCGAGACATTCTGGAGCATGCCGCACAGTAGACAACACGATCCGGGACTTCCGACAGGGGGGCCGTGGGACTTACGTCCTGAAGTGACGCATGTCGCACAACCCCCTCATAGGGACCCATGGGGCTCAAACAGCCGCCGCGACCTGCTCCTTCGGCACGGCTTCCGCAGCGGCCTCCGCGCTCTCCCCGCTCCCCGAAGGAACCGGCTTCCGGGCCCCCTTGAGCAGGATGACCGCCACGGTCGAGACGCCGACACCGGCGGCGATCGCCACCAGGTAGAGCAGCGGCTGGCCGATCAGCGGTACCACGAAGATGCCTCCGTGCGGGGCCCGCAGCGTGCAGCCGAAGGCCATCGACAGGGCGCCGGTGACCGCGCCGCCCGCCATCGAGGCGGGGATCACCCGCAGCGGGTCGGCCGCGGCGAACGGGATCGCGCCCTCCGTGATGAAGGAGGCGCCCAGGAACCAGGCCGCCTTGCCGTTCTCGCGCTCCGTCTTGGTGAAGAGACGGCCGCGGACGGTCGTGGCGAGCGCCATGGCGAGCGGCGGGACCATGCCGGCCGCCATCACCGCGGCCATGACCTTGAGGCTGCCCTCGGTCGGGTTGGCGAGACCGCCGACGGCGAAGGCGTAGGCGACCTTGTTCAGCGGGCCGCCGAGGTCGAAGCACATCATCAGGCCGAGGATGACGCCGAGGATGATCGCGTTGGCGCCGGAGAGGCCTTCGAGCCAGTCCGTGAGCGCGCTCTGGAGCGAGGCGATCGGCTTTCCGATCACCAGGAACATCAGGAAGCCGACGACCGCCGACGAGATCAGCGGGATGACGACCACGGGCATGATGCCGCGCAGGACCGCCGGGATCCGCACCCGCTGGATGCCCATGACGACCGCGCCCGCGATCAGACCCGCCGCGAGGCCGCCGAGGAAGCCCGCGTTGATCGTGACGGCGACCGAGCCGCCGACGAAGCCGGGGACCAGGCCTGGGCGGTCGGCCATTCCGTACGCGATGTAACCGGCGAGGACCGGCACCAGGAAGGCGAAGGCGAGCCCGCCGATCTGGAAGAGCAGCGCGGCCCAACTGGTGGTGTCCGTCCACACGAAGTGCTCGGCGACGGACGGGGCCTTGTCGATCCGCCAGCCGCCGATGGCGAAGCCAAGGGCGATGAGGAGGCCGCCCGCGGCGACGAACGGGACCATGTAACTGACGCCGGACATCAGCCACTTGCGCAGCTTGGTGCCGTAGCCGTCGCCGCTGTCGCCCGCGTTGTCCACCGGGCTCGGGGCGCTCGCCGTGGTGATCTCGCCGCGGGCCGCCTTCTCGCGGGCCTCCGCGATGAGTTCCGCCGGGCGGCTGATGCCGGCCTTCACGCTCACGTCGACCGTGGGCTTCCCGGCGAAGCGGTGCTTGTCCCGTACGGGGACGTCGTGGGCGAAGATGACCGCGTCCGCGGAGGCCAGGACCGCCGGGTCGAGGCGGGTGAAGCCGGCGGAGCCTTGCGTCTCCACCGCCAGTTCCACGCCTGCCTCGCGGGCCGCGTTCTCCAGGGATTCCGCTGCCATGTAGGTGTGGGCTATGCCCGTGGGGCAGGACGTGACAGCGACTATGCGGAACGGCTCCGCCGGGGTGGGGTCGTTTTCCGGCTGCTGGTCGGTGGGGGTTTCTGTTGTCGTTTCCCCGGCCGCCCGCCCCTCGCCCCGGATCAGAGTCGTTGCCGTCTCGGCGTCCGTCGCAGCCCGCAGGGCGGTCGTGAACTCCTCGTCCATCAACTGCCTTGCCAGCGACGACAGGATCGTCAGGTGGGCGTCGTCCGCGCCCGCCGGAGCGGCGATCAGGAAGATCAGGTCCGCGGGGCCGTCCGGCGCCCCGAAGTCGATGCCGTCCGTCGAGCGGCCGAAGGCCAGGGTCGGCTCGGTGACATGGGCGCTGCGGCAGTGCGGGATGCCGATGCCGCCGTCGAGGCCGGTCGGCATCTGCGCCTCACGGGCCGCCACGTCGGCGAGGAACCCCTCCAGGTCGGTCACCCGGCCCAGGGACACCATGCGCTCGGCGAGGGCACGGGCCGCCGCTTCCTTGGTTCCGGCGGACCGGTCGAGTTCGAGGTCGACCAGTTCCGCGGTGATCATCTCGCTCATCGCGGGCTCCTTCGCACGCGTATCGCCCGGGGGGCGGGGTGGGGACGGGGGTGGTGCATGGGGGACTTGTGGGGGCGGGGAGTCATGACGCCGGCTCCGTCAGTGCGCGGTCCAGGGGGACCTCCGTCGTCACCGTGACCGCGTCCGGCGCGAGATCCGCGGGCGTCGGCATCGCGCTGCCCGGCAGCTGAACCGCCGCCGCACCGTGCGCCACGGCCGATGCGAGGGCGTCCGCGCCGGTGCCGCCCGCGATGAGGAAACCGGCCAGGGAGGAGTCACCGGCGCCGACGTTGCTGCGTACGGCGTCGACGCGGGCGCTGCCGAAGTACGTGCCCGAGGCGTCGACCAGGAGCTGGCCGTCCGCCCCGAGGCTGGCGAGCACGGCACGCGCGCCAAGATCCCGCAGCTCCTCTGCGGCCTTCACCGCGTCGCCGACCGTGGCCAGCGGGCGGCCCACCGCCTCCGCGAGCTCATCGGCGTTCGGCTTGACCACGTCGGGGCGTTCGGCGAGGGCGGCGAGCAGGGCCGGGCCCGAGGTGTCCAGGGCGATACGGGCGCCCGCCGCGTGCGCCCGGGCCACCAACTCGGCGTACCAGGAAGGCGCGAGGCCGCGCGGGAGGCTGCCGCAGCAGGCGATCCAGTCGGCCCCGGTGGAGCGTTCACGGACGACGGAGAGCAGCGACTCCGCCTCGACCGGGGTCAGTTCGGGGCCCGGGGCGTTGATCTTGGTGAGGGTGCCGTCCGGTTCCGCGACCGCGATGTTCGACCGGGTCTGGCCCGCGACCGGGACCGGCGCGACGCTGATCCCCTGCTCGTCCAGGAGCTGCGCGACCAGCGCGCCGGGCGCCCCGCCGAGCGGCAGCACGGCGACGGTGTCCGCGCCCGCGGCCGCGACCGCCCGCGACACGTTGACGCCCTTGCCGCCCGGGTCCATCCGCTCCCCGGTGGCCCGCACGACCTCACCGCGGTCCAGGGCGGGGACCTCGTAGGTGCGGTCGAGGGAGGGGTTGGGCGTGACGGTGAGGATCATGCGCGTACGTACCGTTTCGTTGCTGTTCTGTGTGCTGCTGCTCAACTGCGTGCCTGCGCCGCCCGCGCCGCTCATGCCCGGATCACCTCCGTGCCGCCGCCCTCGATCGCCGCCGCGTCCTCGGGGCTGAGGCCGCTGTCGGTGATCAGGAGGTCGACGTCGTCCAGGTCGCCGAAGCGGGCGAAGTGTTCCTGGCCGTGCTTGGTGGAGTCCGCGAGCAGGACTACCCGGCGGGCCGCGCCGATCGCGGCGCGTTTGACGGCCGCCTCTGCGAGGTCGGGGGTGGTCAGGCCGGCCTCCGCGGAGAAGCCGTTGGTGGCGAGGAAGAGGACGTCGGCACGGATCTCGCCGTACGCCCGCAGCGCCCACGCGTCGACGGCCGCGCGCGTCCTGCTGCGTACGCGGCCGCCGATGAGGTGCAGCTGGATGCCGGGGTGGTCGGCGAGGCGGGCCGCGGTGGGCAGGCCGTGCGTGACGACCGTGAACGTCGATTCCAGGGGGAGCGAGGCCGCGAGCCGCGCGACCGTCGAGCCCGCGTCGAGGATGACGCTGCCCTCGGCCGGCAGCTCGGCGAGCGCGGCCTTCGCGATGCGGTCCTTCTCGTCGGCCGACGTGCCCTCGCGCTCGGCGAGGTCCGGCTCGAAGTCGAGGCGCCCGGCCGGTATGGCACCGCCATGGACACGGCGTACGAGACCGGCGCGGTCAAGGGCCTTCAGGTCGCGCCGGATGGTCTCCGCGGTGACCTGGAACTCCTCGGCGAGCGACAGCACGTCGACCCGGCCGCCGTCGCGTGCGAGCCGCAGGATCTCCTGCTGCCGCTCCGGTGCGTACATGTCCGTTCGCCTCCGCCTTGATGCCCGAGCTTGTGGGTTCCCTGGGAGACTACGACTGGATTTCCGGAAAGTAAACAAGTTCGGGCGCCAGACAGACACAAACGGACTTTCAACCTGGCGGCGAGCCGCTGAAAGTACATGCCGGTTGCGGCCCTACGGCCTGCGGAAGTCCCCCAGCGCCTCGATACAGCGCCCGGCCAGCTCTACAGCACGTCCGATGCGGCACAGGCCCTGAAGGCGCTCGGCGTCAAGACGCCGTACGGCCTGCGACTGGGCCCCGAGGCCGCCGAGGACGAGGTGCTGTCCGCAAGGAGATCGGCGCCGCCGTCATGAAGGGCGGCAGCCCACGGGCCGTACTCGAGTCCCTGGACACGACGGCGGCCCGGGCGGAGCTCTAGGCTCCGCCCGGGCCGCACCCCGCCGGCGTGGATCAGGAGGTCAACGCGGGCTCACGCTCCGGGAGTTCGCCGAGGCCGTCGGTGTCATCGGCCGCGATGTCCGCGCCCTCGATGTCCGCGCCCTCGACATGCTGCCGGGGCTTGCCCGGCAGGGCGAACATCAGCAGGAAGATGACGACGAGCACACCGACCACCCACCACAGCGAGTTCTGGAACGCGTCGATGAACTCGGCGGGCATCCGGCTCCGTTCGACCTTCTCGTCGATCACGCCGAAGAACACCACGGAGACGAGGCCGAGCCCGAGCGCGTTGCCCATCTGCTGGACGGTGTTGATGAGCCCGGACGCCGAACCCGAGTGCGCCTGCGGCACATCGGAGAGCACCGCGTCGGTCAGCGGGGCGACGATCAGACCCATACCGACGCCCATCACGGCCAGCGGCAGCGCCATCTGCCACGGCGCGAGCTCCGCGCCGTACCGGTTCGCCTCCCAGATGTAGACGAGCAGCCCGGCGATCATGGTCAGCGCGCCCGCCTGCAGCACCTTGCGGCCGAACCGCGGGACGAGCTTCTGCACCGAGATGCCGGCCGCCACCGAGACGGCGATCGAGAACGGAACGCCGGTGACGCCCGCCTTCAGCGGGGTCCAGCCGAGCCCGAGCTGCATGTAGAGCGTCCAGACCAGGAAGAAGATGCCCAGCGAGATCCCGAACACCGTCTGCACGGCGATGCCCGCCGCGAAGCTCTTCACCTTGAACAGCGACAGCTCCACCAGCGGCGAACCGTCCTTCGCCGCCTTCTTCTTCTCGTACGCGACGAGGGCGCCGAAGACCACGATGCCGCCCGCCATCATCACGTAACCCCACAGCGGCCAGTCCAACTCCCGCCCACGGGTGAGCGGGTAGAGCGCCATCAGCAGGCCGAGCGTCACCAGCACGACACCGACGAGGTCCAGCTTGAGCGCCTTCGGCGCCTTGGACTCGCTGATGAACTTCCACCCGAGGACAAGCCCCGCTATGCCCACCGGCAGGTTGATGAGGAAGATCGGCCGCCATTCGAGGCCGAAGAGGTTCCACTCGGTGAGCAGCGCGCCGAGCAGCGGCCCGGAGACGGCGCCGAGCCCCACGACCATCCCGAAGAGCCCGAAGACCTTGCCCCGCTCGTGCGCGGGAAAGGTGGCGTGCACGATCGACAGGACCTGCGGCACCATCATCGCGGCCATGCCGCCCTGCAGGATCCGTGATGCGACGAGCATCTCCGGATTGGCGGCGAACCCGCAGAGCGCGGAGGCCAGCGTGAAGCCGCCGATGCCGATGAGGAACATCCGCTTGCGCCCGTGGATGTCGCCGAGCCGCCCGCCGGTGATCAGCCCGGCCGCGAAGGCGAGCGCATAGCCCGCGGTGATCCACTGGATCTGGCTGAACGTGGCGCCGCTCTCCCGCTGCATGGAGGGGATCGCGATGTTGACGATGGTGACGTCGACGAGGTCCATGAAGGCCGCGGTCATCACGATGGCGAGGGCGAACCAGCGCCGGCGGTCGCCGGCGGATGTGGGTGCCACGGGGGCGGGGTCGCTGAAAGTCATGAGAGAAACGTAGATGCCATATAGGCCAGATGGTGTCCTAGATGGCGGGCACCCTGGAGAACATGAAGAACACGACATCGAATCCGAGCGGCGGCGGGTCCAATCGTGGATCTGACGGCGGTTCCAACACGGACACCCCGGCCCGGCTGCTGCAGCTCCTCTCGCTTCTCCAGACCCCGCGGGAGTGGCCCGGCGGTGAGCTGTCCGAGCGGCTCGGCGTCTCCCGCCGCACCGTGCGGCGCGACATCGACCGGCTGCGGGACCTCGGCTACCCGGTCCAGGCGAGCCAGGGGGCGACCGGCGGATACCGCCTGGTCGCGGGCAAGGCGATGCCCCCGCTGGTCCTCGACGACGAGGAGGCGGTGGCGATCGCGGTGGGCCTGCGGGCGGGCGCGGGCCACGCGGTGGAGGGGGTGGAGGAGGCCTCCGTCCGGGCCCTGGCCAAACTGGAGCAGGTCCTGCCCAGCCGCCTGCGCCGTCGCGTCTCGACCCTCCAGATCGCCACGACCCCCCTCACCAGCGGGGACGGGGCGAGCATCGCCCCCGAGACGCTGACGGTGATGGCGTCGGCGGCGGCCGGCCAGGAGCGCCTGCGCTTCGCGTACCGCGCGGGCGACGGCACGGAGTCGCGCCGCCTGACCGAGCCGTACCGCCTGGTGTCGACGGGCCGTCGCTGGTATCTGGTCGCGTACGACATCGACCGCGAGGACTGGCGTACGTTCCGCGTCGACCGGGTGTCGTCCCCGTTCGCGACGGGGGCGCGATTCGCCCCGCGGGAGCTGCCGACGGGGGACGCCGCGGAGTACATCCGCCAGTCCATGTGGCGCGGCAGGCAGTCGTACGCCATCGACGTGACGTTCGAGGCCCCCGCGGAGTTCATCGCGGCGCGCCTCCCGGCGGCCCTTGGTACGCCTGAACCGATCTCCGACACCTCCTGCCGCCTGCGGTCGACGGTGCCGGACTCCATCGAATGGCTTGCGGTCCGCCTGGCGTTGGCCGACTGCGACTTCCGGGCACATGAGCCGCCGGAACTGGTGCAGTACCTACGCGACTTGGGCGCACGCCTGACCCGGGCCTCCGGCACGTGACGATGCGTCATCCACCGTGGTTGCCGTGCGGGAGGTCGAGGATGATGTCGGCGGCGCGGGCGATGACCTGGGGGCGGGTGCCTGCCGGGTGGTCGGCGGCGAGGAAGTGGCTGCCGATGGCCGTGCAGAAGGCGAGCAGGGCGCGGGCCTCGACCTCGTCGGGGTCGGCGCAGAAGGTGCTGATCGCGTCGCGCGCCAGCTGGATGCGTTCGTTGTCCACGCGGCGCAGGCGGGCGGCGACGGTGTCGTCGCGGCGGGCCCATTCGCGGATGGCCAGGTCGATGGGGAGCAGGCGGTCGCTGGAGAAGGTGAGCTGCCCGGCCAGGCGGACCTTGTCCCGTGCGTCGCCGCCCTCCCGCTCGACCCGGTCGATGACGTCGGTGACGCTCTCGCGCTCCCAGGTGTCCAGCATCTCGGTCAGCAGTGCGTCGCGGTCGGCGAAGTAGCCGTAGAAGCCGCCCTTGGTCACCCCCAGCGCCTTGGCGAGCGCCTCGATCCGCACCGCGTCCACACCGCCGGTGGCCAGCGCCCGCAGTCCTTCCTCGATCCACTGCTCCCGCGGTGTGCGCAATGCGCCCATCTGTGGCCCACCTCACCCTCGAAGACCTGTTGTACGAAGCCGTACAGCAGGTCTAGCCTCATGTTGTACGGCATCGTATAACCCGAGAGGGGAACGTCATGTCATTCGGCTTCGTCGCCTTCCACTACCCGGCTCCCGAGCACGTCGACGCGTTCCTCGCCGAATGCCACGAGGTCGCCGACGCGATGCGGCGACAGCCGGGCTTCGAGTCCGTCGGTGTCTGGGTCACCCCGGACGGCGAGGCCGTCGTGACCACCGGCGCGTTCGACTCCGAGGAGTCCTTCCTGGCAACGGCCGACCTCGCCCGCGAAATGGACGCGACGCCAGACGGCCAGAGCGACCTGGAGGTCAGGCCCCGAGAGGTCCACTTCCTGGTGTCGCGCTAGCGGCTGCAGGGCAATCGGGTGGGCGGGTGGGAAAAAGAAGTGAGCCCCGGTGCCGGGGGGATGGCACCGGGGCTCGCCAAGGGGACGGCTAAGGGCGGGCCGCCTAGGCCGCCGCGTCGAAGCCCGTGTCCCGCGCCAGCTTCTTCAGCTCAAGGAGCGCGTGCTTCTCGATCTGACGGATCCGCTCACGCGTCAGGCCATGCTGCTTGCCGACCTCCGTCAGCGTCCGCTCGCGGCCGTCCTCGATGCCGTACCGCATCTTGATGATGGAGGCCGTGCGCTGGTCGAGGCGGCCGATCAGGTCGTCCAGTTCCTCACTGCGCAGCAGCGTCAGGACGGACTGCTCGGGCGAGACCGCCGAGGTGTCCTCGAGCAGGTCGCCGAACTGGGTGTCGCCGTCGTCGTCCACGCCCATGTTCAGCGAGACCGGGTCGCGGGCCCAGTCCAGGACGTCGATGACCCGCGCCGGGGTGGAGTCGAGCTCGGCCGCTACTTCCTCGGGCTCCGGATCGCGGCCGTTCTTACGGTTGAACTCGCGCTGGACCCGACGGATCCGGCCCAGCTCCTCCACCAGGTGGACGGGGAGCCGGATGGTGCGCGACTGGTCGGCTATGGAGCGCGTGATGGCCTGGCGGATCCACCACGTGGCGTACGTGGAGAACTTGAAGCCCTTGGCGTAGTCGAACTTCTCGACCGCGCGCACCAGGCCCGCGTTCCCCTCCTGGATCAGGTCGAGCAGAGGGAGGCCGCTGCGCGGATAGCGGCGTGCCACAGCGACGACGAGCCGCAGGTTCGACCGGATGAAGACGTCCTTCGCGCGCTCGCCGTCGGCGACCAGCGCCTCCAGCTCCTCGCGGGACGCGGCCGCGCCCGCGACGGAGTCCTCGACGTCTCCGTCGAGTATCTTTCGCGCGTAGACACCCGCCTCGATGACCTGGGACAGCTCGACTTCCTTGGCGGCGTCGAGCAGCGGCGTACGCGCGATCTCGTCGAGGTACATGCCGACCAGGTCGCGGTCGGCGATCTCCCCGCCTACGGCGCGAACACTGCGTGCCGCGTCGGTCTCGCCGGAGGAGGCGGACTTACGACGGGCGACGGCACGGGTTGCCATGCGTGCTCCCTTGCGTGTGGAGGTCCTGGTCGGCCCCTTTTACGGGCCTCTGTGGTGGAAACCACACCCTTCCGGGTGCCCTGCTTCCGATGGAAACAACGACTGGAATCCGGACAGAATTCCCAAGCCGCACATCTATTTTCGCGACGTTGCAGTACCCTGTGCCGCCACAAAGGGAGGCCGGATGCCGTCGGAACGTACAGAGGTGCAGGTCAGGCCGGGCACGGAGGCTGACCTCGAGGCCCTGACCGACATCTACAACCACTACGTACGTGAGACGGCGATCACATTCGACACAGCCGTCTTCCTGCCAGAAGAGCGCCGCCCTTGGCTGCTCTCCCACCCTGAAGACGGCCCGCACCGCCTGATGGTTGCCCAGGAGCGGGATTCGGGCCGCGTGCTCGGATACGCGACCAGCAGCCCCTTCCGTCCGAAGCCCGCCTACGCCACTTCTGTAGAAGTCAGCGTCTACTGCGCTCCGGACACCGGCGGCCGCGGCATCGGCACGTTGCTGTACAAGGCGCTCTTCGAGGCCCTGGAGGACGAGGCTGCGACTTCTGACAACCTGCACCGCGCGTACGCCGGGATCGCGCAGCCCAACGACGCCTCGCACCGCCTCCACGAACGCTTCGGCTTCCGGCATGTCGGCACGTACCGGGAGGTGGGCCGGAAGTTCGGCCGCTACTGGGACGTCGCCTGGTACGAACGCCCTCTCGGCCCTCAGTCCTAGGCCGCAAGCCCGTTACGCCCCGCCGACAACCCCACTTAGCGTGCCCCCATGGACCACACAGGCGGCACCGCAGGCACCCTCGACGAAGCCCTCCAGCGGCTGCACGCCTCCGGGCCCGAGCGGCTCGGGCGGCTCACCAACCACGCCCCGATGGCCGTCGAGGCGCTCGCCGCGCACGGGCGGTCCGGCGCGGTCCACCGCTGGCTCGACCTGTACGCGCCGAAGCTGGAGGAGTTCCCTGGCACAGTCGAGACGGTCACCGGCGACAACTGGCGCGAGGCCCTTGGTGATCCGCGCCGGGCGGCGGACTGGATCGCGTACTTCGGCAGGGAGACCGAGGAACGCCCCTGGCGCGACGTGCTCGCCCAGTGGTGGCCGCGCCTGCTGCCCGGGATGTACGGCGGCTCCACGCACCCGGTGATCCGCGTCGGCCACGCGGTGCGCACCCTGCTGTCGGGTGACGAGACCGAACCCCGCGTCGCCGAACTCGCCCACGGCCTCGGCTACTGGGCCGCCCGCCACCGCCCCGTCACCGGAGTCGCCCCGCTGCCGGGTGCCGCCGGCGCGGCCGCCGCTCTGGACGCCGTACCGCCGATCCCGGACCGGGACAGCGGCGGTTTCCCGGCCCGGCTCGGCAGGGTCACGGGCCTGCCCGTCTGGGCGGCCGGCGTGACAGGACCCGACGAGGCGCACCGCAGGCTCACCGAGCTGGTGCGGGCGGCGACCCACCGGTACGCCACACACGGCCACGGCGAGGAGACGATGCTGGTGCACGCGGCGACGGCGCCCAACGCCGTGCTGCGCACCCTGCCTGCGCTGCCGCGCGCCTTGTGGGTGCCTGGCCTGCGGGCCGCTTGGACGGCGTCGGCCGCCGTGACCGCCATGTACGCGCCGGACGCGCCCGTCGCGTACGAACTGCCGGGCACGTTCGCCCCCGAGGAGGTCTTCGAGCGGGCCCTCGCGCACGGCGACGAGCACGTCATCAAGTTCACGGACACGGCACTGGACGTCGGCGACGAGAGGGCCTTGGCGGCGGCCTTGCGTGCGGTTGAGCTCAGCGTGCCGCTCGCTTGAGTGCCTTTCGTCTGCGGGCCGCATTGGGCTGGTCGCGCAGTTCCCCGCGCCCCTTACGGGGCGCCGAATTGCACCGACCTCTTGGCCAACCCCATCCAGAAGCCGTCGATCACACTCCGCTGCCCGCCTAGGTCACCCGCAGCCTCCGCCGCCCCCATCGTCACGAACAGCGGAGCGAAATGCTCCGTACGCGGATGCGCCAGCTGCCCCGCCGGGGACTTGTGCTCGAAGTCGAGAAGCCCGTCCACGTCCCCCGCGTCCAGCGCCTCACGCCCCCACACATCGAACTCCACCGACCAGGACGGGATGCCGCCCTGCCGCAGCGCCGCCAAATTGTGCGTGAAGAAGCCGCTGCCGACGATCAGCACGCCCTCGTCCCGCAGCGGCGCCAGCTTGCGGCCGATGTCCATCAGGCGCTGCGGATCGAGCGTCGGCATGGAGATCTGGAGTACGGGGATGTCGGCGGCCGGGTGCATCTCGACGAGCGGGACGTACGCCCCGTGGTCGAGCCCGCGATCGGGGATGTCCTGCACCGGCGTGCCCGCCCCGCGCAGCAATTTGCGTACGGAATCGGCCAGTTGAGGGGCGCCCGGAGCGGCGTACGTCACCTGGTAGTAATGCTCGGGGAAGCCCCAGAAGTCGTGGACGAGCGGCACCGTATCGGTGGCGCCGAGGGCGAGCGGGGCCTCCTCCCAGTGGGCGGAGACCATCAGGATGGCCTTGGGGCGCGGCAGGTCGGCCGACCAGGCCTTGAGCTGGTCCGGCCAGAGGGCGTCGTCGGCCAGCGGCGGCGCGCCGTGGCTGAGGTACAGGGCGGGCATGCGCTCCTGGGTTTCGGTCATGACGGCGCCTCCGAGAACTTCACAGGACTAGATGCTTTAACTCTCAAGCTTTCTGCTCGATAATGACCCTACTCCCGCATTGTTTAACTTTCAAGAAAGGGCTGCGTACAGTGGAGTACATGGACACGGCACCCACTTCTCCTCCGGACGAGGAACCCCGCTGGCTCGACGACGACGAACAGCGCACCTGGCTCGCGTATCTGCACGCCACCACGCTCCTGGAGGACCACCTCGACCGCCAGTTGCAGCGTGACGCGGGCATGCCGCACATCTACTACGGCCTGCTCGTCCAATTGTCCGTCGCGCCCCGGCGCCGACTGCGGATGACCGAGCTCGCGCGGAACACCAAGATCACCCGGTCCCGGCTCTCGCACGCGATCGCGCGCCTGGAGAAGAACGGCTGGGTGCGCCGCGAGGACTGCCCCTCGGACAAGCGCGGCCAGTTCGCGATCCTCACCGACGACGGGTACGAGGTGCTGCGCAGGACCGCGCCCGGCCATGTCTCCGCCGTACGCCAGGCCCTCTTCGACCGGCTCAGCCCGGAACAGCAGAAGTCCCTCGGCGAGATCATGATGATCGTCGCCGAGGGACTTCAGCCCAAGGAGGCCGGTGCGGACCTTCCCTGGCTCCGCTAGGTCTTCCAGGTCTCCCCTACCGGGGTCAGTGCGCGACCACCGGGATGCGCACCTCGTCCTCCTTGCCCACGCCCTCACCGTCGCCCGAAGCGGCCTGAGCGCCGCCCTGGGCATCGGTGTTGATGAACGCGAAGGCGATCGCGGCGGAGATCACCAGGATGCCGACCGCCCACCAGGTGGCGGTGGCATAGCCATCCACCTGCGCCTGCGCCTGGAGGAGCTTCTGCGCCGCCGGAGTCGTCGCGCCCGCCGCGTGCGAGGTGATGTACGCGGTCGTGGCGGATGCGGCGATGGTGTTCAAGAGGGCCGTGCCGATGGCGCCGCCGACCTGCTGCGAGGTGTTGACCATCGCGGAGGCGACACCGGCGTCACGCGGCTCGACACCGTGCGTGGCAAGGGACATGGCGGGCATGAACGCCGTACCCATGCCGAGACCGAGCAGCAGCAGCGCCGGCAGGACCACCGCGGAGTACGAGCCGCCGATCTCCATCTGGGTCAGCAGGAGCATGCCGACCGCGGCGACCAGGAAGCCCGGGCCCATCAGCAGGCGCGGCGCGACCCGGGTCATCAGGCGGGCGCCGATCTGCGTGGAGCCCACGATCATGCCCGCGATCATCGGCAGGAAGGCGAAGCCGGTCTTCACCGGGGAGTAGCCCTGCACGATCTGCAGGTAGTAGGTGAGGAACAAGAAGGTGCCGAACATCGCGATGACGGCCAGACCGAGGGACAGGTAGACACCGCCACGGTTGCGCTCGGTCAGGACGCGCAGCGGAAGCAGCGGGGCCTTGACCTTGGCCTCGGTGACGAGGAACGCCCCGAGCAGCACCGCGGAGGCGACGAACATGCCGATCGTGAGACCGTCGGTCCAGCCGGCGGACTCGGCGCGGGTGAAGCCGTACACCAGGGCGACCAGACCCAGGGTGGACAGGAGCACGCCGGGGATGTCGAGCGGCGAGCGGTTGCGGCCCTCGGCGGGCTCACGGATCACGAAGTACGCGCCCGCGGCCGCGACGATCGCGAACGGAACGTTGACGAAGAAGGTCCAGCGCCAGTCCATGTACTCGGTGAGCAGACCACCGAGGATGAAGCCCACGGCGCCACCGCCACCGGCGATCGCACCGTAGATGCCGAACGCCTTGGCGCGCTCCTTGCCGTCGGTGAACATCACCGCGAGCAGCGACAGTGCGGCCGGCGCGAGCAGCGCACCGAACACACCCTGCAGCGCACGGGCGCCGAGCATCATGGCCTCACCGTTGGCCGCGCCACCGAGCACGGAGGCGGCGGCGAAGCCGACAAGGCCGACGAGGAAGGCGCGCTTACGGCCCCACAGGTCGGCGATGCGGCCGCCGAAGAGCAGCAGGCCACCGAAGGCCAGGGCGTAGGCCGTGATGACCCACTGGCGGTTGCCGTCCGATATGCCCAGGTCCTGCTGGGCGGAGGGCAGCGCGATGTTCACGATGGTCGCGTCGAGCACGACCATCAGCTGCGCGAGCGCGATGAAGATCAGCGCTTTCCAGCGCCTCGGATCTGTTTCTGACATAGGGATAGCCACCTAGCGGTACGAGAGTGAAAAAAGCGACGTAACGAGAAGCGTGAAGCGGGGTGAGACGTGCGGTGTCAGGCAGGGCTCATGACTGTCGGAGGTCCTCCAAGGTCGCCGCCTCACCGGGCAGCTCGGAGCGTGCCGGAGCCATCAGGCCGTCCATGAACAGCTGCAGATGGCGGTGGACGAAGCGGTCCATGTTCAGGCAGGCGGTGCCGGGCAGGGGCCGGGTGAGCTGGGAGAGGGCGACCATCAGGTCTCCGACGGCGATGTCGGTGCGCAGCTGCCCCGCCGCGCGTGCCCGCTCCATGAGCCCGTCGATCGCGGCCTCGAGCCGGTCGCGGGCGTCGATCAGGTCAGGGTGCTCGGGGTCGAACGCCTCCTGGAGCATCGGGCACAGCGCGCCGATCCGCTCATCGGCGGCGGCGTGCACGAACTCGCGCAGGGCGTCGAAGGCAGCGCCTTCCCCCTCGGCTTCCGTCCTGACGCGGGCACGCTCGGCGTGCTCCGCGACGCGGTCGGTCACCAACAGGACGACTTGGTGGACCAGTTCGGCCCGGTCGGCGAAGTGCCGGTAGACCGTGGCGTTGCCCACGCCCGCGCGCCGCGCGACCTCGTCGAACGGCACATCCGGACCGAACTCGACGAACATCTCGCGTGCGGCGGCGACGATCCGCTCCCGGTTGCGCAAGGCGTCGGCCCGCGGGCGGGTGACCTTGCGCTGCGGGGCGGTGGCGGTGTCCACGACGGCACTCCCCTCTCTGCGGCTAAACCGCCGCCGCTCTCGCGGAGGTGGTTCTCGCCGTTTCGGTTGCTCAATTGATGATTGCGGTGGTTCGCCCGACACAACCGGGGAGCTGCTCCCCGTTTCGCTCGGACACAGGTCTAAACGGGGAAAGACTCCCCGGATATTTCCCCCCTCCGGGTTTCTTTCTGTGGCCTGAGTCACACCTCTGGCCTGGGTCACACCTCTGGCCTGAGCCACACCTCCGCGGGCCAGAAACCCACGATCGGTCGCACCCAGCGAGCGCCCTGGCGGACCCCGGCACAGGGTGATCGAACAGGGTGCAGCCAGGACCGGCGGCTGCCGCGACGGGAGGGCCCATGTATGCAGCAGCCGACCTGGAGGCGGATACGCGGGGCCCGGCGCGGCGCGGCACTCGCGGCCTGCGCGGCCCTCGCCCTCACGGTCACCACGTCGGCGAGCACGGGCCGGCTGATGGAGGACTCCGCCACCGCCGCGGGCCCCACGTCCCTGCCCCGCGCGACCGCACTCGGCCCGTGCATGATCAACGGCACGATGGGCGTCCAGATGACGGAGGGCGTACCCACGCCCGCCGGGTACTCGCGCTCCAAGGGCACCGTCCGGGCCCTGAACCTGATGGTCGACTTCTCCGACGCCCCCGGCGAGGGCACCGCCATGGAGCGCCTCGCGGAGTTCTTCCCGCAGACCTCGGACTGGTTCCGCACCAGCTCCTACGGGCGGCTCGACTACCTCCCCGAGTCCCCCGTGCCCGACTGGCTGCGCATGCCGAAGAGCTTCAAGGAGTACGGGATAGAGCGCGGCGCACCCTTCGATCCCGGGTACCGCGAGCTCGTCCAGGACATCGTGGCGACCGCCGATGCTGACGTGGACTTCCGCGAGTACGACCTGGTGAACATCCTCATCACGCCGAACGCCGGCCCTTCCGCGCTCGACACGGTCCTCTCGGTGACCTTCGCGGGCAACACCGAGGCGCCCGTCGCGGACGGCGTCCCGGTCGCCAACGCGTCCTTCATCTACAGCCGCCAGGACGACGGCTCGGGCAGCTACAGCGAGACCGGCTACCGCGTGCTCCCCCACGAGAACGGCCACACCTTCGGCCTGCCCGACCTCTATACGCAGGAGGGCGGCGGCGCGGTCGGCCACTGGGACATCATGAGCGAGGACTGGGGCGCCAACAACGACCTGCTTGCCTGGCACAAGTGGAAGCTGGGCTGGCTCGACGACGACCAGATCAGCTGCGCGTCCAACTCCGGGACGACCGAGCACACGCTGACCCCGCTGAGCGAGCGCGGCGGCACCAAGCTCGCCTTCGTGCCGATGGACGAGAAGACGGGGTACGCGATCGAGGTCCGCACCCAGGGCGGCAACGACGAGGCGGTCTGCAAGCCCGGCGTGCTGGTCTACCGGGTGAACGCGGAGATCGACACGGGCCACGGCCCGGTCACCGTCTCCGACTCGGCGAAGGACAGCGGCGGCTGCACTCGGCGGCCGAACGTCCACGCGGAGCTCTCCGACGCGACGTACGGGCCGGGGCAGACGTTCGTGGACGAGAAGGCGGACGTCCGCGTCACGGTGGCGGGCGTCGACAAGGACGGCGGCTACCGGGTGCACGTCACACGCCCGTGAGGGGATCAACTCCCATTTGTCTTGGCGGAGTTGGCGCCGGGAACGGTCTGCTGCACCTGTCGCAGGAAGGCGGCGTTGCTCGGCGTCCTGCGCATGCGGTCGAGCAGCGCCTCCAGGCTGCCCTGCGCGTCCCGTCCGTGCAGGGCGCGACGCAGTCCGCGTACGGCCGTCAACTCGTCGGCGGGCACGAGCAGTTCGTCACGGCGCGTACCGGACGGAGTGACGTCGACGGCAGGGAAGACGCGCCGCTCGGCCATCCCCCGATCGAGGCGGAGCTCCATGTTGCCGGTGCCCTTGAGCTCCTCGAAGTAGTAGTCGTCGGCGCGCGATCCGGTCTCCACGAGCACGGTGGCGAGCATGGTCAGCGACCCGCCCTCCTCCGCGAGCCGCGCGGCGCCGAAGAGCCGCTTGGGGCCCTGGATGGCGGCGGCGTCGACACCTCCGGAGAGGGTGCGGCCGCCGCTGGACGCGGCATTGTTGTACGCACGGCAGAGCCGCGTCAGCGAGTCGAAGAGCATGACGACGTCCCTGCCCTCCTCGGTCAGCCGCTTGGCGCGCTCGACGGCGAGTTCGGCCAGGGCGATGTGCTCCTTGGCGGGCCGGTCGAAGGTCGATGCGAGGACCTCGCCGCGTACGGACCGCTTCATGTCCGTGACCTCTTCGGGCCGCTCGTCGAGGAGGACGACCATGAGGTGCGCCTCGGGGTGGTTCGCGCTGACGGCAGCGGCGATCTGCTGCAGGAGGACCGTCTTTCCGGTCCTCGGCGGCGCGACGATCAGGCCGCGCTGCCCCTTGCCGACGGGCGCGACGAGATCGACGAGCCGGGTCGCGACGGACCCTCCGACGGTCTCCAGACGGAGCCGCTCGCGGGGGTGCAGCGGGGTGAGGTCCCCGAACCGCGCCCGCCTGCCGAGCGCCTCGGCGGAGTGGCCGTTGACCCGGTGGACGTCGGTGAGCGTGCGGGGCCGTGCGCACTCGCCCTGGACCAGGTCGCCGGGGCGGAGGCCGAGGCGGCGGATCAGGGCGGCGGGGACCTGCACGTCGTTGGGGGTGGGAAGGCAATCGCCGGTACGGAGGTGACCGGTGCCGCCGTGGGCGAGGTCGAGGATGCCGGAGGCGGCCCTGACCGTGGCCGTGGTGGATTCCTTGGTGGATTGCTTGTTCTGGGGGATGGTTGCGGTGGTCATGATGGGTTCCTTTCGCGGACATGCGAATGAAGGGCCCGGCGGGGCGGTGTGATCACACCCCGTACGACGGGCGGAAATCCCGTACGACGGATGGAGAACCCGTACGACGGGCGGAGAGAAAGTGGCCGCCGAGGAGGCGGAAGAGAAGAAATCAGCACCGGCGCCGCAGAGAGGCGGCGTTCACACGTGCTGTTCGCAAGGTAGCACAGCCCTCGGCCCGCGGGGTGTGACGTGCGCCACCCCACCACCCAGGGTGTGGGAATTCCCGTAACTCTGGGTCAGCCCAACTAACCTTTAGAACATATCCAGTTGGCCTGGAATCCCGCGCGTTTCCTGTGACACGCTCGGTCGAGTTCGCAAACGTATCGCGGATGAAATTCCCCTCTCACCGGCAATTCAATCCATGCCTGACAGGAAAGCAACTCCCGTGCGCAGAAAGACTTCCATGGCGGCGACCGCCGCGGCGGTGCTCGCCCTCACGCTGAGCGGCTGCGGCAGCGATGACGACGGCGGCGAGGGCGACGACGCGAAGGCCCCGGGTAAATCGAAGCCCAGCGTCTCCGAGCCCGCCGCGAAGCCGTCCACCGAGGCGCCGAAGCCCAAGCCCACGCCCAGCAGAACCCGTACGGCGAAGCCCACCGCCCCCAAGGCCACTCCGAGCCCCACCAAGGCGGCCCCCACGCCGACCCGTTCGGCCGCCCCGAAGCCCGCTCCCACCAGTAAGCCGGGCGCGAGCGGCGTCCAGGGCACCTGGTACCACATCGTCCGCGCGCAGGACGGCAAGGAGATGGTGCTGACCATCAGCGGAACCTCACTCACCATGCGCGCCGGTGAGAAGTCCTGCACGGGGACCATCAGCAGCAGCATGGCCATGACGGTCGACTGCGGCGGCGGCGACATGAAGACCACCGGCACGGCCGTGGCCACCGGAAGCGGCACCGCGCAGAAGCTCGCGTGCACCTGGGCGGACGGCAGCACGGACCGCTTCGCGCGGACGCGCCCGGCCTAGGGCCTGTCCGATGGGTCAGGCCGGTCTTCGCGCCGGGTGCCGATTCAGCAGGGCCGAGCGGGCCCTGGTGCGTGCAGCTGCAAGGCGGAGGAGGGCGACAACGCGAATGGGGTCTCCCCTGCTCGAGCGGAGTCGAGAGCTTGGGGGAGTGCGTGCCAGGGGTCGCGACCCCGGCAGGACCCATCGGACAGGCCCTAACTCCCGTACCGCACACACATCGGACCGCCGCCCGTTGTGTGGGTTCCACACATGGGAACGTCTCGCGCGGCGCCCTTACGTTTCCGGCCATGACGAGCAGCGTTAGCGGAAGCGACCCCGCCGGTGCGGGAATCACCCCCGCCGGAGCCGGCACCGATCTGACCGGACGTACCGCCCTGGTCACCGGCGGCGGCAGCGGCATCGGCCGCGCCTGTGCCGTGGCCCTCGCCGACGCCGGCGCCTTCGTCCATGTCGTCGACGTGGACGCGGAGTCGGCCAAGGCGGTCGCCGAGACGGTCGGCGGCGAACCGCACGTCGCCGACCTCGCCGACCCCGACGCGGTGCTGGCCCTGCCCGCGGCCGTCGACGTCCTCGTCAACAGCGCCGGGCTCCAACACGTCGCGCCCATCGAGGAGTTCCCCCCGGAACGGTTCGACCTGATCCAGCGGGTCATGGTCACCGCGCCGTTCCTGCTCCTGCGCCGCACCCTGCCCCACATGTACGCGCACGGCTGGGGCCGCGTCGTGAACATCTCCAGCGTGCACGGCCTGCGGGCCAGCCCCTTCAAGTCCGCCTACGTCGCGGCCAAGCACGCCCTGGAGGGCCTGAGCAAGGTCACCGCCCTGGAGGGCGCCGCCCACGGGGTCACCAGCAACTGCGTCAACCCCGGCTATGCCCGCACCCCGCTCGTCGAGCGCCAGATCAGCGCGCAGGCCGCCGCCCACGGCATCCCCGAGGAGCAGGTCCTCACCGACGTACTGCTGCGGCGTTCGGCGGCGAAGCGGCTGATCGAGCCCGCGGAGATCGCCGCCGCCGCGCTCTGGCTCTGCGGCCCGCACAGCGGCTTCGTGACCGGCGCATCGCTCCCCCTGGACGGCGGCTGGACCGCCGGATAGCTCTCGCTTGCCCTACCCACGTCCCCATAGAGCCTCTCCAGAGAACGGATCAAGCCATGGCAGCAACGCCGCATGCCCAGGGCAAGGACCCGGCCGGCCAGGCGCCGAAGAAGCCCGGCATCGCCCGCATCATCAGCGCGAGCCTGATCGGCACCACCATCGAGTGGTACGACTTCTTCCTCTATGGCTCGGCCGCCGCCCTCGTCTTCAACACCCTGTTCTTCCCGACGAGCGACCCCCTGGTCGGCACCCTCCTGGCCTTTCTCACGTACGCCGTCGGCTTCGCCGCGCGACCGCTCGGCGGTGTCGTCTTCGGCCACTACGGCGACAAGATCGGCCGCAAGAAGCTGCTGGTCCTGAGCCTGCTGATGATGGGCGGCGCGACCTTCGCGATGGGGCTCCTTCCCACGCACGCCACGCTCGGCGTCGGCGCCCCGATCCTGCTGACGGTCCTTCGCCTGGTCCAGGGCTTCGCGCTGGGCGGCGAGTGGGGCGGCGCCGTACTCATCGTCTCCGAGCACGGCGACGACAAGAACCGCGGCTTCTGGGCCTCCTGGCCGCAGGCAGGCGCCCCCGGCGGCAATCTGCTGGCCACCGGCGTCCTGGCGCTGCTCGCCGCCGTCCAGTCGGAAGAGGCGTTCCTGGCCTGGGGCTGGCGCATCCCGTTCCTGCTCTCCGGCGTACTGGTGATCATCGGCCTGTGGATCAGGGTCTCGGTGTCGGAATCCCCCCTGTTCCTGGAGGCGCAGGCGAAGGCCGCCGCCTCGGCCTCGGGGGAAACCGCCAAACAGGAGGCCCCCGTCGTCGAGGTCTTCCGGAGCAACTGGCGCGGCGTCCTGACCGCCATCGGCACCCGGCTCGGCGAGAACGTCTCGTACTACATCCTCACGGCCTTCGTCCTCGTCTACGTCACCGTGCATCTGGAGCTGCCCAAGAACACCGCCCTGAACGCGGTGCTCATCGGATCCGCCGTGCACTTCGTGACGATCCCTCTCTGGGGCGCCCTGTCCGACCGCATAGGCCGCAGGCCCGTCACCCTGATCGGCTCCATCGGCATGGCGGCGTGGGCCTTCGCCTTCTTCGCACTGGTCGACAGCGAGTCCTTCGCCGTGATCACTCTCGCGGTCACGGTCGGCCTGCTCTTCCACGGCGCGATGTACGGTCCGCAGGCCGCCTTCATCTCCGAGATGTTCGATACGAGGGTGCGCTACTCGGGGGCGTCGATGGGCTCGCAGCTGGCGTCCATCATCGGCGGCGCGCTCGCGCCGATCATCGCCGTGGAACTCCTCAAGGACTACGACTCCGCGACGCCGGTCGCCCTGTACGTCTGTGTCACGGTGGTCATCACAACGCTGACGGTCCTCGCGGCCAAGGAAACCCGAGGCCGCTCCCTGGCCCATCAGACCACGTCCCCCGAGGCCTCCTCCCCCAAGTCCCCCTCGGCGACAATCGGAACCTGACCCCGCGCATCCCGCTCCCGGAGGCGATCCCCACATGCCCCGTCCCGCAGAGACCGCCCGCCGGGAGCACGCGGCGTCCGCCCTCTCCGAGCTCCTCGACCTGCTGGCCGGTGACGCCCCCGCCGAGCACTTCGCGCGACCGGCCGCCGCCGCCCGCGCGGCGGGGGCCACGGCTGCCGATCTCGGCGCCATCGACGAGGCCACGCAGACCGCGCTGCGGGTGCGCCGCACCCTGAACCAGCACCAGCGGCGGGAGGCCGAGCTCACCGCCCTGTTCGACACGGCGGGCGACCTGGCGGCGCTGCGTGACCTGGACGCGGTGCTCCGGGCCATCGTGCACCGGGCCAAGCTGCTGCTTCGTACGGATGTCGCGTATCTGTCCCTCAACGACGACACAGCGGGCGACACCTACATGCGGGTCACCGACGGCTCCGTCTCCGCCGCGTTCCAGAACCTGCGCCTGGGGATGGGCGAGGGTCTCGGCGGCCTCGTCGCCCAGACCGCCCGCCCCTACGCCACCGGCGACTACGAGGTCGACCCCCGCTTCCAGCACACCGCCCCCATCGACAGCGCCGTACTGGAGGAAGGCCTGCACGCCATCCTCGGCGTACCGCTGCGGCAGGGCACCCACGTCATCGGCGTGCTCTTCGCCGCCGACCGCACCGCCCGCGCCTTCACGCCCGACGAGGGCGCCCTGCTCTCCTCGCTCGCCGACCACGCGGCCATCGCCATCGACAGCGCACGCCGGATGGAGGAGACGAGGGCCGCGCTCGTCGACCTGAACGCGGCCTCGCAGACCATCCGCGCGCACAGCGAGGCCCTGCGCCGCGCCGAGGACGCACACGACCGCCTGACCGATCTCGTCCTGCGCGGCGGCGACTTCACGGAGGTCGCCACGGCCATCGGCGCGCTCCTGCGCGGCGGCACCCTCATCCACGACGCGGACGGTACGGAGCTGGCGCGGGTCGACGCCGCGCCCCGTACGCCCCTGGCCAAGGCCGTCGCCGCCTCGCGCGCCAGCGGCCGTGCGGTGCCGCAGGACGGCACCTGGGTGTGCGCGGTCCTGGCGGGCCCGGAACTCCTCGGCAGCATCGCGCTGACCGACCGGCCCGACCTGGGCGAGGCCGACCGCCGCCTCTTCGAACGCGCGGGCGTGGTCACCGCCCTCCTCCTGCTCCTTCGCCGCTCGGCGGCCGAGGCCGAGGACCACGTACGCGGCGAGCTGCTGGGCGACCTGCTGTCCCTCACCGGCACCCCGGGGCGCCTGACGGCGCGGGCCCGCAAACTGGCCGTGGACCTGACCCTCCCCCACTCGGTGTTCGTCGCCCACGGCGAGTCGACGCCCCGGCAGTCCCTGCTCAACGCGGCGGCCCGCGCGGCGCGCACCCGCCACGGGCTGTCCGGCCTGCACCACGACCATGTGGTCCTGGTACTCCCCACCACCGACACGGCCTCCTGCGCCCGCGCCCTCTCCGCCGACCTGACCCACACCACCGGATCCCCGGTCACGGTCGGCGCCGCGGGCCCCGCCACCGGCCCGGCGGCCCTGGCCCAGGCCCACACCGAAGCCCTGCGCTGCCTCTCCGCCCTTCGCGCCCTGGGCCACACGGGTCAGGGCGCGGACCTACCGGACCTCGGCTTCCTCGGCGTACTCCTGGGCGACGACACGGACCTCGACTCCTACGTACGCCGCACACTGGGCCCGGTCCTGGACTACGACGCCAAGCGCGGCACAGAACTGATCCACACCCTGCGGGCCTACTTCGCTGCGGGCGCGAGCCAGTCCAAGGCGAAGGAAGCCCTGCACGTCCACGTGAACACGGTGGTCCAACGCCTGGACCGGATAGCCCAGTTGCTCGGCCCCGACTGGCAGTCCCCCGAGCGTTCCCTGGAGATCCAGCTGGCACTGCGGCTGCACACGGTGAGCGGCAGCGGGGGCGGGGGCGACGCCTGACGGAATCACGGTCAACGGCATTACGGCATTACGCCTACCCGAACGGATCAGGATTCAAGAAGCCCCGCTCACCGGGCCGCCGCTAACGTTCCAGCCATGGACATCACCATTCACACGACGGCCCTCCCCCACGACGACCCGGACGCCTCCCTCGCCTTCTACCGCGACGCCCTCGGCTTCGAGATCCGCAGCGACGTCGGCCAGGGCAAGATGCGCTGGATCACGGTCGGCCCCGTCGACCAGCCCGGCACCTCCATCCTGCTGGCACCGCCGGCCGCCGACCCCGGGGTCACCGAGGACGAGCGCCGCACCATCACCGAGATGATGGCCAAGGGCACGTACGGCTGGATCATGCTGGCCACCCGGGACCTCGACGGCACCTTCGCGAAGGTCCGGGCGGCCGGTAACGCCGAGGTGGTCCAGGAGCCGACCGAGCAGCCGTACGGCGTCCGCGACTGCGCCTTCCGCGACCCGGCGGGCAACATGATCCGCATCCAGGAGCTCCGCTGAGCGATCAGTTCCGTCATTCGGCCATCATTCGGCCATCTGAAGGGGGTCCTCCATGTGCCACCCCGCGTGGTCACGCGCACGCACCGCCGCGCAACACCTCAGCGAACTGACCCGCCTGCGCCGCGTCCGCGACCGCATCGACCGGGAGTACGCGCGGCCACTGAACATCGAGGCACTCGCGCACAACGCGAACATGCAGACGGCCCACCTGATCCGGCAGTTCCGCGAGGCCTACGGCAAGTCGCCGTACGCGTACGTCATGACGCGCCGCATCGAGCACGCAACGGCACTGCCGAGCGCACTCCCACAAAAACTGGAGGCAACATGTCAGCCGCGCCGTCGCGTGGGCTCGAGGAGAGACTGCGGGACACCCGCGCGAGGCTGGAGAGCGACGTGGACCTCTGGGTCGCGACGCCGGGTTCCCCAGGCGGTGTACACCTCATCCCGCTGTCGTACCTCTGGGACGGGTCCACGTTCCTCATCGCGACACCCCGCGCCTCGATCACCGGCCGCAACCTGCTGGCGGACGGCGGAGTACGCCTGGGAATCGGCCCGACCCGCGACGTCGTGATCGTGGACGGCACGGCGGAACCGGTGTCCCTCACCGACCTCGCCCCGGAGACGGGCGACGCGTTCGCAACAAAGACGGGCTTCGACCCACGCAAGCTCGACGACCACTCCTCCTACCAGTACTTTCGGATCCGCCCGCGCCGCATCCAGGCCTGGCGAGAGGCGAACGAACTGCAGGGCCGAGACCTCATGCGCGACGGCCACTGGCTCGGCTGACGGACGGAGCCGGACGACTATGACTACGGCCTCCCTTACCGGGGCGCACCCGCACACCACGATCCGCTAGGCTGTCAACGGTCAGAGGGCTAACCAAGCAAGATCGCCCACAGACCCCCGCCTTCGTAGCTCAGGGGATAGAGCACCGCTCTCCTAAAGCGGGTGTCGCAGGTTCGAATCCTGCCGGGGGCACAGTGCCTGACCAGGCAAAACAAGGCAAGAAGCCCTCTCGGAGCGATCTCCGAGGGGGCTTTTTGTCCTGTTGAGGGGGCTGCGTGGGCACGTGAAGGGCTTCTTCGTCATGCCGTCGGTGATACGCGGCAAGGCGGGCCGGTCTGGGTGACTGCGAGAGTGGGCTCCGGTGCTCGATCGTCAGCCGCCACGGGGGGCGCCGTCATCGATCGGCTGGACGGTGCGAGCGGGAGGACGTTCGGTGGTCCCGTGGTGGAGTTGGTCGTGGGGTGACTCGACTTCGTCCGCGAGGCGGCCATGTGCGGCCTCCCCATCGGAGTCTGTGCCGCCGGACCTGTCGTCGGAGGTGTTGGGCTTCCTCTTGGCGAGCAAGTCCGGTACCCACTCGGTCAGTTCAAGATCCATCGGGGAACAGACTCTCCTATCCGAACCTCTTGACGGGGGTGCTGCGGGACGCAGGCCCGAGAGTCCCGGGTGCGTCCCACAAGCAGTCGGCGGATCAGATCCGGTCGGCGGCGATCAGCAGGTACTGGAAGCTGCCGTTCTTGTACGCGGTCAGAAACGCTTCCTCGATGCCGGTGGCCAGGGAGGACTTGGCGCGCAACTCCCAGTACGGGATGGTCGCCGCGGTGAGGTCCACCACGCTGATCGGCACGAACCGGTTGTTCGCCATCTCCCTGAAATAGGCGGAGCGGGGGTGGATGTCGCAGATGTAGTGGGCGTTGATCGTCGAGACCTCGCGGGAGGGCAGACCGTACGTGTCGTTGTAGCAGCCGGTGATGGTGACGTACCGGCCGCCGCGGGCGACGAGGCGGGCGTACTCGGCGAACAGGGTCGACAGGTCGACGTACATCGTGGACTCGTTGTTCCAGATGCCGCGGAACGAGCCGGTGCCGAAGCCGGTGTCGAGCATGTTCTTGAGGTGGAAGCGCACCTTGTCGTCCACGCCGCGCTTCTTGGCCTGCGCGGTGGCGAAGGCCACCTGGGTCTCGGAGATGGAGATCCCGTCGACGTGACAGCCGAAGCGTTTGTTGGCGACCAGGCTGCCGCCGCCTCGGCCGCAACCGGAGTCCAGGAGACGGTCGTCGGTGGCGACGGTGCCGAGGTGGTCGGCGAGGAAGTCGGCCTGGGCGCACTCCAGACGGTGCAGTTCGGCGATGATGCGCTCGTCGCGGGTGCCCTGGGGGCCCTGCAGGACCGACCAGTCGACGTCGCCAATTCCGTAGTGGTGATGGTAGAAGCCGTCGACCTCGCCAAGGCGGAGGTTGACGGGGTTCTCCTCGCGGTTCCAGTAGTCGGCCACCGACTCCTGGTAGGGGCTGATGGCCGGGGCGGCTGCCACGCTGGCGCGGTGCGCTGTGGTGGTCATGCGGTGGTTGCCTTCTCTCACCAGTAGTTGGGCAGGGAGTAGCGGTAGGTGTTGGTCTGGTGCCATTCGTGATTGCCTGCGACCCAGGCCTCGAGGCTGGTGGCGTACCGGGCCAGGACCGGGTCCGCGGCGGCCAGGAGGGAGGATTCGTCCTCGAAGGCGTGCATGATCTCGTTGTGGATCTCGACGGCCTTCAAGTAGGCGTCCTTGAGGCCGCGTTGCTCCTCGGCGGCGATCACGACCGGCAGGTTCAGGTGGTGCTCGTCGACGGCCATCTCTTTGGTGAAGGAGTACAGGTCATTGACGAGCGTGGTGGCGTTGCAGGCCAGCGCGGTGACGCGCTGGACTTCAGGGCGGGAGTAGAGCGGCTCGGGCAGCTCGTAACCGTCCATGGCGTCCACGATGGACAGACAGGGCCGGAAGTTGTTGAACTGCCGCATCACCAGGTACTTCCACACCGGTGGGGTGGTGCGGGTCTGCGCCCAGGCGGCCTCGGCGAGGTACCCCAGGTGCAGGCGCGCCATGTCGTGGACGAACCGGGTGACCTGGCTGGGAGTGGCGATGTCCCGGTAGGCCCGGATCGCGGAGGCGTAGGAGCGCAGCGGAGCGTCCGCGGCAAGGCCCTCCTGCCACTGCTGTTGGTAGCCGTCCGCGGTGTGCAGGGGGTCCAGGGCGCTCTGCGCGATGATGAGCCGCCCGCCAAGGCCGACGGGGGATCCGCCGTAGTCCTCGCAGTAGCAGTCGTCGACGACGTTCTCCGCGACAAGGAGTTTGCCCGCGACGACGAGGTGCTCCAGGTCGACTGCGCCAGGGTGTTGCAGGACGACCGCACGGCCGGTCTGGAACCCGGCGAAGTCGCCCGCCCATTCAGGGGGAAACAGGTCGAGCTCATGGGCCCAGGCCTCGAGTGCCCTGTCCACCTCGGCGACCTTGGCCGGGTCGGCCGGCACGGCGGGCGGAACGTAGATGCCCGGAATCGGGTCACCGGCACGGGGCTTGCCCGCGGGGGCGGGAGCGGACCGGCCCTGGTTCTCGCGCGGTGGAAGGAGGGCCCTGGCTGCCGATGTACCCAAGCCGGTCGGGCCGCCGGGAAGCCACGCCACCTCCCGCCCCTCCGGGAGTACGGGCCGCTCGATCGTCGGCTCCGGCGGTACGGGCAGCTCAGCCGCCGACTCCGGCGGTGCAGGCAGCTCAGCCGTCGGCTCCGGCGGTACGGGCAGCTCCGCCGCCGGCTCCGGCGGTACGGCGCACAGCTCCCGCTCACCGGGACGTGCCTGGTCGGACAGTGAGGCGCCCACCGGACCCGCCACCCCAGGGGCGGTCGGTACGGCGAACACCCGGGACGGGGACGACACCGCTCAGCCCTCCTTACCTCGCCGAACCGGGTGCTCAGTCACGCGGTCGTACCTCGACGTTCTCGAGCAGGCCGATCGCGTCCGGGACGAGTACGGCGGCGGAGTAGTAGGTGCTGACGAGGTAGGAGATGATGGCCTTCTCGTCGATTCCCATGAAGCGTGCGTTGAGTCCGGGCTCGACCTCGTCGGGCAGGCCGGTCTGGTGCAGGCCGATGACGCCCTCGTTGTCCTCGCCGACGCGCATGGCGATGATCGACGAGGTGTGGTGTTCCGAGACCGGGATCTTGCCGCACGGCAGGATCGGGACGCCCCGCCACGCGGGAATGTGATGGCCGTCGACGTCGACGCTGCCGAAGTAGAGGCCCCGCTTGTTGCACTCCTTGCCGAAGGCGGCGATGGCGCGCGGGTGGGCGAAGATGTAGTTGGTCCCGCGGCGCATGCTGATCAGGTCGTCGAGGTCGTCCGGGGTGGGCGCGCCGTTGCTCGACGGGATGCGCTGGTCGAAGTCGGCGTTGTGGAGCAGCCCGAAGTCCGGATTGTTGACGAGTTCCTTCTCCTGGCGCTCGCGCAGCGCCTCGATGGTCAGCCGCAGCTGCTGCTGCGTCTGGTTCATCGGCTGGTTGTAGAGGTCGGCGACCCGGCTGTGCACCTTCAGCACGGTCTGCGCCACGCTCAACTCGAGCTCGCGCGGCTTGAGTTCGTAGTCCACGAACGTGGTCGGCAGGGTCGGTTCACCCTCGTGGCTGGAGAGAAACTCGATCGCGGCCTCACCGGCCTTGTTCGTCGCCTTCCGCGCATTGGCACTGAGCTCCTGGACGTGCGACCGAAGCGCCTCGCACTGGCCGGCTACCGCCTTGTAGGCGCTCTGCGGCAGCGCCAGGACGGTCGTCGCGGTCACCGCACGGGCCGTGAAGTCCCACTTGCCGTCCGCCCCCGCGAGTACGCTGCCACCGAAGCTGTCGCCGTCCGACAGTCGGCCGACGACGGCCTCGCCCTCGTACTTCGCGGGCTTGACCTGTTCCACCTTGCCGTGCGCGACCAGGAAGACGTGATCGGCCTTCTTGCCCTGCCGAACGATGACCTGACCGGGGTCGAACTCCTTCTGGACGAACTTGTCGGCCAGCGCGCCCAACGCCATGTGGTCTTCGAACCCGCGCAGCAGCGGCAGTTCGGCCAGCTCCGCGGGGATGACACGGAGCTTGGACCCGTTCTTGTCGAACGACACCTTGCCGTCCCCGACCGTGAACGACAGTCGTCGGTTCACGCGGTAGGCACCGCCAGGGACGTCGACCCACGGCAGCTTCCGCAGCAGCCACCGTGAGCTTTTCCCCTGCATCTGGGGTTCGGACTTGGTGGTGGTCGCAAGGTTCCGCGCCGCCGCCGTGCTGAGGCTGAGCTGCTGCTGTGCTTGTTCCTGCGCCTTCGCGGCTTCTGACACGCGCGTCTGGACAGTCATCGGCTACCTCTCCCATGTCATGAGATGACCCGCCTGACTCCAGCAGGGCAGACTTCACCAAGGAGCAGACGTGGTTACGTTCCGTACACATTGGTAACGCATTGTGACGGATCCGCGTGGCAGGCGCGACGGGAAATGAGCAGGCCGCCACCACGCCCGGCGAGACACGGGTTCGGCACGCATGAGGCCGGAAAGCGCTGCGAACACGTGAGAACCAAGGAGCGGGTGTCGCAGGTTCGAATCCTGCCGGGGGCACCAGCATTACGCCGCTGACCTAAGGCTTCCTGCTGGTCCGCGAACCGGCAGGTGCGCCTGACGGTCCTCGGAGGTCAACTCGCCTGAGGTGAGGCCGGCTTCGCGCTCGCGGTGCGCCGCCCCTCCAGAGCCAGCACTCCCGCCACCACCCCCGCCAACACCGCAAGGGCAACCAGCGCCGGTACCACCGCGACCACCACCCCCGCGCAGAGGCAGAGCGCGCCCCCGGCGATCAGCGGCGCGGACCGTTGTCCGGCAGTACGCAACAAGATTGCCGCGGCGGCGGCCAAGAACACGCCCACACCGCCGGGAAGCGCCCAGGCCACCACCCCGTGCAGCGGCTCGGACAGGTCGTAGTGGGCGGTGTCGGCGACCTGCTTGAGGACCTTCTTCATTCCCAGCGCGGTGAGCACGACCCCACCCACGAGCGGCAGATGCAGGAAGGTGTAGACGTCGCGGGCGAAGCGGGTCTGGTCATCGCCGGACAGTGCCGCGAGCCGATGCTCGGTCGCAGTGCTCACCTGCCCGAAGTACACCCGCCACAGCCCCGCCACCACGAGCAGGCCCACCGCGGCCGCTCCCAATACCGGCCAGGTGAGAACGAATCCGGATACGCCCACCCCGATGGCGACGATCGACTCGCCGAGGGCGATGATGACGATCAGTCCGTGCCGTTCGGAGAAGTGGCCCGGTGAGGCCACGCGCCAGCCGGAGCCGCCGACGAGGTAGATCCCGAAGTAGTCGACCGCCACGGCGCCGAGCCAGAACAGCACCTGGGCGAGGCCGCTGAAGGCGCACCCGGCCAGGAGCAGGGCGAACGGCGGCGCCACGGAGAGCAGCGCGGTCCGCCGCAAGGTGGCCCGGAGCACCGAGTCATCCGGGTCGGACATCCAGTACGTGATGAGATGCAGCACCCGCACAGCGCCGTAACAGAGTACGAAGACGAGCGGCACCGGCAGCCCGCCGGCCGCGTCCGCATACACGTCGGGCACGGTCAGCGAGACGACCATGACCACGGCCATCACCGCGACGAGCACCCCGAACACCGCCCCGGAGTCGGCCCGCACCACATTCCCCAGCCAGGCGAAACAGCACCAGCACCACCACAGCAGCGCGAGCACGACGCCCGCGCCGAGCAGCCGCAGCGCGGTCGGGTCGGCCGCCATGAGCGCGGTGACCTGTGTGATGGCGTACACGAAGACCAGGTCGAAGAACAGCTCGGCGGACGTGACGCGATGCTCGCCCTCCGTCGGAACGATGCGCGAACGCTCACCGCGTGTGGCCACGACTTCCCCTCCCGACCGGACCCCCCGCCCGGTCGAACCCGGGCGGAACAATACCGCCCCGCCGTCCAAGCGGACGGCAGGGCTTCGAACCGGTCTCACTTCAGGTGTCGGCCGAAGAACCGGCCCCCGTCCTCCAGCTCGAACCACGGGGTGCCGAGGTGTCCGCCCGCATTGGCGTGCAGCGTCTTCTCCTTGCTGCCGAAGGCGTCGAACAGGTCCAGGGCCCGCTGCCGGGGGTTTCCTTCGTCGTCCCACTGCAACAGGAACAGCAGCGGAATGGTGACCTGCCGGGCCTCCTCGCGTTGGGCGCGGGGCACGTAACCCCCGGCGAAGAAGCCGGCGGCCGCGATGCGCGGCTCGACCACCGCGAGGCGGATGCCGAGGGCGGTCCACCCCCCGGAGTACCCGACCGGGCCGCAGATCTCGGGCAGCTCAAGGAGGGCGTCCAGGGTGGTACGCCAGTCCGGGACCGCCTTTTCGACCATCGGGCCGACGACGGACTCGAAGATCTCATCGACCGGCTCACCGGCCTGCATCGCCCGGCGGAGCTCGGCACGGGCCTGCTCGTCGGCGGCGGAACGGGGCCGGTCACCGCACCCGGCGGCGTCGATGGTGGCCACCGCGTAGCCGTACGCCGCGGTTTGCCGGGCCCTGGCCACCAGCCGGGCATCCCTCATGGGCAGGCCGTTGTTGTGGGCCATCAGGAGCAGCGGGGCCGGTGCGGGGGATCCGGGCGTCCACAGGGTGCCGGGGATCTCGCCGAGGGTGAACTCGCGCTCAAGGACGTTGTTGTCGAGGCGTTGTTCAGAAGTGAAGTGCATGGTCGTGCCTTTCGGGAGTGCGCTTGAACGGCGCTCCCGGACGACAACCTATCGCCCGACCGTGACCCCGGAGGGGAGCACCCATGTCGATACTGCGTTCACGGGTACCACCTCCTCTTCTCTCGCACGGCCTCCAGCAGACTAGCGGCGGTCGCCGTGGTCAGCCAACGGGATTTTCCGGAGGCCCAACGCCGTCATCCCCGGTGGCGGATGCGTACGCCGTGGCGCGTGCGCATGCGGTGCAGTTCCCACAGGGCCACCGCGGTCACGGACACCGGGCCGCCGAGTACCGCGCACCACTGTGCGGCCGGCGGCCCGTGCGGCATTCCGCCTTCCAGCGCGACGCTGCAGAGCATCAGCTCCCAGACGAGTACGACGGTGAGCGCGGCCGGCAGGGCGGCGTGCACGTTGGACGTGTTGAAGGCATAGCGGGCGGCGTAGGCCGAGGAGAAGCCGAGGAACGGCAGCAGCCAGACGATGCCGATGAGCAGCGCGAGCGCGATGAGGCCGTTCACGAGCGTGCCGTAGTTCTGCTTCAGGATGACGGTGCTGCCCGCCAGGACGAGTCCGACGCCCACGAAGATGCCGATGTACCAGCCCACGGCCTTGAGCGGCGCGCGCAGCCGGGAGCGGAGCAGCCGCCGTTGGTCGGCGGGCGCGTAGCGGATGAAGCCGAGGACGACCAGCGGCCCGGTGACTATGAGCAGCAGCGGGGCCAGGATCAGCTTCACCACACCGTCGTTGGCGACCCCGGCCCAGCCGTCGTCCGCGCCGTAGGTGTAGACGAGGAGCAGGCTGGCGGCCGCGCCCACGATCGCTCGCCACAGTTGCACCTGCGTCACCAGCCGGTCCGCGATGCGGCCGGGGCCCGGCTGATTGAAGATCGCCTCGGCGCGGCGGCGGGCGGAGCGGATCACCGGGATGAGCGGTGAGACGAAGAAGAGCGCGCAGCCGGAACGCCACCGCCGGACGGGCTGAGGCGGGTAGGGCTGAGGCGGATAGGGCTGAGGCCGGTAGGGCTGAGGCGGATAGGGCTGCGGGTACGGGTGCGGAGCCGGCGGTGGCGGGCCGTACGGATCCGGGGCACCGCCTCCCTGCGGAGAGCCGTTCCCCGGACCCCAGCCCTGATATCCCCCGTGTGCCACCGTTCCCCCTAGCCTCCTGCGCCGCATCTGAGCGCGCGCAGTTTACTGGCCGGAACCGAACGGGTGTCATCGGCAGCAAGGCATCCCAGTGTTTCAGTCCCCCCGGGCGCCACTGTGCCACGTGACCGGTGTCCGTCCGCATGGCCTGCACGTCCCGCCCCTGAATCCACTGGGATGCCGTGGACCACTGTCCTCGCGCCGGGCGGCCAGGGCTTTAGCAGCGCGCGCGGTCGTTCTTCGCATCCAGCGCACCGGCCCGGAGTTCCCTCACATCCAGCGCACCCGCCCGGATTTCCCTCGCATCCAGCGCACCCGCCCTCACCTCGCTCGGCGGGACGCCGTAGGCATTGCGGAACGTGCGGCTGAAGTCTGCCGGGTGGCGGAATCCCCATCGGGCGGCGATCTCGCCGATGGGCAGGCGGCGTAGGGCGGGGTCGGTCAGGTCGGCTCGGCAGCGTTCCAGGCGGCGGCGCCGGATCGTGGCGCTCACGGACTCCGGTTCGCTGCGGAAGAGTTGATGGAGGGTGCGTACGGAGATGTGGTGGTGGGCGGCGACGGCCGCGGGGCGCAGCTCCGGGTCGGCCAGGTTGTGGTCGATGAAGGCGTTGATGCGGGCGAGGAGTATCGCCTGGCGCGTCTCCGCGGGCAGCGCGTCCGCGTCGCCGAGGTGCGCGGCAAGGAGGGACGCGGCCAGGTCCACGCCGATGGCACCGAGCCGCGCCAACTCCTCGGGCCCGCAGTCGCGGGCGGCGTCCGCAAGGCCCCTCAGGTACGGAACCAGCAGGGCCCCGGATCCGGATCGGGTGGAAAGACGCTCGGCCAGCAGCCTGTCCGCCCGCCCGTTCGCCAGCGGAAGCACGGTCCGCGGCAGCCGTAACTGCGTGGTCTGGCAGGGTCGGCCCTGGTCGAGGAACTCCACGGCCAGCGGGTGCGACGTGGAGAACAGAGCTATCTCGCCCGCTTCCAGGCAGGCGAGACCGCGCCCCTGCTCGAGCCGGATCGAGGTGCCGCCCCCGACCAGGACCAGGAAGTACTCCTCGGTGTCCTGGCGGCGGATCTGGACAGGGGAGCGCCAGGCCGACATCGGGGAGTAGGTGAAGGTCCCCATCGGGCTGTGCGGCAGTTGCACGGTTTCCGCCCGTCCCACGAAGCGGGACGCGTACGGGCTGCGGGTCGTCACGGGCATGACCGCCTCGCCCACCATGTCGTTCCACCAGCCGAACCGGTCCGACGCGGGAATCGATTCGGTGTCCACCGTCACCACCGGCCCGGTCGCCCTGCTGCTCCGCTCCGCCGTGTTCTCGAGGATGGGCATACAACGATGATGCCGGGCCGAGGAGTTGGCAGAAAAGAGAGCCGCCGCCCGCCGAAGTTCCCCACGGCCGTTACAGGCCCCTGGGCGCCGCTCTCCCCTTCCCCAACCGCCCACCGCCTGCCATCGTTCCGATATGTATCCCTATGGGCCGCCTCCCGGACCCCCGCCGCGCATAGACGCACGGCAACTGCGGCCCCGGCGGCGGTGGTTCGTCGTCGCGGGAGTGATCGCGGCCGTCTGTGTGGGCATCGGCATCGGCAGCTTCGTGATCACGTTGACCTCGGCGGTGGACTCCGTCGACGACGGCAGGGCATTCGCCAGCGGGCAGTCCGTCACGGTGCGGATCGCGCCCGACGACGACGCCGCCATCTACGTACGCAGCCCCTTCGTCGCCCGTGCGCACTGCAAGGTCTCGGGTCCGCCCGACTCCGTGCCGCGTGTGACGACGCCCGGCGGGACGTTCAACGTGACCAAGGGCGACGCCAGATGGGAGCGGGCGTTCGTGCTCAAGACGGATACGGACGCGGACTACCGGGTGATGTGCGACGACCCGGGCGGCGTCCTGACCTTCGCCCCCGGCGACGACACCGACGTCTCGTCCTTCGTCAGCGGCATAGCGGTGACCGTCCTGGTCCCGCTCGGCGGGATCCTCGCGGCCGCAGCCCTGGCGATCATCGTCGGCGTACGGCGCGGCAGGCACCGACGGTGGCTTGAGGCCCAGGCCTATTACGGATACGGCCCCGGCGGCAGGCCGCCCGCTTGACCTTGCCCCTGGGGCAGAGCGCATCGTCCGGAGCACCGGGCCGACAACGGGCCCGGTGACGGAGGATGCCCCCATGGACCCGGACCCGGACCCGCTGCTCACCATCGGTGAATTCGCCGCCCGCGCGCGGCTCTCGCCCAAGGCGCTGCGCCTGTACGACCGTTTGGGGCTGCTGGCCCCCGCGTACGTGGACGGGGCCACCGGCTACCGCTACTACCGCACGGCCCAGGTGGAGGACGCCCGCACGGTCGTCCTGCTGCGCCGGCTCGGCATGCCGCTCGCGGACATCACCGGGATCGTCGCCCTGGACGGCGAGCGGGCGGCCCGGGCGGTCGCCGCGTACTGGGCGGGTGTCGAGGAGCGCCATGCCGAGCAGCGCACGCTTGCGGGGTACCTCCGTGGACGCCTTTCAGGAACAGGAAGAGGACCCACGATGGATGCGACGTACGAGAAGGACTTTCCGGTCAGGACCATCGACGTACCTGAGCAGTACGTCATCAGCGAGACCCGGCATCTGCTCGCCGAGGAGCTGCCGGTCTGGATCGACGCCTCCACGCGCCGCCTCGAAGAGGCGGCCGAGGCCGAGTGCGGGGGCGCCGCGGGCGCACCGCTCGTCGTCTACCACTCCGAGGTGACGCAGGACAGCGACGGCCCCGCGGAGGCGTGCGTCCCGGTCAGGGACGCGGCAGCCGCACGGGCGTGGGCGGGAACGGCGGGGCGGCAGCGGGGCGTCGCATCGCGCGTGGAGCCCGCCCACCGGCTCGCCTTCACCCGGATCACGAAGGCGCAGGTCTCCTACCCGCAGATCCTCGCCGCGTTCGAGGCGGTCGAGGAGTGGATCGCCCGCGAGGGCCTGAAGGTCACGGGCCCGTGCCGCGAGATCTACTTCGCGGAGTGGGAGACGACGGGCCCCGACGACCAGGTGTGCGACGTGGCGTTCCCCGTGAGCCGGTAGCCGGTCTCACCGGTAGCCGGTAGCCGGTAGCCGGTAGCGGTATGACGTCCGGGTCCGCCTCCCGGGGGAGGCGGACCCGTTCTCCGGACAGACGCGGGCGCCCGGCGGCAGGCCATAGCTTCGGCGCATGCGCTCCCACCCCGATTCCCAGCCGTCCCCCATGCGGATGGGTGTCATGTACGAGGACGTCATCGGGCCCGGTGACCACAGCGACACCAAGATCGCGGCCTTCCTCGTCTACGACGGTCTGATCACCCTCATGTCGGCGGCCGGGATCGGCTGCTCCTGTTCGGCTGCGCCCTGCTGACGCTGCGCGGGCTGCCCGGCCTCGTCGAGAACATCACCGTGGCGACCGGACTCACCCCGCACGGCCTTCTCGGCATGGAGGACGAGGCGATCGACACCGGCACCTGGTCCTTCTGGGAGGGCATGGTCATCAACTCGTACTTCTTCCTGGGCGCGGTCACGCTGATCCCGGCGACACGGCGCTACACGCGCGCCCTCCGGGCGGCCGGGACCGCATCCCCGACCGCCGCTTAGCGCACGCTCTCCCGCAGCTCCTCCGGGCAGGCGGTGCCGCGCGGCAGCTGGTAGGGGGCGCCCAGGCGGTAGGTGCCGGACTTGGGGGCGAGGAGTTCGGTCCACTTGTCGCCGTCGGCGTTCTCCTCGGCCTCCATCAGGCAGCCGTTGAGGTTGTCGAACTCCTTGGGCAGGTCCCCGTCGACTTCGCGCCGCTGCTTGGACTCCTCGGTCTCCACAGGGCGCTCGACGCCCTTGCCCTCGGCGTCCACGATGCTCAGCCACGGCGAGTACGGGATGCGGACGACGACCTTGCCCGGCTTCTTCACCTCGATCGTCCACTCGCCCTGCTCGGCGCGCTTGACGACGGCGGGCGGATCGGCGAGCGGGTTCGGGTTGATGACCTCGTACAGCTGCCAGTTCGAGTCCACCCACACCTGCTTCAGATACGGCAGGCCCTTCTCGATGAGCGCGGCCTCACGCTTGCCGCCGTCGCCGTCGGGCTCGCCGTTGGGCACCACCACGAAGTGCACGGACCAGCGCTGCAGCCACTCGTGGTAGTTGGCCGAGTTGAGGGTGTCGTCGTAGAAGAGCGGGTTGCGCTCCATGTCCGCCTGCCGGTTCCAGCCGCGGGCGAGGTTCACGTACGGCGAGAGCGCGGAGGCCTCGCGGTGGCTGCGCGCGGGCACCACCTCGACGCGGCCCTTGTCCGCGCCGACCTCCTGCAGCTCGTTGACGATCGGCGCAAGCTCGTGCGACCAGGTCGCGGCAGGCGTCGTGTGGACGACGTCGTCCCCGGCCTTGAACCCGATCCAGCCGACGAAGCCGACGATGGCCACCACGATCACGTACCACTGGCGGGACTTCGGCACGGCGAACGGCAGCGCGGCGAGCAGCACGACGCCCGCGAAGGACATCGCGAGGCGGGTGATGTTCGAGCCGATCTGCGAGCTGATGAGCCAGACGCCGAGCACGAAGACCGCGTACACGGCGGTCGTGATCCGCACGGTCTTCCACTGCTTCGGTACGGCGTAGAAGACGAACCCGGCGTAGAGCAGCGGCAGTGAGGCCGACCCGAACGACATCGGCTGCGTACCGGAGAACGGGAAGAGCCACGCGGAGACGCCGACGACGGCGGCCGGCGCGAGCCCGAGCGCGTACGCCCCGGGGTACCGCTTGCTGAGGAACAGCGCGACGGCGACAAGCCCCACGAAGAGCCCGGCCACCGGGCTTCCCATGGTCGCGAGCGCGGCGAACGGCGCGGCGACCAGTGCCTTCGCCCACCGCTTGTAACGCCAGCGGTACGGCCAGCAGAAGACGGCGGCGACCGCCATGAGCGCGAACATCTGGCCGAGGCCGTACGTCACGCGGCCCGAGACGGCGTTGCAGAACAGTGCGAAGACGCCCGCGAGCGCGGGCCACAACGGCTGCTTCACCGCGCGGCTGCGGATCAGGATCATCGTGAGCAGCGCGGCGGAGAGCGTACCGGCGACCATCATCGTGGTCCGGACGCCGAGTACCGACATCAGATACGGCGAGATGACGCTGTACGACACCGGGTGCATTCCGCCGTACCAGGCGAGGTTGTACGCGGAGTCGGGGTGTCGTCCGACGAACTCCGCCCAGGCGTCCTGGGCGGCGAGGTCTCCGCCGCCGTTGGCGGTGGTGAAGAACCAGACGAGGTGCAGCACGGCCGCGGACACGGTCGCGATGGTCACCGGGTGGCGCAGGAACCGGCGCGGCCAGGGGGCCCGTTCGGGCGCCGCGGGCTCGGGGCGGCGCTGGGCGGGCAGCTGTATTCGTGCGCCGGTGCGCGAGGTTCCACCGGAGCCGGGCTCAGGATCCGCGTCGTCGGCTCGCGTCGGCTCCGCTGTGGCCACTGAAGGCTCTCCCCGTGTTTGTTCCTGTCCTGGGGGCGAGCGCCTGGGGGTTCGTCCCGGAACACCCCTTTACTCATCCCGGCGTACTACCCCGAGCTTGTGACGCTAGCACGCAGGACGGGAGGAGGCCCGAGGTGGTTCCTCCCCCCGCCCTTGAGTCCGGCCGACTTCGGCCAACCGCGTTCGGCCGCTTGGCGTATGTGCGGTTGCGGGGCCTGCGTACGTGTGTTGCCCGGTGGTGCTAGGGCCTGTCCGATGGGTCCTGCCGGGGTCGCGGGCCCTGGCACGCCCATCTGCCGCGTTGTCGTCGGTTGCCAACGCTCCGCGTTGTCGCCCTCCTCCGCCTTGCAGCTGCACGCACCAGGGCCCGCTCGGCCCTGCTGAATCGGCACCCGGCGCGAAGACCGGCCCGACCCATCAGACAGGCCCTAACCGACGCGCTTCAGCTTGGCACCGAAGCCCGGTTCGTTCAGGTCGCTCTGGAGGGCGACCGGCACCTCGATGGCGCCGCCCTTGCCGTCGCCGACGCTCAGCACACCGACCTTGGTGCCGGCCTTCGCCGAGTGCGGGACGGTCTTGCCCTTCTCCGCGTCGAGCTCCAGCTTCACCGTCAGACCGGACCAGCCGACCGCCTCTACGTCCTCGGTGGCGATGACGGGGGTCGCCCCACCGAGCCCGTCCTCGACTTCACCCACCACATCGCCCTTCTTCACGATGGTCTTCGCGGTGAGCGCGCCCTGTCCGGCCTCGATGAGCTTGCGGGTGACGCCGGTTACCTCGTCGATGTTGGCGACGCCGTTGTTGCCGTACTGGCCGAGGGCGGCGCCGATGATGGTCTGCGTCTCGCCGCCGACCTTCTTCTCCGCCGCGAAGAGGATGTTGCCGCCGGCCGCGGTGGTGGTGCCGGTCTTGATGCCGATGGCGACGGTCGGGACGAGGCCGAAGAAGTTGTTCTGCTTGTCGCCGTTGAGGTCCTTGTAGCTGGGCTGCCGCGAGATCTCGTTGAAGACGGGATTCTCCATGGCGGCCCGCCCCAGCTTCACAAGATCCTCTGCGGTCGACACGGTCGTCTTGTCGAGGCCGCTGGGGTCCGTGTAGTGGGTGTTCTTCATCCCCAGCTCCTTGGCGGTCTCGTTCATCTTCGCGACGAACTCGTCCTCGGATTCGCTCTTGGTGTCCCAACGGGCGAGCAACTTGGCGATGTTGTTCGCGGACGGCAGCATGACCGCCTGCAGGGCCTCGTACTCGTCGATCTTCTGACCTTCCGTGACCTTCACCACGGACTCGTTGGCCGGCTTGCCCGTCTCGTAGTGCTTCTGCGCGGCGGCGTCGACGGGGATCTTCGGGCCGGTGTCGCCCTTCTCCAGCGGATGATCGCGCAGGATCAGATAGACCGTCATGACCTTGGCGATGCTCGCGATCGGTACGGGCTTCTGGTCGCCGGAGGTCCCGAAGCTGCCGATGCCGTTGACGTCCATCGCGGCCTGGCCCTGACTCGGCCACGGCATGGACGGCTTGCCGCCCTCGAAGCTGACGGAGTCCTTGGCGGTGAGCTTCAGGGTGGGCGTCGGCAGCGGCCGCACGGCCTGTACGACCGCAAAGACGATCACGAGGAGCAGTACGAGCGGCGTCCAGATCTTGACCCGCCGCACGGCGGTGCGGACGGGGGTCTCGGCCGGCGGCGGGGTGTTGGTCAGCTCGGCGAGAAGATCCAGCGGCGGCTTGGGCGGCAGCGGCTGCTGGGTGGTGCGCTCGGGGCCTACGTTGCCTGGCGCGGGCGCCTCGGGCTTGGCACCGGCGGGCGCGCCGGGCTGCTCGTCGAGCGGCTTGAGCGCGACGAACTTACTGGTGCGCTCGGCGTCACTCTCGGGCTTGGGAGCGGTCTTGGGGTCGTTCTTGGGCGCGGGCCTGGGAGCGGACTTGGGGTCGTTCTTGGGCGCGGGCCTGGGAGCGGACTTGGGGTCAGCCTTCGCCGCGGACGCCGCAGCGGCCTGTGCGTCACCCTTTGCACCGGACTTTGCACCACCGGCATCGAGCTTTGCGGAGTCGCCGCCCTTGCCGCCGGGCTTGTGGTCCCCGATCTTGAGCATGGTGGTCGGCTGATCGACAGCCTTGGGGGGCAAGGCCCGGAACACGGCGGTGGCCTGGTCTACGCCGGGGGACTTGGGGGCCTTGGGGGCCTTGAGGTCGGCGTCGGGCTTGGCGTCCTTGGATCCGGGGTCGGACTTGGCATCGCTCGGGGGCTTGGAGTCGCTCTCGGACTTGGCGCCCTTCGAGCCGTCGCCGGACTTGGCGTCCTTGGCGACTGCGGGGGCCTGGTCCCCGGCGGGGGTGTCGCCCTTCGCGGGGGTGCCGTCGACGGCCGGGGCGGAGCTCTCGGCGGCGGAGGCTTCCTTGGCCGGGGCGTCGTCGTTGGCGGGGGTTTTGCTCGCTTCCGGAGCATCACCCACGGCGGAAGCGGCACCCTTGGCGGCAGCAACGGCCTCAGCAGGGGCCACGCCCCCGGAGGCAGAGGCTCCCTCGGCAGGGGCGGCGTCCCTGGCGGAAGCCTTGCTCGCTTCCGGAGCATCACCCACGGCGGGGGCGTCGCTCTTGGCCGGGGCGACGCCCTCGGCGGAAGCAGCGGTCTCAGCCGGGGCGACGCTCTCGGCAGCGGAGGTTCCGTCGGCGGAGGCGTCGTCCCTGGCGGAAGCCTTGCTCGCTTCCGGGGCGTCGTCCCCGGCGGAGGCTTCGCCCTTGGCCGGGGCGGCGCTCCCGGAGGCAGAGGCTTCCTCGGCCGAGGCGTCGCTCTTAGCCGGGGCAACGTCCGTGGCGGCGGCCGCGGACGCAGCACGGGCGGCGCTCGCAGCGGCGGAGGTGTCGTCCTTGGTGGGGGTCCCGCTCGCTTCCGGAGTGTCGCCCTTGGCCGGAGCCTTGCCCTCGGCCGATGTGTCGTCCGCAGCGGGGGTGTCGCCGGTCGCGAGGCCTGCGGCTTCGGCAGAAGCGTTATCCCCGGCGGAGGCGTCATCCGTGGCCAAGGCCTCACCTCCAGCAGGAGGGGCGTCCTCGGCGGGGGCCCCGGCCTTCGCCTTCGCGGCAGCAGCGGCCCCGGCAGGAGTCTCGCCCCCTGCGAGGGCCTCGCCCTGCGCAGAAGTCGCTCCACCCTCGGCAGGGGAACCCTGCTCTGCGGCGGCAGCATCGCCCTCGGCAGCAGCCCCACCCACAGCGGGAGCACCCTCCCCGGCAGCGCCCTCGCCGCCCGCGACCCACGCGGCGACCGCGGCCCGCAGCCGCGCGTCACCGTTCGCCTCGCCACCGGAAGCCTCCGAGGGCTCCGAGGCCGCAGAGGACTCCGAAGGCTCCGGGGACTCCGGGGAGCCGGAAGCCTGTGTGGGCCCGGCGGGCCCAGCAGACGCTGCTGCTGCCTCCGTCACCGCCTTCGTGGAGAAGATCGCCGTCGCCGAGTCCTCCTCCCGCGCCTGCGGGACCTCGCGGGCCACCGCCAGGCGCGGGTCCGCGCCGGAGGCCGGGGTCGGTTCAGCGGTCGGGTTCCCCGACGACTTGCCAGACGACTTCCGCTGCTGCGACCTGTCGGGGGTCTCGCCCGCCACCGATGCCTCCTCGTACGCCATGCCTTATGCGTGATGCTGATGCGTTGCCGTTGCGCCAAAACCGGCCGGACCCACTGTCCGAACCATGTACCAGTGTCCTGTGTGAGGGCTTAACCCCCGTGGTAGACGAGAACGACATACCTACTGGTTCCCGTACTTACCGGTCACGCACTCTCGACAGACCAATGTGAGAGGGGTCACCCTGTCATTCATCCACGCGGGGAGGCATGGATGGGCAGGAGCCGCAGAACAATTCCGGAGGAGCTTCTGCTGCTCGCTTTGGACCCGGCCACGGGTACCACAGCGCAGCCGCAGTCGCTCGACCTCGGTCTGGCCGGAGCACAGCTAGTGGAGCTGGCGCTGGCCGGACGGATAGCCCCAGACGGGGATCGTATCGCCGTGGTGATGCCACGGCCGACCGGAGATCCGACTCTGGACTCCGCACTGGAACTGCTGCGCAGGCGCGGCAGCCCGGTTCGGGCGGTCCATTGGATTGGCGGGCCCCGACTGGGGCTGCGCCAGATCTACCTCGCGCACCTGGAGCGGTGCGGCATGGTGCATGCCGTATCGGGCCAGATGTGCGGAGTACTGCCGACGACTCGCTACCAAGCGACGGACACGGCGATCAGCCGGGACATCAGGGCCCGGCTGGACAGCGCGATCCGCACCGGCGTACCGCCGGACCCGCGGACCGCGGCGCTCGCCGCGCTGGCCCATGCGGTCGGACTCGGCAAGCACCTGTATCCCGGGAACGAGGGGCGTTCATCGCGCTCCAGGCTCCGGGATCTGATCAGGCACGACCCCATGGGCGGCCTCGTGGCGCACGCCGTGATGGACGTCCAGAACGGTGTGGCCGCTCAGCCGCGCCGTAGTCCGGCCCCAGCGGGACCGGGCGGCGGGCCGGGCGGTGGCCGACAGACGGCCAGGACCGCTCCGGAACCGGGCGTGGTCCCGATGCAGCCACGCCGTGGATCCATGGCACGCGCCGTGGCCCACTGAGCCCGGCCGGGCGCGATCCCGGCCGAGCAGTCCAGCAGGCGAGCAGGCGAGCAGTCCAGCAGTCCAGCAGTCCAGCAGTCCAGCAGTCCAGCAGGAACGAACCAGCACTACCGCTCCGCATCAAGAAAGCGCACCGCTCAAGCACGACCCAGCACCGCAACAGCCACGCCGCACCGCAGTCCCCCAGACCCGGTTCGGGAGCCGCTGGGCCGCGCGGGGCACCGGAACCGGACCGTCCGGACGACGACACCGGTTCCACCGCCCCGTGCGGCCGCACATCAGCACCAGGAACACCAGGCGCCGAGCAGTTCGGGCCGCACCCCTCACATCAGTCCTCACAACAGGGCTCACATCAGGGCCCGCACCCGTCCGCACATCGGCTGTTTCCCAGCGGTGCGCGGCGCGTTGGTGGCACTCTGCTCAACAGCAGATACGCAAAGTAGAGGCATGTTGTAGTCGGAGGTGCACGTCCGTGGCGTCCAATGTCAATCCCACCGTCAGGCGACGCCGGTTGGGCCAGGAGCTTCGCCGGCTCCGCGAGCTCAAGGGCATGACGGCAGAGGAGGTCGCCGAGCGCCTGCTGGTCTCGCAGTCGAAGATCAGCCGCCTCGAGAACGGCCGCCGCTCCATCAGTCAGCGCGACGTACGCGATCTGTGCGGTGTGTACGAGGTCGAGGACCACCGCATCGTCGACTCGCTCATGCAAATGGCCAAGGACTCCCGCCAGCAGGGCTGGTGGCACTCCTTCGGCGACATCCCGTACAGCGTCTACATCGGCCTTGAGACGGACGCGGCCTCGTTGCGCGTCTACGATCCCCAGGTCGTCCCCGGACTGCTGCAGACCCGCGCGTACGCCGAGGCGCTGATCACCGGCGCGCTGCCGGAGACCACGCCGACGGACATCGAGAAGCGCGTCCAGGTCCGCGTCCGCCGCCAGGAACGTATCTCCGCGCCGGAGAATCCTTTGCGCTTGTGGACCGTCCTCGACGAGTCCGCGCTGCGCCGCGTCGTCGGCTCCAAGCATCTGATGCGCGACCAGCTGGAGCATCTCGTGGAGCAGTCACAACTGCCGCACGTGACCGTCCAGGTGATCCCCTTCGACATGGGCGCGCACCCCGGTCTCAACGGTCAGTACGCGATTCTCGAGTTCCCGGACGCGGCGGACTCCAGCGTCGTCTACATCGAAGGCGTCACGAGCGATCTCTATCTGGAGAAGGCCAACGACGTCCAGCAGTACAGCGTCATGTACGAGCATCTGCGGGCACAGGCCCTGAATGTGGATCATTCACGCCAACTCATCGCGGACATCGCGAAGGAGTACGCGCGCTGATCGGCCATCTGAGCCATCTGATCGGCCATCTGATCGCCCCTCGCGGGGAAGGCGCCGCACGGTACACCTTTCCCGCATCGGGGCGGAAGACCCCACTGGAATATGCCATCCGGTTGAGTGAACGGTCCCTTCACGCACCGATGTTGGCGAGTAGCGTCATTCACGCCAACAAGCAGCAACTGCTGGCACAACCGCTCACAGCGGTGACCGCAACTCAACAACTGGGCGAACCGGAGTAACCATGGCAATTCAACAGGGCGCTACGAATACGTGGGTCAAGTCCTCGTATTCCACGGGAAACGGCGCATGCGTGGAGGTCAAATCGCCTCTTTCCACGGCGATTTCGGTCCGGGATTCGAAGGTCACCGAGGGCCCCGTCCTCGCCTTCCCCACCGAATCGTGGAGCGCGTTCGTCTCCGAGGTGAGCCGCGAGGCGTCTCCCTTCAGCTAATACGCGCCATCGAGATCAACAACCACATACGCACCACCGATTGAGCCCTCTCGACTGGCCCGCCGTCCCGGCCGAGGGGGCTCGGCTTCTTTCCGCTAACGCAGCTCATCCACATACTTGTCCGTTCCCGGCACCGTGGGAATGAACGGCGCCACCAGTTCCACCCGCCCGAGGCCCGATTCTGCCACCGCGTCCGCGCGCCCCGCGAAGTGCTCCTGCCAGCACTCCCGCGGATCGGCCTGCAGGAACCAGAGCAGGGTCAGCCGTGTGTCGACGCCCTCGACCTGCTTCACGTACGTCATCCGGTCCCCCGGCAGCGGAGTCGGCCGGAAGATCGTCACCATCGCGGCAGGAGACCCGGAGAGCGCGCGCGGCAACTGCTTGGCCCGCAGCCACTCCAGCAACTCCGCTCGCTGCTCCCCCGATTCGGCGTCGATGACTTCGAGCACGAGCCCTTGATACGGGTGGTCGAGCGCGTGGAAGTCGCGCGGCCCGGCGGCGCCGTCCCGGTAGACCGTCGCCTCGTGGTCCTGGAACGCCGTGAACACATGCGTACGGTCCTGGTAGACCCGGCCGTCGCGGTTGAGCCGCTTGTTGATGCCGACGGTCCACTTCATGTGGTCGTCGTAGCGGCCTTCTGTGACCCAGTACGTGGAGAGGTAGCAGCCCGCCGTCACCGGCTGGGCGACCGCCGACTTCTCGGGGTGGCGCAGGAGTTGCAGCTCGCGCGGCGCGACCCAGCGGCGGCCCGCGTACATCCAGGGCATCGCCATCGCGCCGGCGTAGTAGTGGTCGTCCTCGTACCAGCGGTTGTACGCGTACTCATGGCCCGGATGCGGTTCGACCATGGTGATCAGGGCGTGCCCCGGGCGCACGCCGTACGGCCCGACGGCGGCCAGTTCCGCGTACGTGTCGCCCGTATCGCCCGTACCGCTGCGAGTGTCCTCGCCCATGCCTCTCCCCTGCCTTCCTCTTCCTTCCTCCGATGGACGCCCATACTCTGACGCCCCGTCAGCAAAACTGCCATAGCCGGGAGGCGCCCCATGCCGTCGTCGCTCCTCGAAGGAAAGACCGTCGTCGTCTCGGGGGTCGGCGCCGGGCTCGGCCATCAGGTGGCGGCCGCCGTGGTGCGCGACGGCGGCCGCGCCGTCCTCGGGGCGCGCACGGAGGCGAACCTCGCCAAGTCGGCCGCGGAGATCGACCCGGAGGGCGAGCACACCGCGTACCGCGCGACCGACATCACCGACGAGTCCCAGTGCGAGGCCCTGGCGCAGCTCGCCCGGGAACGCTTCGGCGGGATCGACGCGGTGGTCCATGTCGCCGCCTGGGACAGCTACTTCGGGGGTCTGGCGGACGCCGACTTCACGACCTGGCAGCAGGTGATCGACGTGAACCTGCTCGGCACCCTGCGGATGACCCGGGCCTGCCTGCCCGCACTCAAGGAGCGGGGCGGCTCCGTCGTCTTCATCGGTACGCAGTCGGCCGTCGCCGCGCCCTCGCAGGTCCGCCAGGCGGCGTACGCGGCGTCGAAGGGGGCGCTGACGTCGGCGATGTACTCGCTCGCGCACGAGGTCGGCCCGCACCGTGTACGGGTCAACACCGTTCTCCCCGGCTGGATGTGGGGCCCGCCGGTCGAGGCGTACGTCCAGTTCACCGCGCACACCGAGGGCGTGCCGGAGGATGAGGTGCGGGGCCGGCTCGCGGCCCGGATGGCACTGCCGGAGCTGGCCACGGACGGGGACGTGGCGGACGCGGCGGTGTTCCTCGCCTCGGACAGGGCGCGGGCCATCACGGGGCAGTCGCTCCTGGTGAACGCGGGGGAGCTGATGCGGTAGCCGCGGCTCGGAGGAACATGGCGGAACTCTCCACGGCCGTACGGGATTTGCTTCCCGTGCGGCCTTTCTCGTGCCCCGGCACGGGTCGCGCCCCCTCTCCACTCCGATCAAGAATGTGAACGAAGGTCAGCAAACAGAACGATTTTACTTGCTCTTGACCTCACGGGCGGTTGTCCGCGCCCCACGGCCGAACTCACGATGAGCGGGCACTTCAAGGCCGCCCACGTCCGTATGTCACGAAACTGGCGAAGTGCACGGCATTTCTGCGCAGTTCACAAGGCGGACCCCTGGAGGGGGCACATGAACAGTCTCGACTGGGCCGTGCTCATCGGCTACTTCGGCGTGATGGTCGCGATCGGCATCTGGTCCCACAAGCGGGTGGACAACGTCAGCGACTTCTTCACCGCGGGCGGCAAGATGCCCTGGTGGCTCTCGGGCATCTCGCACCACATGTCCGGCTACAGCGCGGTGATGTTCACCGGGTACGCGGGCATCGCGTACACCTACGGCGTGACGTCCTTCGTCACCTGGTCCTTCCCGATCGCGCTCGGCATCGCGATCGGCGCCAGGCTCTTCGCGCCGCGCATCAACCGGCTGCGCTCGCGGCTGCACGTGGCATCGCCGCTCGAATACCTGAAGAACCGCTACAACCTTCCCACCCAGCAGGCGCTCGCCTGGTCCGGCATGCTCCTCAAGATCGTCGATGTGGGCGCGAAGTGGGCAGCGATCGCGACGCTGCTCTCCGTCTTCACCGGCGTCTCGCTCAACCAGGGCATCCTGATCACCGGCGCGATCACGGCGGTCTACTGCACGATCGGCGGCCTGTGGGCCGACGCGCTCACCGAGTTGGGGCAGTTCATCATCCAACTCTTCGCAGGTATAGCGATGTTCGTGGCCGTCGTCCTCGAACTGGGCGACCATGGCGGCTTCTTCGGCGTCTGGGACGAGCCGGAACTCGCGGGCCATGGAAAGCCGCTGGTGGGGCCGTACGGTACGGTCTTCCTTCTCGCCTTCCTGTTCATCAAGCTCTTCGAGTACAACGGCGGCATGCTGAACCAGGCGCAGCGCTACATGGCGACCTCGGGGCCGAAGGAGGCCGCGCGCTCGGCCCGCCTTTCGGCGGCGCTGTGGCTGGTGTGGCCGGTGGTCCTGTTCTTCCCCATGTGGATGTCGCCCCTGCTGGTGGACGCGAAGAACCCGGACGGCTCGGACGCGTACGGCCTGATGACCGAACAACTGCTTCCGCACGGCCTGTTGGGCCTCGTCATCGTCGGCTTCTTCTCGCACACGATGGCCATGTGCTCGTCCGACGCGAACGCGATCGCCGCGGTCTTCACGCGGGACGTGGCGCCGGTCCTGTCCAAGAAGGCCAGGCAGTGGAACGAGCGCTCGGGCCTGATCGCGGCGCGCCTGACGACGGTGATCTTCCTGGGCCTGTCCATGGCGGTGGCCACGCAGGTCAACTCGCCCACGTTCAAGGACATCATCACGGTCGTCATCAAGTGGGTGGCAGGACTCATGGGTCCGATCGCGATCCCGATGATGCTGGGTCTGCTGCGTCCGTTCCGCAGGTCGGGCCCGACGGCGGCGCTGACCAGCTGGTCGCTGGGGCTGTTGGCCTTCTGGCTGGTCAACTACCCCATCAACTGGAGCGTGGAGGGCGGGGTCCCCCTGGAGTACCAGGTCTCGATACCGCTGGCGGTATCGCTCTTCCTCTACATCCTGATCGGCTACGTGAAGCCGGAGGACACCCCGGAGCGGGACGCGATCATCGAGCGCGTGAATACGGATGATGATGGCTCCGCCGGTTCAGCGGTTGTTCCGGCGGCGGCGGAAGCGGGGGATGACGTGGTGGGCACCCCGCAGCGTCCCGCACCGTAAATCACCGGCTCCGCCGAGTTCGTCCTCAAACGCCGGACGGGCTGAATATTTCTACCGCGGGTACCGCGCAAGCCACCCCGGCGAAGAAACCGCCGGCCCGTGCAAGGCCGGACCCTGCGTCATCTCCATGGCGAAATCGTCCGCCAGCTCAAGAATCGTGGGGCGGCCCTCCAGGTCGGAGAGCCAGCCGGGCGGGAGTGCGGTCTCCCCGTGCAGGGCGCCGAGGAGGGCCCCGCACAGCGCCCCGGCGGCGGCCGACGCGCCCCCGTGGTTCACGGCGAGGCGCAGGCCGTGGCGGATGTCCTCGCCCACCAGGGCGCAGTACACGGCGGCGCCGAGCACCCCTTCCGCGGAGCCGTCCCCCAGCAGCTCCTCCACTCGGGAGGCAGCCGGCATGCCCTGCCGCACGGCACCCAGAGCGTGCTTCAACGCATCGGCGACGGGCTGATGCCCGGGCCTTGCGGCGAGCAGCGCCAGCGTCCGTTGGATGGCCCCGTCAAGGGACTCTCCCCGGGCGAGCCCGTGCACGAGCACGGTGTGCGCGCCGGCGGCGAGATAGGCGGAAGGGTGCCCGTGGGTCTGCACGGCGCACTCCACGGCGAGCTGAAGGACCAGTTGCGGCTCCCAGCCCACGAGCAGCCCGATGGGAGCGGATCTGGTGACGGCCTCCGCGCCCCGCTCTTCAGGGTTCTTCGGAAGTTCCAGCGTCCCCATGGTCTCGTCCCCGAGCCCGACCAGGCAGGCCTTGGCGGGCGACCGCCGCGAGTAGAGCCACTCCTCGCGGGCGAGCCAGCCGTCCTCCTTGCGCCGCTCGTCGGGTCCCCAGTCGCTCTGGGTGGCGGCCCACCGCCGGTAGGCGCGGTGCAGATCGGTCGGCGGATGCCAGGCCCCGGTGTCGCGCCGCACCTGGGCGCGTATGAGTCCGTCGACGGTGAAGAGGGTGAGCTGGGTGGCGGCGGTGACCGCGCCGCGCCTGCCGTGCGCGGGGGCGGGTTCGGTCAGCCCTTCCGTGCCGTGGGTCTCACGTATCGCGGCGAGACTCAGCTCGTCGACGGGCGCGCCGAGCGCGTCACCGAGGGCGGCCCCAAGCAGTGTGCCGCGCACCCGGCTGCGGAAGTCCTGCTGCTCGGCGCGGCCCCAGACTCCAGTGGCTGCTGCGGTGCTCACGGCACCTCCTCCCCTGCTCTCCCTGTCGCTCCCCCGTGCACTTCTGCGCAGCACTGTAATCGACCAGGAACGGTCGGTTCAGGGGCGATGCGATATCTGAAGAGTCACCCTTCAGATCACTTTTGACCGGCGTTCACCAGGCCTTTTCATATTCACCAGGCCTTTTCACCTCGGGGAAGAAATCGCCCGCGGGAATCAGCTGCGCGGCAGCGCCTCCGCGTACCGCACCCGCACGGCGTCCCGGGCCGCGGCGACCCGCGCGACGCGGGGCGCGAGCCGCGCGCGGTCGGCCCCCGGCGCGTGGAGGAGTTCCGTCAGGAACTCGGCGTCGCCGTCTGCCCTGCGCACAGTCTTCCACCGCCCGTTCGCGCGCGGGCCGAAACCGCCGCCCCGCACGGTCACCAACACCCGGCGCCGTAAAGGTGAACCTGCGATGTACAACCATCCCGCCAAGGCGCTGGTCTCGCTTACGTCACAGTAGTTTCCCCGCAGGAGGATCAGTGCGCCGTTCTCTCATAGCCGCCGTCGCGGTCACCGCCCTCGCGACGCCGTTCGCCATCGCGGCGACCACCGGCACCGCCGCGGCCGCCCCCGTACCGCACCGCATCCCGGTGACCGACTTCAACAAGGACGGGTACGCCGACCTCGCCGTCTCCGCGGGCCGCGGCACCGTCGACGGCAAGACCGGCGCCGGCTACATATCGATCGTGTACGGCTCGGCGGCCGGTGCCGACACCACGCACGCCAAGGAGACGATCAGCCGCGCCACGGCCGGCGTGCCGGGCGACCCCGAGCAGGGCGCGGGCTTCGGCCTGCGGACGACCGCACGTGACCTCGACGGCGACGGTTACACCGACCTCGTCGTGAACGACGAGCCCGCCGACGTCGTGATCTGGGGTTCCGCGAACGGCCTCGGCGCGATCACGGCACTCCCCGGCGATTCCGCGTTCGACCTGAAGGCTGGCGACTTCAACGGCGACGGCAAGGCCGACCTCGTCGCCAACGGCAGATCCGGCCTGGAGACCCGCTTCGGCCCGTTCACCCGCGACGGGAAGCCCGCCTCCACCAAGCTCCTGGAGATCGGCGAGGACGACGGCCCGGCCGACATCATCGTCGGCGACATGACGGGCGACGGCGCGGACGACCTCGTCACCAGCCACTCCTTCGAGGAGATGCAGCACTCCTCGAAGCTGTGGAAGGGCGGCAAGGACGGCTTCACGGGCGCCACAACGCCCACCGGCAAGTACACCGTCGACGGCGTCATCGCCGACGTGGACAAGGACGGGTACGGCGACCTGGTGGCCCGCGAGGTGGACCACGTCTCCGAGATGCAGGAGTACGACGCGGGCGCGGTCCGGGTCGTCTACGGGGCCGCCTCCGGTCTCTCCGACCGCACCAAGCGGATCACCCAGGACACCGCGGGCGTCCCCGGCGTGGGCGAGCAGGGCGACGAGGACCTGGGCGACAAGGGCGACCAGTTCGGCTACTCCCTCTCCGCCGGCGACGTCACCGGCGACGGCTACCCGGACATCGCCGTCGGCGTGCCCGGCGAGGACATCGACTCCGCGGGCGACACGGGCGCCGTCGTCCTCCTCAAGGGCAGCGCGACCGGCCTGACCGGCACCGGCGCCCAGGCCTTCAACCAGACCACCGCGGGCGTCCCCGGCGTCTCGGAGGGCGACGACGCCTTCGGCTCCGCCGTCCTGCTCGCGGACGTGAACAACAACAACCGCGCCGACCTGACCGTGGGCGCGCCCACCGAGGACGGCACCGTCAAGGACTCGGGCGCGGCCTGGGTCCTTCGCGGCTCCCAGAACGGGCTGACGACGACCAACATCACGTCGTTCAGCCCGTCCTCGCTGGGCACCGCGCAGGACGGCGCCCAGTTCGGCGGACAGCTCGCCCAGTGATCCCCTAGCTGGACCTCAGTCAAGGACGGGAAGCAGCTCCGGGAGGTGGCCGTCCGACGCGGCGGCCGCCTCCTGCCGCTCCTGCGGCACCTCTCCGTACAGCGTCGTGCGCGGCTTGGCCGGGCGTCCCGCCTCCTCCGCGATCGCGACCAGGTCCTTGACCGAGCGGTACGAGCCGTAACTGGAGCCCGCCATCCGGGAGATGGTCTCCTCCATCAGCGTGCCGCCCAGGTCGTTCGCGCCCGAGCGCAGCATCTCCGCCGCGCCCTCCGTGCCCAGCTTCACCCAGCTGGTCTGGATGTTCGGGATGTGCGGGTGGAGCAGGAGCCTCGCCATCGCGATCACCGCGCGGTTGTCGCGTCTTGTCGGTCCTGGGCGCGCGATGCCCGCCAGATACACGGGCGCGTTCGTGTGGATGAAGGGGAGCGTGACGAACTCCGTGAAGCCACCGGTCTCTTGCTGGATGGCTGCCAGCGTGCGGAAGTGCCCGAGCCAGTGCCTCGGCTGGTCCACATGCCCGTACATCATCGTGGACGAGGAGCGGATGCCCAGCTCGTGGGCCGTCTTGACCACCTCGATCCACGTCGCCGTCGGCAGCTTGCCCTTCGTCAGGACCCAGCGCACCTCGTCGTCGAGGATCTCGGCGGCCGTGCCGGGGATCGAGTCCAGGCCCGCCTCCTTGGCTGCGGTGAGCCAGTCACGTATCGAAAGGCCCGTCCGCGTCGCGCCGTTGACGACCTCCATCGGCGAGAAGGCGTGCACATGCATGCCCGGCACGCGCTCCTTCACGGCCCGCGCGATGTCGAAGTACGCCGTACCGGGCAGGTCCGGGTGGATGCCGCCCTGCATGCACACCTCGGTGGCGCCGACCTCCCAGGCCTGCTGGGCACGGTCGGCGACCTGGTCAAGGGAGAGCGTGTACGCGTCCGCGTCGGTCCTGCGCTGGGCGAAGGCGCAGAAACGGCAGCCCGTGTAGCAGACGTTCGTGAAGTTGATGTTCCGGGTGACGATGTACGTCACGTCGTCGCCGACCATCGTCTTGCGTACGTCGTCCGCGATGCCGCACAGCGCGTCGAGCGCGGGCCCGTCCGCGTGCAGCAGGGTCAGCGCCTGTGCGTCCGTCAGGCGCGTCGGGTCGTCGGCGGCCGTCTTCAGAGCGGCCCGCACATCGCCGTCGATGCGGGACGGGACCATGCCGGGCGCGGCCTGCTCGCGCAGCGCGTCCCAGTCGCCGTACACCTCGTCGAAGTCGTCACGCCGGTCGGACGTGCGCCCCGTCGTGTCGATGGTGCGGTGCAGGTCGGTGCGGCCGGATGAGGCCACGTATCCCTCATCGGGTTCCTGCCAGGGGTGGCCCTCAACGACCGCGTCCGGACGCGCCAGACCCGTCTCCGGGTCGGCGAGCGCCCGCACGTGCGGAAGCAGCCGCGGGTCGAGCCACGGCTCACCCCGCTGCACGAACTCCGGGTAGACACACAGCCGTTCCTCCAGGCGGAAGCCCGCCGCAGCCGACTGCTCGGCGAGCTCGTCCAGCTGCGGCCAGGGCTTCTCGGGGTTCACATGGTCGATCGTGACCGGGGAGACCCCGCCCCAGTCGTCGATGCCCGCGCCGATCAGGCGCCCGTACTCCCCGTCGACCAGATTCGGCGGGGCCTGGATACAGCCCGCCGGGCCCATGATGTGCCGGGCCACGGCGACCGTCGCGACCAGGTCGTCCATCTCGGCGTCCGGCATGCCGCGCATCGCCGTGTCCGGCTTGGCGCGGAAGTTCTGGATGATCAGTTCCTGGATGCCGTGGTACGAGCGCGACACGCGCCGCAGCGCGAACAGCGAATCCGCGCGCTCCTCGTACGTCTCCCCGATCCCGATGAGCAGCCCGCTCGTGAACGGCACGGACGACCGGCCCGCGTCCTCCAACACCCGAAGGCGCACGGCCGGTTCCTTGTCGGGCGAGCCGTAGTGCGGCATGCCGGGCTCGGACCAGAGGCGGGTGGCGGTCGTCTCAAGCATCATCCCCATGCTGGGCGCGACGGGCTTGAGCCGCTGGAAGTCCGTCCAGGTCATGACACCGGGGTTGAGGTGCGGCAGCAGACCCGTCTCCTCCAGGATGCGGATCGAGATGGCACGGACGTACGCGATCGTGTCGTCGTACCCCTCCGCCTCCAGCCACTCCTTCGCTTCGGGCCAGCGGTCCTCGGGCTTGTCGCCGAGGGTGATCAGGGCTTCCTTGCAGCCCAGTTCGGCACCGCGCCGCGCGATGTCCAGGACCTCGTCCGGAGACATGAACATCCCGTGGCCCGCGCGCCGCAGCTTGCCGGGGACGGTCGCGAACGTGCAGTAGTGACACTTGTCCCGGCACAGGCGAGTCAGCGGGATGAAGACGCTCTTCGAGTACGTGATGACGCCGGGCCGCCCGGCCGCCGCGAGCCCCGCGTCACGCACCCGCGCGGCGGACGCGGCGAGGTCCTTGAGGTCGTCGCCGCGCGCCTGGAGCAGCACGGCGGCTTCCGCGATGTCGAGCGCGACGCCGTCCCTGGCCCGCTTGAGGGCGCGGCGCATGGCGTTGGCGGTGGGTCGGGCCGGCTCCTGAGGTGCTTGGTCCTGCGACGCGCTGTTGGTCATGACTCCGAGCATACGAGCGGGCGCCGACAGAAACAGCTACAGGTCAGTGCTGGTTACCAATGGCCGGTGTGAGGTGCACGTATCGCTGGAATCCGTCGAGGACCTCCAGTACGTCGGCCTCCCCGCGGGCGGGCAGCTGCACGATGACCTCGTCGATGCCGAGGTCGGCGTAGTGGGCGAGCTTGCCCTCGGTGGGCTCGACCGCCGAGAGGGCGACGTACAGGTCACCGGGCGGGCGGCCCGCGTCCGCCCAGGCCTGCCGGAGCGCCGGGAGCGAATCGCGCAGACCCGCGCCGCCGATGGGCAGCCAGCCGTCGGCGTACTCCGCGATGTGCGCGAAGAGCTTGGGGCCGGCGGCGCCGCCGATGAGGGTGCGGGGGCCGTGCAGGAGCTGCCCGTTCTTCCCGGCGCGGGGGGCGAGTTGCGGCTTCGGGTGGACCTCGCTGGCGCGTACGCTCGCGAACTCGCCCTCGTACGTGGTGGGTTGATCCGCCCAAAGGGCCCGCATGACCGCCATCCGGTCCCGCACGAGCGCGCGCCGGGTGGGCCAGTGAACTCCGTGGTCGGCGGCCTCCTCACGGTTCCAGCCATAGCCGATGCCGAGGGTGAAACGGCCGCCGGAGAGATGGTCGAGGGTGGCGATCTGTTTGGCGAGGTCGATGGGGTCGTGCTGCCCGACGAGCGTGATGTTCGTGCCGAGGGAGAGGGACCGGGTGACGGCGGCGGCCTGCGCGAGGGCGACGAAGGGGTTGAGCATGCGGGCACATTCGGGCGGGAGTTCACCGCCGGGGTAGGGGGTTTCGCGGGCGACGGGGATGTGGGAGTGCTCGGGGAGATAGAGCCCGGCGAAGCCCCGCTGCTCCAGGCCGCGGGCCAGGGCGGTGGGGCTGATCGTCTGGTCGGTGAGATAGATCGTGGCGGCAACTCGCATGGGTGGGCTCCAGTTGGGTGGGGGGGGACCGGCTACTCGGGCATGTTTGTGACTCGGGAACGTCTCTTACTGGGTTGCGCCGATGACTCGGGTACGACCGTCACTCGGGCACGTTCGATACCCGGTCACATGCGTTATCCGGTCAGAGGCGCAACCCGGTCAAGCACCGGTCACGCGCGTACCCCAGTCACGTGAGTCACATGCGAAAGCTCCGAGGTGCCGATGGAGCAGTCGTCCCCACCTGTCACGATCACGCAGACCCACGTGGAGGTTCTGGAGGCCGGAGCCAAGGATCTTCGAGAACGCCTCGGAAGGGAGACCGGGGCGATCCTGCACGGGTTCGTCACAAAGCTGCACACGGAGGACCGGGACAACAGGGAAGCGACGATTTCCGGAAGCTTCCTGCACGAGGACGTCGGGCGGTCCCGCCGCGTCCGGGTGCAACTGCGCCCCGAGGACATCGATCCGGCGACCTAGGCTTGGCGCGACAGGCTTGAGGTCGCAGTGACCGGGGATGTGGAGTCGCGCGGCACCGGGATGCGGATGCGCGGGGTGACGGCGTTCGTGGTGCGCCCGGAGTGAGCGTGTTCCCCGGCGGGGTTCGCTCAGTGGACGCTGCCGATCAACGTTCACGTCGGATGAGAGAGTCGTAGGCACCGAACTGGGGGAAGGGTTCCCAGTTGCTGGCCATGTCGATGTTTCGGCGGCTCTCACTGGAGACTTCGTCTCCGACCTCGATCTCCTGAACAGCGATCCCGTCCGGCGTGAAGTCGTACGACTCCATACGCCAGGCGTCGGCATAACCGCCCCGCTCCTCGGAATCCCCGTAGTCGTAGATCCTGACCGTCTTCAAGAAGAGAGCACCGTTCATCACCGCGAAGCTGTAGCGCAATTCATCGCGTCCGAGCTTGTCCATGAAGATGACGGCCGTGAACCCGGTCTCCAGGCGGACCTCGACGCGGAGTTCAGGCGATGCGTTGCCGTCGGCGAACAGGACGGCGGTGTACAGGTCCCCTGAAGTGTGGCGCGCGTGCGCCTGCTCCGGCGTCAGAGGGTCCATGGCCTCCTCAGAGAGGTTGTTCCACTCCTCGCAGTAGGTCCAGTAGCTGGTCACTTGGCTGAGCCCTTCGGGAGCTTCGGGAATTCAGATCGCGCCTTGCGCGACACGATCTCTTTACCCGGGCGGTACGAGTCCAGCCGCTTGCCGTTTTCGAGGGTGATCTCGTTCTGGGGGTAGCGGTGCCAGTTGTCCCGGTTGAACTGGTCACCCTTCCTCCAGCGGTCTCGCAGCCACGGTGGGGCCCCGCTCCCCTTTCCGCTGCCGCTGGATTGTGATGGCGTACTGCCGCCGCCACCGCTGCTCTGGCTCCCCTGCACCATGAGTACGACCCCGGACACTCCCAGGGCGCTGACCTCGGCGGCTCCCAGTGATCCCGCCGCGCCTGCGGCCACTCCGCCGCCGGCCAAGGCAAGACCGGCGGGCGGGAAGAGCATGAGGAGCCCGAAGAGCGCGAGGATGGTGAAGGCGATCCCCAAATACAGCTCAAGGTCCTCCAGAAATGCCAGGAGCATCGCTGCCGGGCCGGTGGCGTCCCCGTCCAACGGCTCGCCCTGGCGATAGTGGACGAACAGCAGCAGCCCCCCGGTCAGGATCGACCCCGCCGCCGCCCACACGCGCAGCCGTATCAGCGCGACGATCTCGGCCAGCGGTTGCTGCCTCGCCTTGCGCCAGGCGCGCAGCAGGAGCACCAGCTGCAGCACCGTCCAGGCCAGGGCCGCGATGCCGAACCACAGCAGGATCCGAGGACCGTTGCCGTCGGTGAACCACTCCTGGAGACCCTTCGTGGACGTGAACGAGCCCCACCCCGAGGAAGAGCAACGACGGCGTCATCAGGATCAGCGGGATGACCACCAGCGGCCAGCGGCGGCGCCAAGGCCGCTGACGGCGAGCCGACTTGAGCAGGCTGCGCACCCGGGCCGTCTCCCAGGCGCCTTGGTGGTTGGAGGCGTTCATCCGCGCCGCGGTGTTCGCGACGGCGGCGTGCAGGCTCTCCAGGCGGTCAGGGGGAACGCGTCCGGCGGCGTAGCAGAGGGACCTGCGCATGCGGGCGAAGCGCAGCGCGATCAGCAGACTCCAGGGCACACGCCAGGCCGCGAACCCGCCCAGCGCGGCCAGACCGGTGCGGCCCTCACGTTCGGCCTCCAGCAGGATGGCGGGCATGGCGCCGCGGCCCCGGCGTATCGCCGCGTAGTCCAGGCCCATGGCGAGCACCAGGCAGACCAAGCGTGCCCAATCCAGGACGGCGTCGGGAAACTTGAACAGAGTCTTGGCCCACCCGGCGCCGCCCGAACCGCCGCCGGTGTAATTGAACAGCGCGTGGTGCCCGACCGCGTACATCAGCGGCAGCACGCCCAGCAGCAGCAGCCAGCCCCGGGCCCGCAACAGCAGCGCCGCCCCCAGCCCGTCGACGGCTCCCCAGACCAGGTGCAGATTGATGCCCAGGCTCGTCTCCGTGAAGCTGAAGTCCAGAGTGCCCAACGAGTTCGGCAGCCAAGTGCTCAGCACGGTCGACCAGTCGGGGATGTAGGGGGAGCCCTTGCCGATGCTGCCGATCCCGCCCGACAGCATCCAGCCCCCACCGCCCGGCAGCGGAAACGCCCGCTGGGCGTCAGCAAGTGCGAGAGCAGAACCTCCAGGAGGCCGAGCCCGGCGCCGGTCGCCGCGCCCAGGATGACGAAGTCGGCGTAACCCAGCTGGGAGCGGATCTTCAGGTTCACCCCGGCGAGTACCAGCGGCGCGATCTGCGCGAGTTCCTCGACCACCGGGACAAGGGTGCAGGAGCCGCTCCCCATTGCCTCGGTCAGTGACTGGTGAGTTTCAAGGACCGCACCGGTGACGCCAGCAAAGCCAATTGCAACACACCGTATATTGCAGCGGCCGCCATAATGAGCGTCACGCGCAAACCCCCGAGAGCCGACAACCAAAATCAAGCCTCAGGAGGCTAACAGCAAGCCTTGCTGCCGCGAATGGTTGCAGTATTGAATGCGCCGTTTCCAGGCATGCGGGAGATTTATCGCATCAGGATTCAGAAGCTCAGGTGCGTCATTTGTACAACGTAGACGCATTCGCTGCGTACGACAATCTGGTACCGGAACATCCCGCCAGGGACGGTAATGTCGCCGCCCTTCGGGTCGACGTCTTCGTAACTGCGGCCGTGTACGTAGAGTGCCTCGGCCGCCCTGACCAATTCCTCGGCTTTGCGCTCGACCTCGGCGAGAAAGGCCGGTGGCGCGGTGCGGGCCGCTTCTTCCGCTGCGAAGGCGTACTCCCAGCTCCAGCTCAAGTCCGTACTGCCTTCATGGCCTCGTCCAGTACGGCGCTCAGCTCGCGCAGTGCCTCATGGGCGACGGCCGCGTCCTCATGCTCCAGATCCCGACCGGCGCGGGCGTACCGCGCGGACAGGTCGGGGCGGCGGGCGATCTCGATGTCCCGGGCCCAGGTAAGCACCCAGCTCTGCACCGGGCTGAGGGACTGCCACTCGACGGCCTTGGCGAAGGCCTCGTCCTTGGTCCGCTGCATCTCCGGCAGGCGAGCGGGGGCGACGACGGCGAGGGCGGCGCGCAGAGCCTCCGGGGTGTGCTCGGGGCGAGGAACCAGCTCGTGTCCGTGGTCGGCCTGCGTGCTCATGGTTTCCTCCCGGGAGTGCCCTGGCCAGGTTAGTCGGCCGGGGCTCGCGGGGTGATGAGACGCGAACATTGTTGAGTGTTTCCTCTGGTCAACAGGCATATGAAGAGATGCGGCAGTCGTGGCAGTGGCCTGGTTCGGGAGCACGGAAGGCACGGTCGCAGGTGTCGCAGTTCTGGAGGGGGTGTCGGGGAGACGGCGGGCCGTGGAGCGGGGGCGGGGGCGGGGGTGGGAGGAGAGCTGTTAGGCGGTGGGCGAGGAGGGCGGCGGGGCGGCGAGGCCCTTCGGGTGGTAGCTCGTGGGTGAGGGCGTGGCGTACGGCGGTGAGATCGACCTCGCGTTCCAGCCAGGCTGCGACGCCGGGGGCGAGGTGGGCGGTGTCGCGGGTGGAGAGGAGGAGGCGGGGGTCGTGGTGGCGGAGGTCGGCGAGGAGCTCGGTGGCTTGGTGAAGGAGCGTGGGGGCTGAGCAGGTGGGGTGCGGTACGGCGGGGAGGGGGCGGGGCTGTTTGCGGGGTGGTGGGTGTGGGGCCGGGTGCTGCTCGCTGGTCTCGGGCGGTCGGGTCTGCGCCGCAGTGGGGGCGTGCGTGTGCCGTGGGGTGGCGTGCGGTTGGTTGCAGGAGATCGTGCGGGTGACGATGCGGCCGGCGGGGGTGCGTTCGCGTTCGCGGCGCAGGTAGCCGTGGGCTTCCAGTTCGCGCAGGGCGGCGGCGATACGGGTCGTGCCCTCGGGGAAGCGGGCGGCGAGCGTCTTGATGTCGGCGCGGGCTCCGGCGGGCAGCGACTGGATGTGGCAGCCGATACCGATCGCCAGGAGGGAGAGCTCCGGGTGCTGGGTGAGGTGGTTGCCGATCACCGTGAAGCGGGCGGTGTGGCGGGTGTTGTCGTGCGCGATGCCGCCGGAGGGGCGGGTGGCGGTGGGGCGTCGACGTGCCGCGGGGCCGCTGAGGGGGCGCCGGGTCGCTCGTGCGTGGGATTGACTGCCGCCAACGGCGGACTGGGCGCGCGGGGGCGCGCTAGGGTTTTGGGTGTCCATCGGGAAGCTCTCTTCTTCCTCGGTGGTCAGGCCCTCGCCTTGGGATTGCACTCCCGGCGGGGGCCGTCGCATGTCTGCGGTTGTTTTGCCTGTTGGGGCTGAGAGTAAGGGAGTTGGGGGCCCGGAAATCCAGCTGAGCCAGGGATGTTCACTCGCGTGAGTGAGCGGGGGTGCGAGGCTGGACGCGGGGTGCGCGGAGGCCTCGGGCGCGTGGGGTTGGGTTTGGAGGGGTCCTTGCTCCCTCACGTCTTTTGGGGGAAGGCGCCCGTGGCACCGGAGCGCAAGGGGACGGGTTCCGGTGGCGTGAGGCTCAGCTCGGCCCACACCGTCTTGCGGGGGAAGCGGTCCTCGGTCACTCCCCAGCGGTGTGCCAGTGCTTCTACGAGCAGCAGACCGCGCCCCGACTCGGCCTCGGGGGATGGCAGTTGGGGTGTCGGGAGCCGTTCGGGGCGGGTGTCGGTGACCTCGATGCGGAGGGTGTCGGGGGCGGCGTAGAGCGCGAGCCGGAAGTCACGTCCGGGGACGCGGCCGTGGGCGGCGGCGTTGGCGGACAGCTCCGCGACGATCTGGCGGGCGGGGTCCAGCGGCAGCCCCCAGGAGCGGAGTTGCTCGGTCGCGAGGAGGCGCGCGAGGCGGGCTCCGCGGGGCGTGGGGGAGAGCTGGACGCTGAAGTGGCGTGTGGTGCGGGGGAGTTCGGCGGCTTCTTGGTTCACGTGACTCAGCGTGGTCTTCGGCTTCTACGCTGCCCAGTGACATGTCGGTTGCGTACGGTGACTGTCCAGGTTTTGTCCAGGGCTGTACAGGCTGTCCAGGCCGACGTACGGGTACGGGCGTTGACGGTACGTGGCGGGGAGTTCGGCGAGGCGGCGGGAGGCGTGGGCGGATGGAACGGGTGACGGTTTCGGATACGGCGACGGTGAGTGAGCGGGAGGCGGAGGAGCCGGGGTGGGAGGTCGACCCGGACGATGAACAGGGCGCGGCGATCGTTGCCTTCGTGGGGCGGCAGTTGAGGGCGCGGCGGGAGGCAGCCGGGATGCGGGTGGCCGAGTTCGCGGCGGACATGGGATACGGGGAGGGGATCGTCTACAAGGTCGAGTCGGGGAAGCGGATTCCTCGGCCGGAGTACCTGGAGAAGGCGGATGAGGTGTTGGGGGCGGGGGGTTGCGTCGCGGCGATGAGGGACGACGTGGCGGAGGCGCGGTACCCGAAGAGGGTTCGGGATCTGGCGCGGATGGAGGCCAGGGCCGTTGATGTGCAGTGGTACGGCGCGCATGACATCCATGGCCTGTTGCAGACCGAGGGATACATGCGGGCGCTGTTTGGGATGCGGCAGCCTGCATACGAGGAAGCGCAGATCGAGGGAGCCGTCGCGGGTCGGCTGGCCCGGCAGGCGATTTTCGACAGGCGCCCGTCCCCTGCTCTCAGTTTCGTACTGGAAGAGGTGGCGTTGCGGCGCCCGCTCGGAGGCAGAATGGTTCTGTGTCGACAGCTCGAACGCTTGCTGGAAATCGGGCAGTTGCGCGCTGTCTCGCTTCAGGTCATGCCGACCGACAGGGAAGAGCATGCCGGAGTGGACGGGAGTACCGAGATGCTGAAGTTCCGTGATGGCTCGGCGGTGGGGCGCTCGCCAGGGGTCGCCGCAGGGCGGCCGGTGGACGATCCGAAGCAGCTCCGGGTCCTGGAACTGAGGTATGGCATGATCCGGGCCCAAGCTCTCACCCCGAGAGAGTCGCTGGCCTTCATCGAGCAACTGCTGGGAGAAACATGAACCGCAAGGTCTCCGCTGGGGGCGGCGCCGAACTGGAATGGCGCAAGAGCAGCTACAGCAGCAACGGCAGTGAAGCCGACTGCGTCGAGGTCGCCCATACCCCTGGCGCGATCTACGTCCGAGACTCCAAGAACACGCAGGGCCCTCGGTTCGCCGTGGGTGGTACAGCGTGGACGGACTTCGTCGCGTACGCCTCCGGGAACTGACCCTCAACTGACCGTGCCCCGCACCTGGTTGTAGCCAGGGCGGGGCGCAGGCTTGTCCGGGGTCAGAACAGTGCGTCGGGTGCCGGGAACAGACCGTCGTCGAGACCGCCGTCCGTCGCCGCCGCGCCGCTGCTCAGCCGCCTCCTGGCTGCGTAGGACTTGACCTTCTCCTTGCGGGCTGCGGCCCGGCGTTTCTTGGCTTCAGCAGTGTGCAGGCCCTTCTTCCCCGGCCCTGTTCCCGTTCCCGTTCCCGTCCGCCGCCGGTAATACGCCACCGTCACCGCGATCAGCAGCGGAGCCCACGCGAGGAGCGGGAGGTAGCAGGCGACGAGGATCGCCTCCTGGACCGGGTTGTCCGTGGCCCCCGAGCCCAGGCCCGCGAAATGGGCGTAGAACGACCAGGCCATGAGCCCCAGCAACCCCGCCGCCCCCAGCGACGCCGGAATCACCGCCGCCATCGTTCGCACCCGGCGGCCGCCGAGCAGCGGCACCCACGCCGGTACGACCTCGCCCCACCCCCGCACCAGGCCGAGGGTCAGCAGGGCCAGGCACTCCGAGACGACGCTGAGCCCCAGCACGTACACCGTCGCCCACCCGCCGGGGAACGGATCCTTGGCCACCGGGAGCCCCGCGGCCAGCGCGACCCGCCACAGGCCGGACGGCAGCGTGACCAGCGGCACGGCATGGGCGGCGAGTGCGGCCCACCGGGGCACGTCGGGCAGTGCGCTCAGCTTCATCATGCGGCCCATGCTGGCGACGCGGGCACGCCCCCCACATCGGCGTACGGGCCGACTCCGCACCCGGCGCCTCCGCCGCGCGGGGGAGCCGAAAATCAGACGCCCCGAACCGACCCGCCGACCTAACCTGACCCCCATGAACAGAAGGCGCCGCAAGAAGCTGACGAAACGCCTGGTCCTGGCCGCGCTCCTCGGCCTCCCCGGCGAGGTGGAGACGCTGCTGCGGGCCGGCGCCGACCCCCGCACCCCCGACCCCGACGGCACGACACCCCTCTACATCGCCTCCGTCCAGGGCAACGCCCCCATCGTCCGCGCGCTCCTCGCGGCAGGCGCCGACCCCGACGCGGAGAGCGGCCACGGCGACCAGGGCACGCCTCTGTGCGGGGCCGCCTGCTGGGGATACACCGATGCCGTCCGCGAACTCCTCGCCCACGGCGCCGACCCCAACCTCCGCGAGGACCACGGGAAGGGGAACACCCCGCTGTACTGGGCGCTGCACGGCTCCCACGACGAAACGGCGGCCGCGCTGCGGGAGGCGGGCGCGAGCGCCTGAGCCAACGGCCGTCAACGGCCGTCAACGGCAGCCACCACGCGCCACCACCCGTAAGTCTGTCAATTGCCTTCCCTTGCCGGGAAGTTCACGGCTGAATACCAGGGTTGCCCTGCAGTCTCATCCGACACCCTGGGGAGCCGACACATGTGCGAGGACGAACTCCACCGCAACAGACCTCTCGACACGCCCCTGAACCGGCGTGGACTCCTCGTGACGGGAGCCGCCGCCGCGCTTACGTTGAACAGTGTGAGCTTCGCGAGCGCCGCAGGGCGTGCATCCGGAAGTGACGACGAGACCAAGGTGGTGCGCGGCACGCTGCCCACCGGGTCGCCCGACTTCATGTATCTGCCGGTCGAAGTCCCGGACGGCGTACGGGAGATCCACGTCGCGTACAAGTACGAGAAGGCGACGGTCCCGGCGGGCACCCAGAACAACGCGCTCGACATCGGCGTCTTCGACCAGCGCGGCACCGCGCTCGGCGGCAAGGGCTTCCGCGGCTGGTCGGGCGGCGCACGCACGGAGTTCTTCATCCGTGCCGACGACGCGACCCCCGGCTACATCCCAGGACCGGTCAAGGCCGGCACCTGGAGCATCGCGCTCGGCCCCTACACCGTCGCCCCCCAGGGCCTCCCGTACGAGGTGACGATCACGCTCAAGTACGGGGAGCCCGGCAAGACGCCGAAGCCCGTCTACCCGCCGGACCGCGCGAAGGGCCGTGGCCGCGCCTGGTACCGCGGCGACTGCCACCTCCATTCCTGGTACTCCGACGGCAGGCGCACCCCGGCCGAGATCGCGGCACTCGCGCGCGCCGCGGGCCTCGACTTCATCAACACCTCCGAGCACAACACGCACTCGGCGCACGCCCATTGGGCAGACCAGGCGGGCAACGATCTCCTCATCATGCTGGGCGAAGAGGTGACGACCCGCAACGGCCACGTGGTCGCCCTCGGCACGGACCCCGGCACGTTCGTCGACTGGCGCTACCGCGCCCGCGACAACCGCTTCGGCACGTACGCGCGCGAGATCCGCCACGCGGGCGGCCTGGTCGTCCCCGCCCACCCGCACGCCACCTGCGTGGGCTGCAACTGGAAGTTCGGCTTCGGCGAGGCGGACGCGGTGGAGGTGTGGAACGGCGCGTACACCCCGGACGACGAGGTCTCCCTGGCCGACTGGGACAGCACCCTCGTCGCGTCGGTGCGCGGCCGCAAGCCGTGGCTCCCCGCGATGGGCAACAGCGACGCCCACCGCGACCCCGACCCGGTCGGCACCCCGCAGACGGTCGTCCTCGCCGACGACCTGACCCGCGAGGCGATCCAGGCAGGCATCCGCGCGGGCCACAGCTACATCGCCGAGTCCAAGAACGTATCCCTGAAGTTCACGGCGACGGGCGGCAAGGGCAGCCAGGCAGGCATCGGCGAACGCCTCCCCGTCGACCGCGACGCCCCGGTCACGATCCGCGTCGACGTGACGGGCACCCCTGCCTGCACCATCCGCTTCGTGACGGACCAAGGCGTCCTCTTCACATCCCCGCCCCTCCCCGAATCCGGCACGGGCACCGCCCAGTGGCAGACGACAGCGTCGTACGCGGCATACGTACGCGCGGAGGTCCGCCACGCACCCGTGGTGCCGGGCCTGCCGGGCCCACTGGCGGCGTTCACCAACCCGATCTTCCTGGGCCGCTGAGCGCTCCGCGGGAAGGGGCGCCTCCCAGGGCGGCGTGAAGGGGTCTCCTCCCCCCTCATCAAGGGGTCTCCTCCCCCCTCATAGAGTCGGGGAGCCCCCGAGCCCGCACCCAGGAGAGCTGCCCTCATGCCGCCCACAAGGCCCCGCGTCCTGTTCGTCACCGATCTCGCCTACGAGGCGCGGGGCCGCCGGTACTGCGACGAGGACATCGCCCTGTCCTCCCACCTCCGCGAGGACTTCGACATCGCGCTGTGCCACCCACTGGACGCACAGTCCCTGATGGACGCTTACGACGCGGTACTGATCCGCAACAGCGGTCCGGTCCTCAGCTACCGGTCAGCCTTCGACGCGTTCCGCGCACAAGCCCTGGAGTCCGGCACTCGCGTCTACAACCAGCTGACCGGCAGGGCGGACATGACGGGCAAGCAGTACCTGCTGGACCTGACGGCAGCCGGCCTCCCGGTCATCCCGACGGTCGACAGCGCCAAGGACCTGGACGCCCTCCCCCGGACCGACACCTACGTGACCAAGCCCAAGCTGGGCGCGGACTCGATAGGCCTGGAGTTCCTCACCCGCGAGGAACTCCCGTCCCGCACCGACACCGAGGGCACGGCACTGATCCAGCCCCGCATCGACTTCACGTACGAGGTGTCGTTCTACTTCATCGACGACACGTTCCAGTACGCCCTGTACGCCCCGCACCCCGACCGCCGCTGGGTCCTTGAGCCCTACAGCCCCACCCCCGCCGACCTGTCCTTCGCCCAGCGCTTCATCTACTGGAACACGATCGACCACGGCATCCAACGCGTGGACGCCTGCCGCACCCCCGAGGGCACCCTCCTCCTGGTCGAACTGGAGGACCTCAACCCGTACCTGTCCCTGGACCTCGTCCCCCAGGAACACCGCGACGCCTTCATCACCAACCTGAAGGCGTCGCTGCGGGGGCTACTCGCGGGCTGAGGGTCAGTCCGCGACGGCCAGCGCCGGGGTGTCGCGCTTCAGTACCTCGCCCCGGAAGAAGGCCGGGCTCTTGCGGCCCATCGCCAGCATGATCACCACGCCGAGGAGCAGCAGACCCACGCCGATCACGAAGACCGAGCCGACGCCGAAGACCGAGGAGCCGCTGCCGTAGTCCGGGTTCCACATGTCGATCAGGGTCTTGGTGAAGACGCCGGTCAGGAGGATGCCGCCGAGGGCCGGGAGCAGGCCCTTGAAGACGAAGCCGCGCACGGAGCCGAGAAGTTCACGGCGGAAGTACCACACACAGGCGAAGGCCGTCAGCGCGTAGTAGAAGCAGATCATGAGGCCGAGCGCGTAGATCGTGTCGACCAGGACATGCTCGGAGACCAGGGTCATCACCGTGTAGAAGACGGCGGTCGCGATGCCCGCCATGACCGTCGCGCGGCCAGGAGTCTTGAAGCGCGGGTGGACGCGCGCGTACGACTTCGGGAGCGCCTCGTACGCGGACATCGCCAGGACCGTGCGGGCCACCGGGATGAACGTCGTCTGCAGGCTTGCCGCCGCCGACGCGAGCACCGCGACGAAGAGCAGGATGCCGAGCGTCGGACCCATCACCGGGCCCGCAAGCACGGCGAAGACGTTGTCGGAGGTGTCGGGGTTGGCGAGGCCGAGGCCCTTGGTGCCCGAGCCCACCACCATCTGCGCGGCGACAGCGGTCGCGAGGTAGGAGCCGACGAGGACGACCATCGCGATGAGTGCGGCGCGGCCGGGGGTCTTGTCGCTGCCGGTCGTCTCCTCGTTGGCGGCCAGGCACGCGTCCCAGCCCCAGTAGATGAAGATCGCGAGCGAGAGGCCCGCGGTGAAGGAGGAGAACGACTTCACCGCGAACGGGTTCAGCCACGACCAGGAGAAGTCCTGCGACAGGGGGAACTCTGCGCTGCCCGCCTTCTGGAACGCCATCACCACGAAGATCGCGAGCACCACCAGCTGCAGGCCGACCAGCGCGTACTGCACGCCCTTGGTAGCCGTCATCCCGCGATAGCTGATAGCGGTCGCCGCCGCGATCAGGGCCAGGCACGTGACGATGTGGACGGCCTTGTTGTCGTCCAGGGCGGCGACGGAGCCGCTGCTGGTGATCTCGCCTGCCAGGAGCCAGAAGTAGGAGGTCGCGACGCCTGCCAGGTTGGACAGGACGATGATCGTCGCGATGACCAGGCCCCAGCCGCACATCCAGCCGATCCGCGGGCCGAAGGCCTTGACGGTCCAGGTGAAGGACGTGCCGCAGTCGGGCATGGCCTTGTTGAGCTCGCGGTAGGCGAAGGCCACCAGGAGCATCGGCAGGAAGCCCGCGAGGAAGACCGCGGGCATGGCCGGACCGACCTCGCCGGCTGTGGAGCCGAGGGTCGAGGTCAGGCAGTAGACGGGGGCGACGGTCGAGATGCCGATGACGGCGCTGCCCATGAGGCCGACGGAGTTCCCGCCCAGGCCTTTGGCGCGTACGCCCCCGTCGGGGGCGCCGCTTACCGTGTCTCCGGCCTGGGGCCGTACGTCCAGCTGGCTCATGAACAGGACGTTAAGTCCTGCGGTTTCCACATCCGGAGGGATGAAGTCCGGATCTTGGGGCTTGCAATCCACGGGGCGGACGCAGAGAACGCCATCGATTACTTGATCGCTTGGCATGAATGGTTATTCATTGCCAGGCAAAACTCAAACCGTCCGGCATGCGGGAACCGCAGCACTGTCCGTTTTGGGTGGATTCAAAATTTTCCCGAGCCGCTTCTCACACTTCACATAACGGACTTCTTCCGGGACACTCACCGGCACTCACCGACACTCACCCCGGCCAGACGATCGACTGCAGCTCGCTGTACGCGTGCAGCGCGTACGACCCCACGTCCCGGCCCACCCCGCTCTTCTTGAACCCCCCGAACGGCGCCTCCATGTTCCGCCCGATGGTGTTCACGCCGACCCCGCCCGCCCGCAGCCGCCGTGCGACCCGGAAGGCGCGGGCCACGTCCGCCGACCAGACGTAGTCGATGAGGCCGTAGTCGCTGTCGTTGGCGAGGGCGATGCCTTCCTCCTCCTCGTCGAAGGGGACCACCACGACCACCGGGCCGAAGATCTCCTCCCGCACCACCCGCATGTCGTTCGTACAGTCCGCCAGCAGCGTCGGCGCGACATAGAAGCCCCGGTCGAGACCGGCACCGGCCGGGCGCTCGCCGCCCGCCACCACCCGCGCGCCCTCCTTGCGGCCCAGCTCCACGTACGACTCGATGCGGTCCCGGTGCGCGCCCGAGATCACCGGGCCGACGATCGTGCCCTTCTCCCGCGGATCGCCGACCTTCATGTAGCCGATGTACTTCTTCAGCCTCCCGATCAGGTCCTCGTACACCGACCGGTGCGCGATCACCCGCGTCGGGGCCGTGCAGATCTGTCCGCTGTAGAAGGCGAACGTCGTCCCTATCCCCGCCACCGCCGAGTCCAGGTCCGCGTCCTCGAAGACGAGCGCCGCGCCCTTGCCGCCCAGCTCCATCAGCTGCCGCTTCATGTCGCGGCCGCACACCTCGGCGATGCGCTGCCCGACCGAGGTCGAGCCGGTGAAGCTGACCATGTCGACGTCCGGCGAGTCGACGGCCGCCTCGCCCACTTCCGGGCGCGCACCCGACACCACGTTCACCACGCCCGCCGGCGCACCCGCCTCCTCCAGCGCGGCCGCCATCCGGTACACCGACAGCGGGTCCTGCGGCGCGGGCTTCACCACGACCGTGTTCCCCATGGCCAGGGCGGGCGCGACCTTGCCCGCGGAATTGGCCCAGGGGTTGTTGTACGAGGTGATGCAGGTGACGACGCCCACCGGCTGGCGCACGGCGAGCGCCCCGAGGACGCCCGCCCTGCCCATCGGGCCCGCCTCGCTGATCTGCGGGGGAAGAGCCGTCTCGACCGGCTCCAGCGCGCCCCTCGCGTACCGCTTGAAGCGCGCCACCGACACCGCGACCTGCATCCCGCGCGCCGTCCCGGTCGTCGCGCCGCTCTCGGCCCGGGCGAGTTCGGCGTACGAATCGAAATCGCGCTGCATGATCGCGGCGGCGCGGTCGAGGACCGAGGCCCGCTCCTCGGGTGTCGTGCGCGACCAGGTGGCGAAGGCTTCGCGTGCGGCGGTCGCCGCCTGGTGGACCTGCGCGCGGCTCGCTTCGGGGGCGAGGCCGACGACGCCCTCGGTCGCCGGGTTGATGACCTCGTAGTGGCCGCCGTCCGGCTCGGTCCACTCCCCACCGATGAACAGCCGCTGCTCGCGGGGGAGTTCGGAGGTCGTCACTTGGTGCTCACTGTCCTGGTGTCCCGGCCCGACCGGAGCACCGTGCCGGGGGTCGCGCCCGTCACCCGGTCCTCGCGGATGGTCTCGACGCCGTTGACCCACACCGCATTGATCCCGATCGCCTTCGAGTCGAGGCGCGGGCTGTCACCCGGCAGGTCGTGCACCAGGGTCGCCTTGCCCGCGTCGATGCGCTCGGGGTCGAAGAGGACGAGGTCGGCGTGGAAGCCTTCCTGGATGCGACCCCTCTCCCGCAGCCCGAAGAGCTGCGCGGGGTCGTCGGTGAGCATCTTGACTGCCTGCTCCAGGCCGACCAGCTTCCGGCCCCGCAGACAGTCCCCGATGAACCGCGTCGTGTACGGGGCGCCGCACATCCGGTCCAGGTGCGCGCCCGCGTCGGAGCCGCCCAGCATGACGTCCTCGTGCTGCCAGGCCTCCTGGCGCAGGGCCCACGAGTCGGGGTCGTTGTCGGACGGCATGGGCCACAGGACCGTACGAAGATCGTCGTTGGCGCAGATCTCGACGAGGCACTCGAAGGCCTCCTGCCCGCGCTCGGCGGCGATGTCCCGGACGACCCGCCCCGTCAGCCCCTCGTTCTCCTTGGAGTACGTGTCCCCGATGACGTACCGGTCGAAGTGCGCGAGCCGCCGGAAGACCCCGGCCTCCTTGCTGTCGGCGCGCCGCAGCATCTCGGCCCTGACGTCCGGGTCGCGCAGCTTGGCGATCCGCTCGGGGACGGCCAGGCCCAGGACATCCCCCCACCCGGGGATCAGATTCAGGGCGCAGAAGGTGCCGAGGGACATGTTCATGGGCGTGAGGATCGGCATGGTGAGGGCGACGATCCGGCCGCCTGCCTTGCGGGCGCGCTCGCTGGGGATCAGCTGGCGCGGCACGCGCTCGGGCACGGCGGAGTCGATGGTGAGGACGTTCCAGTTGAGCGGCCGCCCGGCGGCAGCGCTCATGTCGACGAAGAGGTCGATCTCGTCGTCGCTGAACTGGTCCAGACACCCCGCGACGATGGCTTCGAGCTGCGTTCCCTCGTGCTCGGCGACGGCCCGGCTGAGCGCGAGCAGCTCGTCGGGCTTCGCGTGCCGGGAGGCCACCGGCTGCCCGTCGCCGTCCGAGTGGGTGGAGGACTGGGTGGTGGAGAGCCCCCAGGCACCGGCGTCCATGGCGTCATGGAAGAGGCTCAGCATCTCCTCCAGCTGTGCGGGGGTCGGCTGGCCGCCCACCGCGTCCGCCCCCATCACGTACCGCCGAAGGGCGCAATGCCCCACCATGAACCCGGCGTTGACGGCGACGCGCCCTTCCAGGGCGTCGAGATACTCCCCGAACGAGCTCCACGACCAGGGCGCGCCCTCTTCGAGCGCGACGAGCGACATGCCCTCGACCTTGGACATCATCCGCCGCGTGTAGTCGGCGTCTTCGGGGCGGTCCGGGTTCAACGGAGCAAGCGTGAAGCCGCAGTTGCCACCGGCGACGGTGGTGACGCCGTGGTTGAGGGAGGGGGTGGCGTACGGATCCCAGAACAGCTGGGCGTCGTAGTGCGTATGCGGATCGACGAACCCGGGCGCGAGGACTCGCCCCTGGGCGTCTTCGCTGGTCCGTGCCTCTTCGGTGACGGTGCCGGCATCGGCGATGAGCGCGATCCGCCCGTCCCGGATACCGACATCGGCGACGCGTGCGGGGGCTCCGGTCCCGTCGACGACGGTCGCGCCCTTGATGAGGTGGTCAAGCATGCGGGAGGGCCCTCCTTTTGGGGCGGGTGAGTTCTGTGCCTTTTGGGTGCGAGATGACACGTCCAGAACGGGTGGGTGGGCGGGAAATAGCCCGTCCGGCGCTTGAGGACACGCCCGAAGGGCGAAGAGGGGGTACCCCGGCCTCCGTCCGGGAAGGGAAGGCCGGGGCAGCTCAAACCCCGGCTCAACCGCCGGAGGCACCCCGCATACGCGTAGTCCGGTGAACGGGATCCGTATCGATCTTCGGGATCACATGCTCACCGATCAGCTTGATCGTGTTCTTCGTGTCCTCCGGCGAGATGCCGATCGGCAGCCCGAAGGACAGCTGATCGGCCCCGGCCTGCTCCCACCGCTTGCACTGCGTGAGCACCTCGTCCGGGTCGCCGCAGATCATCAGCTCCTCGGCGATGAGCAGCTCGATGATCTCCTCGCTGTACTCGGGAAGCAGCTCGGGCCACTGAGGGATGCCCTCGGGCCGCGGGAAGGTGTCGTGGTACCGGAAGAGCAGCGACTGCAGGTAGTTGAGCCCCCCGCTCACCGCGATCTCGACAGCCTTCTTGTGCGTCTCCGCACAGATCGCGGTCGACGTCACCATGACGTTGTCGTTGACGAAGGCGCCGACCGGCTCGGCGTCCTTCACGGCCGTCTTGTACGACTCGAGGACCCACTCCATGTCGGAGACCTTCTGCACGCTGAAGCCCAGTACCCCGAGTCCCTTCTTGCCTGCCATCGCATACGAAGGGGGGGACCCGGCGGCGTACCACATAGCAGGGTGGGACTTCCCGTAAGGCTTGGGAAGCACCTTCCGCGGCGGCAGGGACCAGTGTTTGCCCTGGAAGCCGACGTACTCGTCCTGGAGCCACATCTTGGGGAACTCGGCGATGGTCTCTTCCCAGAGTTCCTTGGTGTGGTTCATGTCGGTGATCCCCGGCATGAACCCCAATATCTCGTGCGATCCCGCACCCCGCCCCGACCCGAACTCGAAGCGCCCTTCGGAGAGATGGTCGAGCATGGCGACCTTCTCGGCGACCTTGACCGGGTGGTTCACCGGGGCCAGCGGGTTGAAGATGCCGGAGCCCAGGTGGATGCGGTCGGTCGCGTGGGCGAGATAACCGAGGAAGACGTCATTGGCGGAGAGGTGCGAGTACTCCTCCAGGAAGTGGTGCTCGGACGCCCAGGCGTACTTGAACCCGGACTTGTCCGCCTGGATGACGTACTCGGTCTCCTCGATGAGCGCCTTGTGCTCGGCTTCGGGGTCGACCTTGGCCCGCTTGGCGGGCACGTATCCCTGTACAAAGAGACCGAATTCCAAGGAGGTTCACCATCCTCGTGAGTTTCTGACGCACCGTCAGATCTTGATGGGTCGACTGTTCCACCGGCCGCACGGACCGTCAATACCCGCGACGGCCTCGCACTGACGCATCGTCAGACAATGCTCACCCCCGCCAGCCATCCGCCGTCGATGACGAACGGCTGCCCGGTGATGTACGCCGAGTCGTCCCCCGTCAGGAAGAGCGCGAGCGCGGCCACCTCCTCGGGCTTCCCGATCCGCCCGAGCGGCACGAGCTTCTTGTAGAGCTCGGCGACGGCCTCCCGCGCCTCGGTCGGATCGGCGGTGGGGTCGAGCTGTGCCGGGTTGGTCATCGGGGTGTCGACGGCGCCCGGGCAGACGGCGTTGACGCGGATGCCCTGGCCCGCGAGCTCCATGGCCGCGACGCGGGTGAGCCCGAGGATGGCGTGCTTGGTGGCGGCGTACGCGCCGACATAGGCCATGCCGGTCATCGCCGTGTACGAGGCGGTGTTCACGATGGTGCCGCCGCCGGCCGCCCCGATCTCGGGAGCGACGGTGCGGATGCCGAGGAAGCAGCCGATCTGGTTGACCTGGATCACCTGCTGGAATTCCTCCAGCGGCGTGCTGACCAGCTCGTTGAACCGCAGGATCCCGGCGTTGTTGACGAGCCCGTCGATCTTCCCGAACGCGTCCTTGGCGGCGCCCACGGCGGACTGCCAGTCGGCCTCCTGACTGACGTCGAGATGCACGTACCGGGCCGACTCCTCGCCCAACTCCTTGGCAAGCGCCTCTCCTTGGTCGTCGAGCACGTCCCCGATGACGACCTTCGCCCCCTCGGCGGCGAAGAGCCGGGCCTCCTGCTCGCCCTGTCCGCGTGCCGCACCGGTGACGATGACGACGCGCCCGTCCAGCTTGCCCATGCCAGTCTCCTCGGTCGGGTTCTCAGTTGAGATGCGGAGCGACTTCGGCGGCGAACGCCGCCATCTGATCGGTGAGTTCACTACGGCTCCTGCTCCGGAACCGCACCTGTATCTGCTGAACGCCCATCGCCCCGTACGCACGCAGCGAATCCGCAATGGCATCCGGCTTCCCGCTGAGCGTGCGCCGCCCCACGGACCAGGCGGGCTCGCCCACGTACAGCGGCTCGGCGATGGCCCCGACCGTGATCGGATCCCGCACCCCCGCCTCTTCCCGCAGCCGCCTGAGCTTGGCGATCTGCGCGGGCAGCTTGTCGCGCGGATCGCCCTGCGGCAGCCACCCGTCGCCCCGCACGGCGGCCCTGCGCACGGCGGCGGGCGACGAGCCGCCGACCCAGATCGGCACACGCGGCTGCACGGGCCGCGGCTGCTGCCCGAGCCCCTCGAAGTCGTAGTACTCACCATGGTGTTCGGGAAATTCCTCGGGCCCCAGGGCGGCCTTCAAGGCATCGATGGTCTCGTCGAGAACGGGCCCGCGCCGCTCGAAGTCGGCCCCGACCGCCTCGAACTCCTCCCGCACGTGCCCGGCCCCCACCCCGAGGACGAGCCGCCCGCCGCTGAGCCGGTCGAGGGTGGCGTACTGCTTGGCGCTGATGAGGGGATGCCTCAGGCCCACGACGGCGACGTGACTCATCAGCCGTACGTTCTCGGTGATCCCGGCGAGGAAGGAGAGCGTGGCCACGGGGTCGTACCAGATGGTGCTCATGGCCTCCGCGAGCCGCCGCGGAATGGCCACGTGATCACAACTGGCGATATACGCAAAGCCACTGCGATCAGCGACGCGGGCGATCTCCGCGAGATCTTCGATCGTGGCATCCGCCTCCCACGCCTCCGCGTAGATAGCGCTCTGCGACTGGATCGGGAGCTGCATCCCGTACACGAGTCGCCCTTGCGGAAAGCCCAGCGCCATGAGAAGCCCACCCACCCATCTAGATCTGACGATCCGTCATATCCGACGACACGCACACATCGTCGTAGCTGACGGACCGTCAGGCAAGGGGTGAGGCAAGAAGAAGGGCAAGGGGTGGGGCAAGGAAGAGGGCCCGGGCTCCCGCTCACGGAACCCCGGACCCTCCCTCCCCCCCCTCGACATCACGCCCCGGCGACCCACAGCCCTTCACTCGTGAGCCCCAGCAGGTCGATGGCGTTGCCCCGCACGATCCGGTCGACGACGTCGGGCGCGAGGTGCCCCATCTGCGACTCCCCCACCTCCCGGGACTTGGGCCAGGTCGAGTCGGAATGCGGATAGTCGGTCTCGTAGAGCACATTCCCGACCCCGATCGAGTCGAGGTTCTTCAGCCCGAAGGCATCATCGAAGAAGCACCCGTACACATGCTCCGTGAACAGCTCGGACGGCGGCCGGTACACCTTGTCGGCGACCCCGCCCCACCCCCGGTTCTCCTCCCAGACCACATCCGCACGCTCAAGGATGTACGGAATCCACCCGATCTGCCCCTCCGCATACATGATCTTGAGATTCGGGAAGCGCTCGAACTTCCCGCTCATCAGCCAATCCACCATCGAGAAACAGCAGTTGGCGAAGGTGATGGTCGACCCCACGGCGGGCGGCGCGTCCGCCGACGTACTCGGCATCTTGCTGCTCGACCCGATGTGCATGGCGATGACGGTGCCGGTCTCGTCGCAGGCCCGCAGGAAGGGGTCCCACTCGTCGGTGTGGATGGAGGGAAGCCCCAGATGGGGCGGTATCTCGGAGAACGCGACCGCACGCACGCCGCGCGCCGCGTTCCTTCGCACCTCGGCGGCGGCGAGCTCGGCGTCCCAGAGCGGAATGAGGGTGAGAGGAATCAGACGGCCGTGCGCCTCTGGCCCGCACCACTCCTCCACCATCCAGTCGTTGTACGCGCGCACGCCGAGCAGCCCGAGCTCGCGGTCCTTGGCCTCGGTGAAAGTCTGCCCGCAGAAACGGGGAAACGTGGGGAAACAGAGGGCGGACTGGACGTGATTGACGTCCATGTCGGCGAGGCGCTCCGGGACGCTGAAGGACCCCGGCCGCATCTGCTCGTACGTAATCACCTCAAGCTTGATCTCGTCACGGTCGTACCCGACGGCGGTGTCGAGCCGGGTGAGCGGCCGGTGCAGGTCTTCATAGACCCACCAGTCACCGATGGGCCCTTCGTCCCCCTTCACCCCCATCACCGGGGCGAACTTGCCGCCCATAAAGGTCATTTCCTTCAGAGGCGCACGGACGATGCGCGGCCCGCTGTCCTGGTACTTCGCCGGGAGACGGTCCCGCCAGACATGGGCGGGCTCAACGGTGTGGTCGTCCACCGAGATGATCCTCGGGAACGTCGGAAGGGTCTCAGTGGTGTCCATGTCGTCCACGGTAGCGCCGATCTGACGACCCGTCAGCTCCCTTGCGAGCTCTCTTGCGGCTCTCTGTACGCCGACGAATGCTCGGCCGCTCGTGCGAGGACCCTGTGAGAGCCGCCTCGCGGAGCTGACGTATCCGCCGTGAACAAGGCAAACTGGCGGGGAGCAAGAACCATGAACGGATAGGCGAACGGCAATCGCGGGTAGGGCAGCCCCGCAACGCACAACCAGGCACGACCAGGCACGGCGACGGCCGGTCACGGCAGGGCAGCAGGGGGAGCGATGGACGGTGTACCGCGAGTACCGGAGCAGCGGCGTCCGGCCCCGGGGAGCACCCCCGAGGTCGAACGGGCGTCGCGGTTCAGCGTGCTCGGGCCTGTACGCGCATGGCTCGGCGCCGAGCAGCTCTCCATGGGCTCGCCGCAACAGCGCGCCCTGCTCGCGGCCCTCCTCATGCGCGACGGCCGCACGGCCACGGCATCGGAGCTGATCGACGCGGTATGGGGCGACGACCCGCCGTCGCAGGCGCTTGCGGCGGTCCGTACGTACGCCTCACGTCTGCGCAAGGTGCTGCCGCCGGGCGTCCTGATTAGCGAGGCGGGCGGCTACGCGGTAGTGGTCGCCGAAGGCGCCCTCGACCTCACCCTCGCCGAGGACCTGTGGGCGGAGGCCGAGAAGGCACGCGGCGTGGCCGACCTGTGCCAGGCCCGCACGCTGGTGAACAAGGCCCTGAGCCTGTGGGACGGCGAACCTCTGGCGAATGTGCCGGGCCCGTACGCCGAAACCCAGCGCGCACGCCTGGAGGAATGGCGGCTCCAACTCCTGGAATCCCGCCTGGACATGGACCTGGAGGTCGGCTGCCACGCGGAGTCGGTGTCCGAGCTGACAGCCCTGACGGCGGCGCACCCCCTGCGGGAGCGGTTGCGCGAGCTGCTGATGCTGGCGCTGTACCGCAGCGGGCGCCAGGCGGAGGCGCTGGCGGTGTACGCGGACACGCGGCGCCTGCTGGCGGACGAACTGGGGGTGGACCCCCGCCCCGGCCTGAAGGAGCTGCAGCAACGCATCCTCCAGGTGGACCCGGCCCTGGCGGAACCGTCGGCGGCGGTGCCGGAGCCGGCGGCGGCGGTAGTCCGCCCGGCCCAACTCCCGGCGACGGTGCCAGACTTCACGGGCCGGGCTTCGTTCGTCTCCGAACTGAGTGAGATCCTCTCCTCGGCAGAGGGCCGGGTGATGGCGGTCTCGGCGCTGGCGGGAATCGGGGGCGTGGGCAAGACGACCTTGGCGGTCCATGTCGCCCACGTGACGCGCACGCACTTCCCGGACGGCCAGCTGTACGTGGACCTGCAAGGGGCGGGGGCTCGTGCGGCGGAGCCGGAGACAGTCCTCGGCGCCTTCCTCCGGGCCCTGGGCACTGCCGACTCGGCGATCCCGGATTCACTCGAGGAACGTTCGGCGCTGTACCGCTCGGTCCTGGACGGCCGCAGGGTCCTGGTGGTCCTGGACAACGCGCGGGACGCGGCCCAGGTGAGACCGCTCCTTCCGGGCATGGAGGGCTGCGCGGCGCTGGTGACGAGCCGTATCCGGATGGTGGACCTGGCGGGCGCGCACTTGGTGGACCTGGACGTGATGTCCCCGGAGGAGGCCCTGCTCCTCTTCACCCGAATCGTGGGCGAGGAGCGGGTCCAGTCGGAGCGGAAGGCCGCGCTGGACGTGGTGGCGGCGTGCGGCTTCCTGCCGCTGGCGATCCGCATCGCCGCTTCTCGCCTGGCGGCACGTCGTACTTGGACGGTCTCTACGCTCGCCGCCAAGCTGGCGGACGAGCGGCGCCGACTGGACGAACTCCAGGCGGGCGACCTGGCGGTGAAGGCGACGTTCGAACTGGGCTACGGCCAACTGGAGCCGGCGCAGGCGCGGGCGTTCCGGTTGCTGGGGCTTGCGGACGGGCCTGACCTGTCGCTGGCGGCCGCGGCTGCGGTACTCGACCTGCCGGTGGAGGAGACGGAGGACCTGCTGGAGTCCCTAGTCGACACGTCCTTGGTCGAGTCGGCGGCTCCGGGCCGGTACCGGTACCACGACCTGGTCCGCCTCTACGCGCGTGCGTGCGCGGAGCGGGACGAGCAGCCGCCGAGCGAGCGGGATGCGGCCATGTCGCGGCTGTTGGACTTCTACTTGGCTTCGGCGGCTCGGGTCTATGCGATTGAGCGGCCGGGGGACCGGACCGTGGACCACCTCGAAGTGACCGAGCATGTGGGCCAGGACTTCAGCGACGACGCGAAGGCGCTGGACTGGCTGCACTCGGAGGCGGCTTGCATTTTGGCGTGTGTGCAGCAGTCGCTGGGCGAGGGGACACTGCGGCGGGCGGTTGATCTGCTGCTGGCTTCCAAGGACTTGGCGGAGTCGGGGGCGAGTTCGCTCCGGTATGAGCTGGCGACTTCGGCTGCGCGGGATGTGGCTGCGGCCGTGGGGGATGCGCATGCTGAGGGGCGGGCTCGGGTGACACTTGCCCAGGTCCTGAGCAAGGTTGGCCACTTCGATTCGGCTTCAACTGAGCTGGAGCGCGCCTCAGAGCTCGGCGAAATGTCAGGTGACCCCTGGACCTGCGGGAACGCACCGAACGAGCAGGGAATCACCGCCTACTGCGTCAACAACCATGGCGCCAGCGAGTCCTACCTCCTCAAGGCGATCGAGGAGTTTCGCTCCGACGCCAACCGAGCCGGTGAGGCCAGCGCCTTGTGCAACTTGTCCCGTGTGCTCGTCACAATGGGGCGTACGTCCACGGCGATTGACCTCGCCCGCCAAGGCATGGCGATATACGACGATCTCGGACTTACCTTCCGTCTTGCCAACGCCAAGTGCGCCCTGGCTATCGCTCTCAACCATGTGGGTCGTCATTCGGAAGCTCTGGACCAGCTCACTGACGCACTGCAGATGTTCATGGAGAACCGGCAGCGCTTGTGGGAAGGGACCACTCATTTCCGCATAGCCCAGGTTCACCTCTCGGCCCGTCACTCGACCCAGGCCGCCCAGCACGCAGAGCAGGCGCTCAGCATCGGCTGTGTCGGCGGAGACTGGATGCGCGCCAACGTTCTGACCCTTCTTGGCAGGTCGCTCAACAACCTGGGACAGCTTGACCGTGCGCGCGCCTGCTGGCAGGAAGCCTTGGCCATTCATGAAGGTTCAGAGGCGCCAGAGGCAGACGAGGTACGTCGGCTTCTGGCCCCGATCGCGGCAGCCTGACTCGCCCGCCTGAGGCGTTCATCGAACGTTTATGGGCTGCTGCCACTCTCTAAGCATCGATCCGTCGCGTCGGGGGGCAGACGGGTCGCGCGGGCCCCACCGCTAGAGTGATCGGCCCTGAAGCGCCCGTTCAGCGACCCTCGGGGGAGTTGCTGAACGGGCGCTTTGCCCCAGCGAACCGTCAAACCCATAGGAGTTCTCCACTATGAGCGACGCAAAGAAGAACGAAGAGATCACCACGATGGGGGACGGCCACATTCCCGCCCCGCCGAAGGACGGCAAGATCACTACGAAGGGCGACGGGCACATCCCCGCCCCGCCGAAGGACGGCGAGATCACCACGATGGGCGACGGCCACATCCCCGCCCCGCCGCAGGACTAACCCAAGTCTCACATCCCGACGGGGGACCGATCGGCCGCGGTGGCGCGGAGGGGGAGCCACCGCGGCCGACGCATGTCTTGAGGGGAGACGGTCGCGATCGCGGCTGCCGCCGCAGACGGGGCGTCGGCCCCGGCGTTCGCCGGCGACGGCCACATCCCGGTCACCCCGCAGGAGAACCACGCGGGCATCGCACCGCTGGACGAGCACGCGGGCTGACGAGCCAGGGCGTAAGCGAGGCCGAGAGCACTATTCAGCCCCGCTTACGCATCGCCCCGCACCCCGTCAGAGCGCTCTGATCAGCACGCCCCCCGAACACAGCTTCCGCATGTCGTCCTCGTCCGACGCGTACAGCACAACATTCCCCGGCTGCCGCCCCGCGACCACCGCCAGCGCCGCGTCGATCGCGTACTTGTGGCCGTGCAGCCCCGTCTCCGCCAGCAGCGCGATCGCAGTGTCCGCGACTTCCCGCGTCACAGGCTCCACAACGATGCGGGACATCACCCACGCCCAAGCCTGGCGTCGGACCTGACCGTGGTACGCCTCGATCAAGGTCATCGAGCTGGTCACCACGCGCACGCCCTTCCCATGGGCGGCCGTCAACAGGCCCGTCATCCCGCGCTCACGAAGCGCTGCCCGCGAGAGGCCCTCACTGTCCAGCACCAGACAGTCGATCCCCATCAGCCCGCCAGCGGCATGCCGCCGCGGTCCGAGGCGTCGCGGCCGCCGGCTTCGTTCGCTGCGAAGTGCCGCTCAGCCTCTCGGAGTTCGGCCTCCGCCGCTGCCATCTCCTCCTCGGTGACCGCGCCGCCCTCCTCCTGCATCCAGTCGACCAGCTCGCCAAGCCGGTCCCGCTCGCGCTGACGCTCTATGGCCCGCGTGACGTACGCGCTGAAGCTGCCGGGGCCGACCTCGCCCCGGATCTCCTCCGCCAGCTCTTCCGGCAGCGTGACCGTGTACTTCTTGGTTGCCATACCATCGACCATACCGCCCACCTCCCCATTGCGCTCGCCCTTGCCTACGCCGCACGGGTGCGGCGGCCGATGGTGACGGCGCGGAGGTCGTGGGGGATGTAGAGGGTGTATTCCCATGGCTCAGCCGGCTCACCGAAGCTCTCGGCTTCGCCGCCGCCATCGCCACGGCCGCTGCTACTGCATGTTCTGGGCATGCGTAACTCCGGTTGGAGTGCTTGGCCGGTATCGCGCCCTGTTCAGGAAGGTGCAGGGTGCGGCACTCGACGAAGTAGGGTCGAGAGATCTCATTCACCGGTTGATCAAGGAAGTCTGAGGGGCCCGGACATGGCGACGACAATCACCTGGCAGAAGTCCTCATTCTCCGGTGGCGGCGACGGAGCCAACTCTCATAGCTGGAGTGAAATCCGGAAGGTTCGACGAACCGGCCGTACGGCCATGACCCGCCTCGCACCCCTCACACACGACCTGAAGTGATCAGCGTGAGCTCAACGAGCCCTCTTCCGTGACCGTCAGGCGCGCCTGGTGGCCGCCTGGCGAGCAGTTGCGGCCGTTGGGATAGGTGGGCTTCGGGGTGGTGCTGATCTGTCGGTCGAGCACGGTATCTCCGCGCTGGTTCTTGAATACCAGCGTGACGCGTATCGGCTTTTTCGGCAGGTCACGTACGGCAGCGAAGCCAGGCCAGATGGGCGGTTCGGAGGTCTGGGGGGTCTGGGGGGTCCTGGCTGCCGGTCCTTCTATGGCGGTAGCGGATTCCGTGGTCATCACGGGGTTCCCTGGAGTTGCCGGCTCCTCCGGCGAAATCTCCCTCAACTGCAGCGCGCGCTTCCGGCATGTGCCGTCCCAGCACGCCGTGAGGGTCGCCTCGGCCACGCTGTTCGCCAGCTCCGGGTGAACCTCGACCCGGATTCCGGCGGGCGTGCCGATCAGGGTGCAGGGATGGGTGCCTCCCGCTGAATCCCCGCACCCGGTCAGCAGCGCCAGAGCCGCCAGGGGTACTGCCCATCCGACGTTGTGTCGCACGAAGGCTCCTCGGCAACCGTCTGCGTTCTGATCGATGGCCACACATGCTCGCACGGCAACTGCACCATGCCGGGTGTGGGCCTGTTCGTTGGCAGGAGACGGGCGCGCAGGTTACGTAGCGCGCCTTCTCGAAAACCAGTGGATCGGCGCAGCTGTGCGCCACTACCTTGCTGCCGAACCAAGTCGTCTAGGCAAGGGCGTTCCGTTGTACACCGCGTGAGACCTCCCGAGTGCTGATTTGTCGCGCGTCGCGCTTATGCGCCGCGCTGCTTTTTGCTGCGGACTTCTCACTGAAACCGGTGTACTTCTGTGCTCAATAGCTGGGTGGTCATGCCCACCTGCCTGCCTACCGTCCTCCGCCGTTGCCACGCCTGCGCATCCGAGCGCTTCCGGCCAAACGGCAAATTTCGCGTCAACGCAAACCACAAGCTCCTCGACGCCTGGCTCCTCGTGCTCTGCAGCGCTTGCGGGGAAACCGCCAAGCTCACGGTCCTGGAGCGGATGCATGTGCGCTCCGTACGACCTGAGTTGCTGGACCGAATGCACGACAACGACCCAGGCCTGGCAGCTGAGTTGCTCCAGGATCCGGTCGTACGTCGCCGTAATCGCATCGCCCTCGACTGGGGCAACGCCTGGCGTCTCGACACTGGCGGAACGGATCACCTGGACCGCGAGGTGATCGACGTCTCGGTCCGCTTCGCGGCCCGGATCCCTGTCCGGCCGATGCGACTGATCGCTGACGGTTGCGGTCTTTCGCGGTCCGAGGTCGAGCGCCTGATATCGGAGGGGAAGCTCGTTTCGGCAGCCCGGTTGAGCGGCAAGCTTTCCGGCGACTTCACCTTCATACTCAAGCGCTGAGCGCCCTGCTGGGGTAGCGGGGGGGCTTTGCTGTCCCGGCGTCGAGTTGGCGCCGGGGCCGCCCGGTTGTCCCGAGGTTGGCGATTCCGGGCCGGGAGTCAAGGGCGCCCTTCGGGCGTCGGCTGCGCCGATTCCGCTGCGCTCCACCCTTGACACCCACCCCTCCACCGCAAGAAGCAAATTGACCGGGCGGCCACGAAACGGGGCTCACGGGGACGGATCCTTGGGGCGTCCGGCTTCGCGGCCGGGTGCGGACTAGTTCGTAGCAGTGCTGCCCGCTGAAGGGGTGCGCGGCCAGTCCGTGGGTCGGTGCCGGTCTCGTCAAGCGTCTACCGACCGGATCTTCCGGGGTGACCGTCACGCATCACAGGCTGGGAGGGGGGGTGGGGGACCTACTTTGGAAAAGTAGTGTTCTGACACAAGGGGGG